>NZ_JBHXLO010000003.1:0-249522 GCF_042721395.1 Lentzea sp. NPDC058450
CCGCCCCCACGTCCTCGTACTGGTTGTACGGGGGCGTGGGGGCGGTGCCACGAGGTGCCCTGCTGAGCGTGAATTCACCGCCAGCGTTTCGGGCCGCGCCACTAGTTCATCCGGCGTCCATCTCCAGCTCATCCGATCGCTCTAACCTCCACGGACCCCGATCCGGTGCGTGGAGGTCAGCCGTGTCCGAAGTAGCTCGCAGACGCTTCCTGCAGGGAGCCGGCGTGCTCGGTGTGGCCGGCGCACTGGGCACGGGGACCGCATCGGCTTCACATGGGCGCTACCAGTGGCTTTCCGGCGACCACCACACGCACACGCAGTACTCGTACGACGGCATGTACACCGTCGAGCAGCAGATCCGCGGTGCGTTGCGGCACGGCACGGACTGGCTCGTGGTGACCGACCACGGGCACGCGTCGCACGAGGCGCACTCCGTCGAGGCGACCGCCGCCGACCTTCGGCGGGCCCGCGAGAAGTTCCCGCAGCTGCTGCTGTGGCACGGGATGGAGTGGAACGTCCCCGGCGCCGAGCACGCCACGGTGTTCTTCGAGGACTGCCGGGACGAGGCCGGGGTGCTGCGCGACTTCGAGCGGCAGTTCGACTGGCGGCTGAACGGCCAGGAGGCGTCGAGCCCCGCCAACGAGCGCAAGGCCCTCGACGCCGTCCGGTTCCTCCAGACCAAGATCCGCAACGGCACGATGAAGTCCGCGCTGGTGTTCGTGAACCACCCGATGCGCAACGGCCGGGTCGCGCCGCACGAGCTGCGGACCATGCGCGACCTGGCACCCGACATCGTTGTCGGCATGGAGGGTGCGCCCGGCGCGCAGGGCGACGGCGACCCGTTGCGCGGTCCCGGAGGCCATCGCGGCGGGTACGCGAACAGCCCTGGTTCGAACTCCTACGCGCCCTACCCGCCCGAGGCCTACCGGACGTACGGCGGCTTCGACTGGATGACGGCGCAGGTCGGCGGGGTGTGGGACTCGCTGCTCGCCGAGGGCCTCGGCTGGTGGATCACGTCGAACTCGGACTCTCACTTCAACTCCCGCGACACGATCGCCCGCGTGCCGGAGCCCGGCGACCAGTTCGACCTCACGGGCAAGCACCTCGACCCGGTCGTCGGCGCCGTGCCGCAGGTGTTGCCGCCGTACGTCGACTTCTTCCCGTGCGAGTTCTCGCGGACCGTCGTCGGCGCGACCCGACGCACGCGCGGCGCCGTCATGGAGGGTCTGCGGGCCGGACGGGCGTGGGTGTCGCACGGCGGTTTGGTCGATGATCTCCAGTTCGACGTTTACGCATCCGGCGGAACGGAGACGATGGGCGGCCGTCTGCGCGTGCGGCGCGGTTCGGACGTGACCGTGCTGGTCAAGGCACGTCTCGCAACCCGGCCCAACAGCGCGGGATTCATCCCCAGGTTGCGCCGTTTGGACCTCATCAAGGGCGCGGTAACCGGACGATCATCATCTGAAACGTTGGCCACGCCACATGTGAAGGTCGAGCGATCCTACGAGCCGCGCTGGCACTATGCGGTCTTCACGCACACGTTCCGCAACGTCCGGGAGCCATTTTTCCTCCGGTTGCGCGGAACCGACGGCAACCGCGGCACGTTCGACCCGCAGGCGGACGCACCCGGTGCCGCGAACCCGTGGGAGGACCTGTGGTGCTACACCAACCCGATCTTCGTGGAGGTCAGGTGACCAGCACCTTCGTCGGCATCGACGCCGGCTACGAGAACCGCTGGGAAGCGGAGAAGATCGCGATCGAGCTGCACGACACCGTGCTGACGACGGCCCGAACGGTCGTCGTGCACGAGGTCGAGGGCCATTACGCGATGTCCTTCCTCCTGCCAGTTCCCCCGTCCGACGCAGTGGTGAACTCACTGGTCGCACAGGGTTTCGGCGTCGCGGTACGCGGTGCTTCATCAGCACGTCAGGTAGGTCCGGAGGCGCTTCGAGTAGGCGCCTCCGCTGCTGCTGAGGCACATCAGTACCGCCGTGAGGGCCGTGCTTTGAGGTATCAGGGCCAACGGTCGTTGCGCGGCCGTCACGGCGTGTCGGACATCCTCGCGTTCACGGCCATAGACGCCGTGCTGCCGCGCGGAACCCACACCGTCGACACGCGCGGCAACCTCACGCCGTTCTTCCAGGACGGCAAGTTGGTGCTGGTCGTCGACTAGGTTCGGCGGGGTGCGTGACATCGCTGTCTTCAGTGGTTCTGCCCATCCCTCACTCGCCGCCGAGATCTGTGGTCACCTCGGCGTCGAACTCTCACCCAGCCGTTTGACGCGGTTCGCCAACGACTGCCTGGAAGTGCAGTTGCAGGCGAACTGCCGCGAGCGGGACGTGTTCCTGATCCAGCCACTGGTGCCGCCGGTGCAGGAACACCTGGTCGAACTCCTGCTGATGCTGGACGCTGCCCGTGGTGCCTCCGCCGCGCGCACGACCGTTGTTCTGCCGCATTACGCCTACGCGCGTTCGGACAAGAAGGACGCGCCCCGGATCTCGATCGGCGGCCGCCTGGTCGCCGACCTGATGGTGGCCGCGGGCGCGTCGCGGGTGCTCGCGATGACGTTGCACTCGCCGCAGGTGCACGGCTTCTTCTCGGTGCCGGTCGACCACCTGCACGCGTTGCGCGAACTGGCCGAGCACTTCTCGCAGTACGACCTGACGAACACCGTCGTGGTGTCGCCGGACCTCGGCAACGCCAAGGAGGCCGCGCACTTCGCGCGGATCCTCGGGCTGCCGGTCGCGGCCGGCGCCAAACAGCGGTTCGCGGACGACAAGGTGCAGATCTCGACGGTCATCGGTGACGTGGCCGGACGGGACGTGATCGTGCTGGACGACGAGATCGCCAAGGGGTCGACGGTGATCGAGCTGCTGGACAAGCTGCGGGAGCGCGGGGCCGGGTCGATCCGGGTCGCCTGCACGCACGGGCTGTTCTCGTCCGGCGCGCTCGACCGGTTGCAGGCGTTCGACGACGTGCTGGAGATCGTCGCCACGAACACCGTGCCGATCCCCGCCGAGAAGGCCGTGCCGAAGCTGAAGGTGCTGTCGATCGCGCCGGCGATGGCCGAGGCGATGCGGCGGATCAACGTCGGCGAGTCGGTGTCGACCCTGTTCGAAGCCCCGTAACTACTTCAGGTGCGCGAGTGCCCTGATCAGCCGGTCACCGACGTCGGCAGGTCCGGGCATCTTGCGCACCACGGCCCGTTGGTGCGCGAGGCCGTGCAGGCCCAGCCACAACGCCACGGCGTCGCCGTAGAGGTCGTCACTGCCGTGCGCGATGCCTTCTTCTATGCACGCGCCGAGCACCTCCACCAGCAGCGTGAACGCCTCCACGCCCAGTGAGTCGAGGTCGGCGTCGGTGATCGAGGTGTCCTCGGTCGACGGGGTCCACAGGCCGCCGAACATGATCCGGTAGCGCTGCGGGTGCTCGCGCGCGAAGTCCAGGTACGCGTTGCAGACGGCGAACAGCCGTGCGCGCGCGCCGTGCGGTGCGGTTTCGTCTGCCTCACGCAACGTGGCCGTAAGCGCGCTCATCTCCTGCTGGACGACGGCCAGCATGATCGACGGCTGGTCGGCGAAGTGCGGGTAGATCGACGGGGCCGCGATGCCCGCCTTGCGCGCGACCGAGCGGAGGGTGACCGCGCGTTCGTCGCCGCCCTCGTCCAGCAGCGCGACGGCCGCCGCGATGATCTCTTCCCGCAGCTTGCCGCCCTCACCCCTGCGGTTGCGCCTGCGCGGTTCCGTGTTCGTCACGGCCGTAACCATACACCTGAAAGTTTATGGGTGTTAGGCCTTGCGTTCTTAGACTTACGGGCGTTAGCTTATGTCCGTAAGCACAACCGGAACCGAGGAGCCAGAGATGAACGCCACGACCGCCAAGACCCGCGCCACCGAGATCGTCCTGCCGGGCGTCGTCGAGCCCGCCGGCCTGCAGGTGCAGGTCAGGGAGCTGCCCGCGCCGGGTGCGGGACAGGTCGTCCTGCGGATGGACGCCACGGGGGTCTCGTTCGCCGAGCAGCAGATGCGCCTCGGCAAGTACTTCGACCAACCCGCGTTCCCGTTCGTGCCGGGCTACGACGTGGTCGGCACGGTCGTCGGGACCGGCGCCGGGGTCGACCGGGACCTGCGCGGACACCGGTTCGCCGTGGTCACGAAGGTCGGCGGGTGGGCGAGCCACCTGATCGTCGAGGCCGCCGACCTGGTGCCGGTGCCGGACGGCGTGGACGCGGCCGCCGCCGAGACCGTCGTCGTCAACGGCGTCACGGCCTGGCAGATGATGTACCGGACCGCGAAGGTCAAGCGCGGCGACACGATCGTCGTGCTCGGCGCGAACGGTGGCGTCGGGTCGACGCTGGTGCAGCTGGCGCGGCACGCGGGCATCAAGGTCATCGGCACGGCCTCCGCTCGTCACCACGACGCGGTGCGTGAGCTCGGGGCGATCCCCGTCGACTACCGCGACCCGAACATGTACGACCGCATCCGCGAGCTGGCGCCGGAGGGTGTCGACGCGGTGTTCGACCACGTCGGCGGGCCCGCGCTGCACGACTCGTGGCGGCTGCTGCGCCGCGGCGGCGCGCTGGTCAACTACGGTTCCGCGGCCACGAAGGACGAGCCGGGCAACGCGATGCTGCCGGTGCTCAAGCTGTTCGGCCAGCTCGCGCTGTGGAACCTGCTGCCCAACGGCAGGCGCGCGGGCTTCTACAACTTCTGGGCGGGCAAGCGCTTCCGTCCCGCCTCGTTCCGTGCTCGCCTGGCCGAGGACCTCACGCAGGTGTTGCAGCTGGTCAAGTCCGGTGTGCTGACCGCGCAGATCGCCGCGCGCATTCCGTTGTCCGAGGCGGGTTCCGCGCTCGCGCTGGCCGAGTCGCGCACGGTGCTGGGCAAGGTCGTCATCGTCCCGGAGCCGTGAGCGGGCCCGGCTGCCGCCAGGCGATCGTGGCGGCGGCGACCGCCCTGGTCGACTCCGAGCACGCCGTGACGCTGCGGGCCGTGTCCCGTGCGGCTCAGGTGCCGACTTCGTCGATCTACCAGCAGTTCCCCGACGCTCCGGCGATCTTGCTCGCCGTGTGTCACGAGGCCTTCCGCGAGCTCGAAGCCGCCGTTCACGGCGCGTCCGACGCCTACACCGCGGGCCTCGCCTATCTCGACTTCGCCGTCCTGCACCCCCGCCGCTACCGCGTGATGTTCGGTGCGGCCGATCTTTCTTTCGCGGCGTCACGGCTGTTCAGCAGGGTCGTTCCCGACCCGGACCGCGCACTCACGTTCTGGCTGGGCCTGCACGGCCTCGCCGACCAGCGCGCCTCGATCCGCCGCTCGCCGCAGTTCACCGTCATCGCACCCCGCCTGATCCACTCACTCGTCTGCCAGGAGTCGTCGTGAACGTCACCGCCCTGCCCGCCACCGTCGCCACTTCCGCGTCGGCCGAGGTCGACAACCGCGCCGCCTACCTGGGGTTCGCGTTCGCCTACGTCTTCGGCCACGGCGCCGCGCTGCTGTCGAAGTCCGGCCTGGTCCTCATGCCGTCGTGGCTGCCGATCGGGTTGCTGGCGTTCGGTCTCGTCGTCGGCACCGCCTTCGCCATGACCGCGTCGCTGCGGGCCCAGAAGGTCGCCTCCGAGGCACGACGACGAGCCGAGAAGCTCGTGGGAACGGCCTGGATGACCGGATTCACCGCGCTGGCGTTAGCGGTCACGGGCCTGAGCACCGTGTTCGACCAGCCCGAACTCCAGACCGTGCTGTGGCCCGCCGGCTCGACCATCGTCGTGGGCCTGATCTACATCGCCGAGGGCGCGATCCGCGGCAACGCCCTGCACTACAACCTGGGCACGTGGCTGATGCTGGTCGCCGCCGCGACGTTGTTCGTGCCCGGCGCCGGGTTCTTCGGGGTGCTGGCCGTGCTGGGCGGCGGCGCCTACCTCGTGGCGGCGTTCCTGGAGCGTCGACGCCTTGCCGTGTAAGGCTTTTACAACTGCACTCGCACCGTGACGCGGCCCTTGTCGTCACGGTGCGATGTCGCGTGTCCGGTCCGTTGAGTGCCATCGAGTTCGAGCGTGAGCGGTCCGCCCTCGCCGTTGAAGTTGCGCCACCACGACTTCGCGTCCGGCATCATCACCTGGATGTTCACGGTGTCACCTTTGCGTTGGTAGCCAACGGGTGTGGTGAAGGTGCGCCCCGACTTGCGGCCCGTGTACGACACGACGGTGATGCCCTTGCGCACGAGCTTCCCGACGAGCGGCGCGTCGCGCAGGCCGACGATCAGCTTGTTGACGCGGTTCACGATCGGGCTCTTGAAGTTCATGGTTCCGACCGTAGCCTCGTAAGTGGAGAACCCCCTCCACTTGGCCCGAAGTGAGAAGAAGTGACCGCCGAACCGTCTCAGATGCGCGCCGACGCCCGCGAGAACCGGGCGCGCGTGCTGACCGTCGCCCGCGACCTGTTCGCCGAACGCGGCCTGGAGGTACCGATGGCCGCGATCGCCCGCCGCGCCGGAGTCGGCGTCGCGACCTTGTACCGTCGCTTCCCCACCAAGGAAGCGCTGGTCATGGAGGCCTTCGCGGAGCAGTTCGCGGTGTGCCAGGCCGTGATCGACGACGCGTTGCGGGACCCTGACCCGTGGCGCGGCTTCAGCACCGTGATCGAGAAGGTGTGTTTGTTGCAGGCGTCTGACCGTGGGTTCACCGCAGCGTTCACGGCGTCGTTCCCCGAACTGCACTCCGAGGTGCGTGACCGCACGTGGGACGACTTCGGCGCGTTGGTGCAACGGGCGAAGGACAGCGGGCAGCTGCGTGCGGACTTCTCGCCACACGACCTGACGCTGGTGCTTCTGGCCAATGGCGGGCTTTCCGGCGTGCCAGTGGAGGTCGCGATGGCCGCTTCACGACGGCTCGTCGCGTACCTGCTGGAGTCGTTCCGGAGTGGCACGGACGTTCTGCCGCCGCCCGTGCCGCTCAGCCTGGACCTGGTGCTGACCTGACCTCGGCCTAGCCGGGATGCGCGCCGACGGTGTCGCGGATCATCGCGCCGAGGTCCGCCGAGCCCATGCGCGCGCAGTGGGCGCAGCAGAAGAACTTGCCCTCCACCTCCACGCCGTGCCCGATCACGCGGCAGTCGCAGTGTTCGCAGCGCGGCGCGAGCCGTTGGATCGCGCACTCGAAGCTGTCGAACGTGTGCACGCCGCCGCCGACGGTGCGCACCTCGAAGGCCATCCAGTACTCGTTGCCACAGACGCCACAGGTCGCCATGCGCGGAAGACTGCGGCAGGTCAGCCGGGTCGGCAACTCGAGCGTCGAGTCGCGCGACCAGCGTCTTCGGGGCGATCACCCGATAGGCGTCCTCGACGAGGTCCGCGATGACGTCCCAGTTCGGCGGCACGTCCAGGTACACGCCGAGCCAGCCGCGATGACCGACGTAGGGCGGGCGGAAGTACCGCTCCGGGTCCTGGTCGACGAGGGTCTCCTGGACGCCTTCGCCTGCCGCGCACCAGAACCCGACGCGGTCGTCGTGGTGGTGGTCGGACAGCGTCACGAAGGTCTTCTTGTCGCGGATGAACCACGTGGGTTCGCCGTGACTCAGGCGTTCGGTCACCTCGGGCAGTGCGAGACAGAGGCGCCGCAGGTTCTCGAGTGCTTCCACGTGGCCATCCTGCGCCTCGTCGCGCGTTCGCGCACCGTCCACAAAGGACGTTTCGAGGGAATGCGGGAGCGGAAGTTCTGAGCGGGACCGGCCGGATTCGAACCGGCGTTCTCCCTCCGTCCCGGAGGGCGCGTCAACCACTGCGCTACAGGCCCCTTCGCCACCGCACCTTCACACTAGTCGGGGAAGTCCGGGCCGTATGCCCTGCGAAAGTGTTGGACCCAATAAGGTTCACGGACCAACCTCGAACTGGACGGTGTCGTGCCAGGGATCGACTACTACGAGTTGCTCGGTGTCAACCGGGGCGCCAGTGCCTCGGAGATCAAGTCGGCCTACCGCTCTCTCGCCAAGGTCATGCACCCCGACGCGGGTGGGACGTCTGGCAGCTTCCGCCTGCTCCAGGAGGCCTACGAGACGCTGAAGGACCCGGTCCGCCGAGCGGACTACGACCGCCCGCCCGCCCCGGCGCCGACGGTCATCCGCCCACCCGCACGCCCGCGACCTCGTCGAACAGGGCACACGGGCAGGCTGCGCGACTTCGGCGACGACCCGAACTACATGGCACCCCGCCCCCGCGTCGACCTCGGCTCGATGGAGTGGTGGAACCGGATCGACCTGGGCGCGCGGGTCCGCTACGTCCCCGCCACCGGCCTCGGACACGCCCCGGCGGCGGCCGCGATCGGTGGGTGGTTCGTCCTCCTCATCCCGTTGACGCTCCCCCTGTCACCACTCCTGCTGGCCGTCTGGCTACCGCTCGTCGCGGGCGCCGGTTACGGGGCGTTCCGACTGGTGCGCCGCTACCTCGCCGTCTTCCGAGCCGAACGGGCGTTCGCAGGCGAGTACGACGGGAACACAATCTTCGGCCGTCCGGGTGAAAACAGACGCGAACGGCTGACCGCCGGATTGCTCACGGAGTACATGACGCAACTACCGGGCGTGCGCATCTTCCACGGCCTCGCCTGGCCCGGTTCGGTCTTCACCGACGTCGACCACGCCCTGCTGTGCGGCCGCCGCCTGGTCCTCATCGAGTCGAAGTCGTGGCTCCCCGGCCACTACTACTGCGACGAGGACGGCGAACTGTGGCGCAACGGCCACCCGTTCCGCGGCGGCTCGTCCTCCCTGCTCGACAGCGTCGAACGCTTCGCCGAACTCCTGCCGTGGCTGGAGATCCGCGGCGCCGTGATCGTCTACCCGAGCCGCGCCGGCGAGGTCACCTGCGACGACGACCTCGACTACGAGGTGCCGCCGATGACGCCCGAGCAGTTCGTGGACGAGATGGGCGACTGGCTGGCCGACGACCCGGCCACCGTGGACCGCGAGGCGTTGCGCGTGCTGGTGCGCCAGGTGGTGTCCGAGGTGCGCGTGGCGGGGGCCTGAGAGCCCGTCCAGCCAGAATTCGTGCCGGTCGGCGCCGCGTGTCAGGATTGCCGCCATGACCCGCACGGTGTGCCTCGCGCAGAACCCCGACGCGGACGCACTCCTCGCGTCGGACATGTTCGCCCTGCTGACCGGAATGCTGCTGGACCAGCAGATTCCCATGGAGAAGGCCTTCTCCGGCCCCAAGGTCCTCGCCGACCGCATGGGCGGGCTGGACGTGCACCGCATCGCCGAGGCCGACCCCGAGGCCTTCGCCACCGTCATGGCCACGCCGCCCGCCGTGCACCGGTTCCCCGGCAGCATGGCCAAGCGGGTGCAGGCGTTGTCGCAGTTCGTGGTCGAGACGTACGACGGGGACGTCACGCGGATCTGGGCCGACGGGGACGGGGCTGTGGTGTTCAAGCGGCTCAAGGCGTTGCCCGGGTTCGGGGAGCAGAAGGCCAAGATCTTCCTCGCCCTTTTGGGCAAGCAGTTCGACGTCACTCCGGAGGGGTGGCGGACGGCCGCCGGCAGCTACGGGGACGAAGGAAGCCGACGTAGCGTGGCTGACGTGCGCGATTCGAAGTCGTTGCTGGAGGTCCGCGACTTCAAGAAGGCCGCCAAGGCCGCGGCCAAGAAGTAGCCTGAGAGTTCATCGTCTGGTCCACTGGACGAACGCCGCCTGACCGGCCGGAGTGCGATCTTGAGCGCTTCGGGAGAGAAGGGGCGTTTCCGTTGCGCATCAAGGCGATCGGTGTCTTCACGGTTCTCGCAGTCGCGCTCATGGTCGGCAGTGCTGACGCTGCCACGGCGTGGCCTGGCGGGTCGGCCACGCAGACGGCTGACGGGTCGAACGTGTTCGGCAAGAACCTCAGCGGGTTGTCGTTCGAGAGCGACCAGGTCGTGTGGGCGGTGAAGAACGGGCCGTCGACGCTGTACCGGCTCGTGCCCAGCGGGAGTACCTGGAAGGTCGAGTCCAAGCGGTCGTTGAAGTTCAAGAACGGCAAGGGCGACCCGGACGCCGAGGGTGTGGTGAGCACGCCGGACGGGCTGTTCGTCGTCACCGAGCGGGACAACGACAACGGGGACGTCAGTTCACCGATGGTGCTCAAGTTCGGGACCGGCAGCAACGCCGCGGCAGAGTGGAAGCTGCCCGGGATGCCTTCGGTGGACCCCAACGAGGGGCCCGAGGGGATCTCGTGGATTCCCGACTCGTTCCTCACGGCGCAGGGGTTCAAGGACGACGCCGGCAAGCTCTACAATCCCGCCGACCACCCCAACCACGGGACGGGGCTCATCGCGGTCGGGTTGGAGGCCACGGGCGGGATCTTCCTCTACGCGCTCCAGGACACCGGCGCGAAGCTGGTCGCCAAGTTCGCCAGCGGGCAGAAGCAGGTCATGGACCTGGAGTGGGAGAAGGACCGGTTGTGGGCGAGTTGCGACGACAACTGCAGTGGGCGCGCCACGACACTCGCGATCGTTCAGGGGCGGTTCGCGCTCAAGGCCACCTATGACCGGCCGGCCAAGCTGCCGAACGTGAACCTCGAAGGCTTTGCCATCGCGCCTACCTGCGTCAACGGCAAGAAGACGGTGCTCTGGTCGGACGACGACAACACCAAGAGTCACGCCCTGCACACCGGCTCGCTGAACTGCACGGCCTAGGCGGAAAACTGTCGGGGTGCGGAACTAAGCTGCCGCGCGTGACCGCACCCCACATTCCCGGCCTGACCGCACTGAGACCGCTGGGGGCGGGCGGGTTCGCCACGGTGTACACCGCCCACCAGGCGCAGCTCGGGCGCGACGTGGCCGTGAAGATCGACAACCGCGTCCTCGTCGACGAACGGGACCGGCGCCGGTTCCTGCGGGAGGCGCAGGCCGCGGCCAAGTTGTCGGGACATCCGCACGTCGTCGGGGTGCACGACGCGAACATCACCCAGCAGGGCACGCCGTACATCGTCATGGAGCTGTGCACGGGCGGGTCGCTCGCCGACCAGCTCGACAACCAAGGGCCGTTGCACCCGGACCAGGTGCGGGACCTCGGCATCAAGCTCGCGGACGCGCTGGCCGCGGCGCACCAGGCGGGTGTGCTGCACCGGGACATCAAGCCCGGCAACATCCTCGTCGACCGGTACGGGACGCCGAAGCTCGCGGACTTCGGGCTCGCGGCGTTGCTCGACGCGCAGGGCGGCAGCACGGTCACGCGGGACGCCCTGAGCCCCAGCTACGCGCCGCCCGAGGCGTTCGCGATGGCCGAGCCGACGCCGCAGGCCGACGTGTACAGCCTCGCCGCCACGCTCTACACGTTGCTCGCGGGCAAGCCGCCGCGGCCGGTGCCGTGGCCGATCACGTCGTTCGACCAGCTCGGCGAGATCCTGCGCCGGCCCGTGCCCGCGGTGCCGGGGGTGCCGGCCGCGTTGCACGAGGCGCTGGCCAGGGCTCTGCACCCGGACGCCAACCTGCGCACGCCCAGCGCCGCGCAGCTGCGGGACGAGCTGATCGACCCGATGCGGATGCCGACCGTGCCGGTGCCGCAGCCTCCGAAGCGCAAGGCGTGGCCGCTGGTCGTGGGCGCGGCCGCTGTAGTGGTCGCGCTGGTCGTGGGCTTCGTCGTGTGGAACCCCTTCGGCGGGGACCAGAAGACGAACGCGCAGGGTGCCGGGCCGTCGACGACGCAGCAGGGTGGCGCGGAGGACATCCCGCCGTACCTCAAGAAGTGCGACTCCGGGTTCTGCATCGAGACGTCGACCTGCTTCCGCGGCATCACGAACATCGGTGGCATGCCCGCGGTCGCGCGGAAGGTCGCCAGCTGCTCCGACCTGCACTACTGGGAGGCGTTCGCGGGCGGCTGGCTCTCCGGCGAGATCCCGGCGGTCGACTCGGACGAGCTGATGGCGTCGCCCGAGCTGAAGGACGTCTGCACGGCCAAGGTGATGAAGGCCAACTCGCGGCCGACCGTCGACACGACCGGCTGGGAGATGAGCGCGGTCGGGTTCAAGGACGGCAGCCGCAACTACTTCCTCTGCCTCGCGTCGCAGCCGGAGGCCGGGGAGGTCGTCACCAGCGCGTTCGGGAGCTGAAAATATCCACTTGCGACGGTCGCTAACGTAGACCGACGTGCGTGTTCACGCCGATTTGATCATTGCCGGCTTCCGAAGGTATTCGACCTACCGACAAGCGATGCTGGCCGGAATGACCACGAACGTGGTCTTCGGCCTGCTGCGGGTCGCCGTTCTCGTCGCCGCTCTCAAGGCGGCCAACGGCGAGATCGCCGACTACGACGTCGCTGCCGCCAACACGTACGTCTGGATCGGGCAGGGGCTGCTCGGGTTCGTCCTGTTGTGGGGAACCAACGAGCTCGCCGAGCGAGTGCGATCCGGTGACGTAGTAGTAGATCTGTACAGGCCGTGGAATCTGCAAGGCGCCCTTCTCGCGGAGGACGTCGGGCGGGGCGGGTACGCGTTCCTCACGCGCCTCGCTCCGCCGATGGTGTTCGGCATGCTGTTGTTCCCGTTCCAGTTCCCGCAGAACGCGGCCCAGTGGCCGTTGTTCGGCCTCAGCGCGCTCGTCGCGCTGGTGATCAGCTTCGGCTTCCGGTTCCTCATCGACATCAGCTCGTTCTGGCTGCTCGACAACCGGGGGCTGTACGGGTTCTGGAACATCTCGTCCGGCCTGCTGTGCGGCCTGACGGTGCCCATCGCGTTCTTCCCCGACTGGGCGCGCGAGATCCTCTGGCTGACGCCGTTCCCGGCGGTGCTGCAGGCTCCGATCGACGTGTTCCTCGGGCACGGCGATCCGCTGAAGATCCTCGGCCTGCAGGCGTTCTGGGCCGTGGTGATCATCGCGATCGGCCACTTCACGCTGCAGCGCGCGGTGCGGAAGGTGGTGCTGCAGGGTGGCTGAGTTCGTCTACTCCAGGCTGATCGGCGCGCGCCTCAAGAGCCAGATGTCGTACCGCGCGTCGTTCGCGATGGACTTCTTCACGCAGGTGCTGGCGCAGGGCTACGAGCTGATCGTCATCCTGATCCTCTTCACCCGGATCGACGCGCTCGGCGGCTTCTCGCAGAACGAGGTGCTGCTGATGTACGCGTTCGCGGGGGCGGCTTTCGGCGTCGCGGACCTCTTCGCGGGGCAGCTCGACCACCTGCCGACCTACATCCGCACCGGCAGCTTCGACGTGCTGCTGATGCGGCCTCTCCGGCTGTTGCCGCAGATCATGTGCTCCGACATCAGGCTGCGCAGGATCGGGCGCATCACCGGTGCGCTCGCGGTGATGGTCTACGCGCTCATGCACGTCGACGTCGCGTGGTCGCCCGCCAAGGTGCTGCTGACGGTGGTCACCCCGATCGCGGGCGCGGTCATCTACAGCGCGGTGTGGGTGGTGGCCTGCTCGATCTGCTTCTGGATCGTCGAAGGCCGCGAGTTCGCCAACGCGGTCACCTACGGCAGCAACGCCTTCACGTCGTACCCGATCAACGTCTACTCCCGGCCGCTGCGCTGGCTGATGGCGTTCGTGGTGCCGGGGGCGTTCGTCGCGTACTACCCGAGCCTCGCGTTGCTCGACAGGCAGGACCCGATCGGCCTGCCGGGCTGGGTCGGCTGGACATCACCGCTCGTCGCGGCGCTGGCGGCAGGGGTCGCCGCGCTGGTGTGGCGGTTCGCGGTCAGGCACTACCGGGGGACGGGATCATGATCGAGGTCAGGGAGCTCCGCAGGGAGTTCAAGGTCGCCACGTCGAAAGGCCTGCGGCGCAACTACAAGACGGTCACCGCGGTCGACGGCGTCACGTTCGACGTGCAGGCGGGCGAGGCCGTCGGGTACGTCGGGCCGAACGGCGCCGGCAAGTCGACGACGATCAAGATGCTGACCGGGATTCTGGTGCCGAGCAGCGGACACATTGAGGTGCACGGCGTCGATCCGTCCCGCCAGCGACGAGACCTCGCCAAACGCATCGGTGTCGTGTTCGGCCAGCGCAGCCAGCTCTGGTGGGACCTGCCGCTGCAGGACAGCTTCGACCTGCTCAGGTCCATCTACCGGGTCTCCGCGCAGGACTACCGCAAGCGGCTCGACGAGTGCGTCGAACTCCTTGGCCTGCAGGAGCTTCTGATCACCCCGGTGCGTCAGCTCTCGCTGGGGCAACGGATGCGCGGCGAGATCACGGCAGCGTTGTTGCACGCGCCGGACCTCCTGGTGCTGGACGAGCCGACGATCGGCCTGGACCTGGAGTCGAAGGAACGCCTGCGGGAGTTCCTCGCGGACCTCAACACCCGCCGCGGCACGACGTTGCTGCTCACCACGCACGACCTGGACGACATCGAACGCCTCTGCCCGCGGCTGATGGTGATCGACCACGGCCGGGTGCTCGCCGACGGACCGCTCGACGAGCTGCGGGCCGAGGTCACCCCGGAAAGAGAGCTGGTCATCGACCTGAGGGAACCCGGACCCGCGCCAGACGTCCCAGGAGTAACGGCGGTGCGCAGCGAAGCCAACGGGCTGCGCCACCACCTCACGTTCAGGAGAGCGGAGACGACGGCGGCCCAGTTGATCACCCAGGTGGTGCGGCAGGTGGAGGTCCACGACCTCGCCGTCGTGGAGCCGGAAATCGACGACGTCATCCGCAAGCTCTACCAACGCCAAACCGATCAACCAGTTACTCGGTAGAGTTGTATACAACGAAACCGGACACATCGGGCATAGGAGAGCGAATGCGCCTTGTTGGAACGCTGGCAGCGGCTGCCCTCGCGTTGGGCAGCCTCACGGCCTGCGACACGATCCAGGGCGTCAGCGACACCGCGGACAAGGTGAAGCTGTGCGCCGACGCGATCCAGCTCGTGGGCTTCTCGCCGGACATGAGCGACCCCCAGAAGGCTCTGGAGGAGACTCAGGCCAAGGCGAAGGAGCTGGAGACCCTCGCGGGCTCCGCGCCGGACGAGCAGGTGAAGAAGGCGCTCGAAGAGGCCGCGAACGGCATGCAGAACGTCAGCTCCGCGGCGGACTGGGTGCAGCAGAAGGCCGACCTCGTCGCGAAGGTCTCCTCGGCCTGCGGCGGATGAGCACTTGAGCCCTGTTGCGCACCTCCGGCGTCGGCCTAGGCTTTAGGCCTACCTCAAGCCGCACACCGGAGGTGTCGCAGCCCATGCAAGCAACAGTGGGTGACAGGCTCCACGTCCACAGCCGTTCCATCGGACTCGAGGAGCGCCTCGGCGAGATCCTCGAAGTCCGCGGGAACGACGGGCACCCGCCCTATCTCGTCCGCTTCAACGACGGGCACGAAGGGTTGGTGTTCCCGGGGCCCGACTGCGTCGTCGAGCCGCGGGGGACGGTTTAGGCCGTGTCCGGCAAGTTTGTCAGGTGACAGGCGCGGGCGAGAGACCCGGAGGCAGTGCCGCCGCCATACCCTCATACCGGGCGTATTCGGGCATGGCGGCGGTGCTGTCTCCGGGGCCCTCGGCCGCTACTGCCGCCCGACGGACTTGCAGGACACGACCTGGGCCCGCCGGGACCCGACCGTGCAGAATCAGCGGGATGGCCGCCACTGTCTCCTCGAAGCTGCTGTCGCTGCTCGGCACGTTCGACAGCAGGCACCGCCGCCAGACCCTGAGCGGTATCGCGCGGCGCTGCGGCCTGCCCATCAGCACCACGCACCGGCTGCTGGCCGAGCTCACCGAGTGGGGTGCGGTGCGGCGGCTGGACTCCGGCGAGTACGTGATCGGGCGGCGGATCTGGCGGCTCGGGCTGCTCGCGGCGGGCGAGGTGGACCTCAGCCGGGTCGCGGAGCCGTTCCTGCACGACATCCACGCCGCCACGCGGGCGGTGGTGCACCTGGCCGTGCGGGAAGGGGCCCAGGTGCTGTACCTCGACCGGGTGTCGGGGCACGCGTCGGTGCCGATCGTGAGCACGACCGGCAGCCGGTTGCCGTTGCACTCCACCGGGGTCGGGAAGGTGTTGCTCGCGCACGCCCCGGCGGAGGTGCAGGAGGAGGTGCTCGCGCACGGCCTGACGCGCATCACGGCGTTCACGGTCACGGAACCGGGGCGGATGCGCGCGCAGCTGCACCGGATCCGGCGGGACGGGTACGCGCAGACGTTCGAGGAGATGACGCTCGGGGCGTGCAGCGTGGCGGTGCCCGTCGAAGTCGAGGGGCACGTCGTGGCGGCCCTCGGGATCGTGGTGCCGGACCTGCGCAACGTGCGGGCCCGGCTGGTCGCGGCCCTGCAGGTGGCGTCCCGCGGCATCGCCCGGATGCTGGAGCCCAGTTTCCATCCACCGGAAGCTGGGGTTGGCTGAGCACCCGCCGGGCCGCTTGAATCCGGGCTGTGGCAAGCGACACTCGTGAGCTCTTCATCGGCGGCGACAGCGTTCCCGCGCTGGACGGCCGCACCACCGACGACCTCAACCCCTTCACCGGCGAGGTCCACGCCGTCGTCGCCGCGGGTGGTCCCGCCGACGTCACGCGGGCCGTCGACGCGGCGCAGGCGGCCTTCGACGGCTGGGCCGCGACCTCGCCGTCGGTGAAACGCGGCATCCTGCTGCGCGCGGCCGACGGGCTGGAGGCGCGGACGGCCGAGGTCGTCGCGCTGATGGCCGCCGAGGTCGGTGGTGTCGGCGGCTGGGCCGGGTTCAACGTGATGCTGGCGGCCAACATCCTGCGCGAGGCGGCCGCCGCCGTGACCCAGCCCGTCGGCGAGGTCCTCACGACCGAGGTGCCCGGACAGCTGTCGCTGGCGCTCCGGGAACCGCTCGGGGTCGTGGCGGCGTTCGCGCCCTGGAACGCGCCGGTCATCCTCAGCACGCGCGCCGTCGCGGCGCCGCTGGCCGCCGGGAACACCGTGGTGCTCAAGCCCAGTGAGGACGCGCCGATCGCGGCCGGGCTGTTCATCGCGGACGTCCTGCACGAGGCCGGGCTGCCCGCGGGTGTGCTCAACGTCGTGACGAACGCGCCCGCCGACGCCGCCGAGGTGGCGAAGGCGTTGATCACGGACCCGAGGGTGCGGGCGGTGAACTTCACCGGGTCGACCGAGGTCGGGCGGATCGTCGGAACGCTGGCGGCACAACACCTCAAGCCCGCCGTGCTGGAGCTCGGCGGCAAGAACTCGTTGCTGGTGCTGGACGACGCCGACCTCGACCACGCGGTGGACGCGGCGACGTTCGGGGCGTTCCACAACGCCGGGCAGATCTGCATGTCGACCGACCGCATCCTGGTGCATCGGTCGGTGGCCGAGGAGTTCACGGCGAAGCTCGCGGCCAAGGTGTCGTCGTTGCCTCACGGCGATCCCGCCGACGCCGGCACCGTGATCGGGCCGGTGATCAACCCGCGCGCCGCGTCCCGGGTCGCCGCGCTGGTGGAGGAGGCGGTGGCCGCCGGGGCTCGGGTGCGGGCCGGCGGTGACGGTGGCGCGACGGTGCTGGACGAGGTCACGACCGCGATGCGGGTGTTCCACGACGAGATCTTCGGACCGGCCGTGGTCGTCGTGCCGGTGGCCGACGACGACGAGGCCGTGGCGATCGCCAACGACACCGAGCACGGGCTCACGGCGGGGATCATGACCGAGGACTCACGGCGTGGACTCGGCCTGGCGCAACGGATCCGGACCGGCATCGTGCACGTCGGCAACCAGACGGTGGACGACGAGCCGCAGGCGCCGTTCGGCGGGGTGAAGTCGAGCGGGTACGGCAGGTTCGGCGGCCGGTGGGGCCTGGAGGCGTTCTCGGCGACGCGGTGGGTGACCGTGGCGAGCGAGCACGGCCACTTCCCGTTCTAGGCGAGACCTGCCTCGTGGGCGACGATGGCCGCCTGGACCCGGTTCTCCGCGCCCAGGCGGCTCAGGATCGCGCTCACGTGCCCCTTCACCGTGCCCTCGACCAGGTCCAGGCGCCGCGCGATCTGCGCGTTCGACAGGCCCTGGCCGAGGAGCTTCAGCACGTCGCGTTCCCGTGCGGTCAACGACTCCACCCGGGTGCGGGCCTGGCTGGTCCGGCCGCCGCGGAAGCCGGCGATCATCCGCGCCGCCACCTTCGGGGCGAGGTAGGCGCCTCCGGACGCCAGCGCGTGCACGCCCGCGATCAGTTCGCGCGGGTCGCCCGACTTCAGCAGGAACCCCTTCGCGCCGCCGTCGAGCGCTCGTTCCAGGTAGCCGTCGTCGTTGAACGTCGTCAGGATCGCCACCGCGAAGCCCAGCGCCGCGAGCTCCTTCGCCGCGTCCAGGCCGTCGAGGCGGGGCATGCGGACGTCGAGCAACGTCACGTCGGGGCGGTGCTTGAGGGCCTTCTCCACGGCCTCGCGCCCGTCCTCCGCCTCGGCGACGACCTCGACGGCGGGGTCGGCACCGAGGATGGCGCGCACGCCGGCACGCACCATCGCCTCGTCGTCCGCGAGCAGAACCCGGATCACAGCTCCCCCGTGTGCGGCACGGTCGCGGTCAGCTCGAACCTGCCGTCGTGCCTGCTGGTCCGGAGCGTACCGCCCGCGATCCGCACCCGTTCGCGCAACGCCACGAGGCCGAGCCTGCTGCCCGCTCCCCTGCGCCCGCCGGTGTCGTTGCCGATCTCCACGACCGTGCTGCCCTCCGCCGACGTGACCCTGATCCGGACTTCCGCTCCTGGCGCGTGTTTCGCCGCGTTCGTCAGTCCTTCCTGGACGATCCGGTGCACGGTCCGCTCCACTGTGGAGGGTGTCTCGCCGGCCGCGGTGAACTCGACGCGCATGCCTGCTCCGGTCGCGCGGTCGACGAGGTCGCGCAGGGTCGTCAGCGCGGGTGGTTCGCCGTCGCGGAGCAGGAACACCAGTGCCGCCAGGCGTTCGGTGGCGTTCGCCGCGGTCTCGCGGAGCTGGGCCGCCGCCCGCTGGTGCTCGGCGGGCAGCGTCATCTCCAGCGCGCCCGCCTGCAACGCGAGCAGGCTGAGCTCGTGGCCGAGCGAGTCGTGCGCCTCGTGCGCGATGCGGGTGCGTTCCCGCAGGTGAGCGGCCTCGACCTCGGTCCTCGCCAGCACGGCCTGCTGCCGTGCGACCCGCCCGAGGAACCACGGCACGGCCACCGCCACCCCGACCAGCACGAGCCCGGTCACCCCGCCGACGACCCCGCCCGCGAACACCAGCGCCGGCCAGTGCGACGTCATGCGGCGCCCGAGCAGGAACGAGATCGCGAACGACGGCACCCACACCGCGGCCGTCCACGGTGGCACGCCGTCGTCCATCGCGAACGAGGTCGCGACCACGGCCGCCACGCACGCGGCGAGCGCCGCCGTCCTCACCGCCTCCACCGCACCACCGCCACGCTCAGGTTCATCACGCTCGACACTCCCAACCACACCACAAGCGGCAGCGAGTAGTGCATCAGTTGGAAGAACGTGATGTCGCGCCCGCCGTACAACACGCCGATGAGCGCCGGCAACGTCAGCAACACGACGACCGGCACGAACCGCAACACCTGCCACGCCTTGTGGAACCTGCGCGGCCTGCGCAACGCCCGGACGTTGAGGCCGATCGACAGGAGTACGAGCGCGGCCAGCACCAGGTCGACCAGCAGCCGGTACGACTCGGGCTCCGGCGGCGTCCGGCCGGCGACGACGTCCGCGATCGCGTTCTCCAGCAGGTAGGTGCCGTCGTTGCCGAGCGTCAGCCCGCTGTTCGACAACACCGCGATGCCGTGGCCGTCCTGCGTGAGCAGCTGCCCCGCCGTGCCGGTGAACCAGATCCCGTTGTGCCGCAACCGTCCCTGGTCGTCGGCCTCCCAGCCCATGCCGTCCCGCGGCTGGAGCCTCGGTTGCGCCGCGAGCCACTTCGCCATGTCGTCGCCCGTGGTGATCACGCCGTCGGAGCCCGTGACGAACCGGTCGGGTTCGGTCAGCGGGACGTCGACCCCGTAGGCGTAGCCGAAGCCTTTGGGGTAGTCCGGCGGCAGGTCGCGCGGCGTCACGTCGATCGCGGTCGTGTCGCGCATGCCGAGCGGGTCGAAGACGTGCTTCTTCAGGTAGGCGTTGAAGTTCTCGCCCGACGCCTCCTCGACAACGCGGGCGAGCAGGTGGTAGTTCGTGTTGGTGTAACGGAACTGGTCGTCGGGCACGGCGTTCTGAAGCACCTCCTTCGCCCGTTCCACGGCCTCGGCCGGGCTGTTCGGCTGCGGGAGACTCTTCTCCTTCAGCGTCCGGTCGCTGATGCCGGACTTGTGCGCGAGCAGCTGTCGTGGCGCGACGCGGGAGTCGAACACCGGGCGGTCGAGGTCGAGCCTGCCCTCGTCGGCGAGCTGCCGCACGGCCAGCGCAGTGAAGGACTTGCTGACCGACGCGATGGCCATCTTGGACCTGCCGGTGATCGGCGCGCCGGTCGAGTCGTGGCCGTAGCCCTGCACGGAGACGATCTGGTCGTCCTTCGTGACGGCGACGGCCATGCCCGGAATCGAGGCCTCGCCCATGTACGTGGTCACCAGCAGCGTGAGCGCTGCACCCCAGGAGATCATGCGACTGAAGGTAGGGACGCGCGCGCCGCGAAACCCGACCCGAAGGACAGGGCCGACCCCCGACGAAAGTCAGGGATCATGGACGGCGTGACCGACAGGTGGGCGGACAAGCACTGGCTGAACGTGCCGGGCCCCTTCTACACGGGGATGACCGACAACTGCTGGACCGGCAGGCTGCACGCGCCGCGGCACGTCCTGTACGGCGGCGAGTACTACAACGAGTTCATCTACCGGCAGCCCAGGACCCCGGACGAGATCCACGCAGTCCGGGAGGCGGCCGAGCAGGACCCGTTCGACGGTTACGCCTACGACGGCGACGAACGGTGGACACCGGAGGCCGTCCGCGCCTGGTGGCACGGCAGGGACGAGGTCGTCGAACACGTCACCGGGCTGATCGCGGAGTGGTCGGCCGAGGCGTCCGGCCAGACGCTCGACGCGGCGGCGGGCGGACGCGACTTCCTCGCCTACCTCGCGGGCGACCTCGAAGCCGACCTCCGCGCGTACGTCTTCCGCCTGGAAAACGGCAGGGACCCGGCCGCGAACGACCGGGTCCCCGAACTCTGAGCGAACCTAGTGGCCCGCGGCCATCTCCGCCGCCAGCCGGTCGTCACCGCTCGTCTCCTTGAGCGGCTTCTCCTTGATGAACACCACCGCGAGCAGCGCGAGCACCGCGATCGGCGCGCCCACCAGGAAGATCTCCGCGGTCGCCGTCGCGTAGATGTCGGCGATCACGGCCCTGATCTCGGGAGGCAGCACGGACAGGTCCGGCACCTGGTGCCCGGTGGCCCCTCCGCCCATGTCGCCGAACTTCTCGGCGGCGAGCGACGAGACCTTGTTGGCCAGCACGGCACCCAGCGCCGAGACGCCGATCGCGCCACCCAGTGAGCGGAAGAACGTCAGCGTCGAGGTCGTGGCGCCGAGGTCCTTGGCCGGCACGTCGTTCTGCGCGGCCAGCACGAGGTTCTGCATCATCAGGCCGACGCCGACGCCGAGCACGAACATGTGCACGGACACCACGAACACCGTGGTCTGGGCGGTGATCGTGGACAGCAGCAGCAGGCCGCCGACCATGAAGACGCCGCCGGAGACCAGGAACGCCTTCCACTTGCCGAACTTCGTGATCAGCTGACCGGCCACGGTGGACGAGATCAGCAGGCCGAAGATCAGCGGCAGGCCGAGCAGGCCGGCCTGGGTGGGCGTCTTGCCCAGCGAGAGCTGGAAGTACTGCGACAGGAACACCGTGCCGCCGAACATCGCCACACCGACCAGGGCGCTGGCGATGGTGGTCAGCGCCACCGTGCGGTTGCGGAAGATCGACAGCGGCACGATCGGGTCGTGCGCGGTGGCCTCGACGCGCACGGCGGCGACCAGCAGCAGCACGCCCAGCGACACGAGACCCGCGGTCCAGCCCGAGGCCCACTCGAACTTCTGGCCGGCCAACGACGACCAGATCAGCAGCGTCGACACACCGGACACGATGAGGAACGCGCCCAGGTAGTCGATCTTCGTCTCCTCCTTGCGCACGACCGGGAGGTGCAGGGTGCGCTGGAGCATGTAGATCGCGGCCAGGGTGAACGGGATGCCGATGAAGAAGCACCAGCGCCAGCCGAGCCACGAGGTGTCGACCAGGACGCCGCCGATCAGCGGGCCCGCGACCGTGCCGACGCCGAAGACGGCGCCGAACATGCCCGAGTACTTGCCCAGCTCACGCGGCGGGATCATGGCGGCCATCACGATCGTCGCGAGGGCCGTGACGCCACCGGCGCCGAGACCCTGCACGACGCGGCTGACGATAAGCATCTCGATGTTCTGCGAGAAGCCCGCGATCAGCGAGCCGACGACGAACAGGCTCAGCGACGCCTGGATCAGCAGCTTGCGGCTGTAGAGGTCGGCGAGCTTGCCCCACAACGGCACGGTCGCGGTCATCGCGAGCAGCTCGGTCGTGACGATCCACGCGAACACCGACTGCGAGCCCTGCAGCTCGGCGACGATGCGCGGCAGCGCGTTCGACACGACGGTGCCGGCGAGGATGGCCACGAACATGCCCATCATCAGGCCCCACAAGGCCTGGACGACCTCGCGTTTGCTGTGAACCGGTGTCACTTCTGCTTCGGTGCTCATGATCCCCCTTGGGTACGACTCGGTACGTGAGCCAGCCCGGAGCCGAACAGGTCGAGCGCCTCCGCGACGAGAGCCCCCAGCGAGAGGCTGTCGTCGTGGGCCCAGCGCGTCACCGCACAGCGGAACGCGGCACTGCCCGCGTGCACGATCAGCCGCGGGTACAGGTCGGACTCGGGAAGCCCGGCCCGTGCGGCGACGGCCGCGCTGAGCAGCTGTTCGGACTCGGCGCTGTTGGCGAACGCGCGGACCAGCAGGTCCGGCCGCTGCATCAGGACTTCCTTGCGCAGCAGCCACAGGTCGCGTGCGTTGTTCAGCTCCTCGGTGATCTCGGCGAGCACCGACGACCGGTACGCCTCGAACGGCGGGACCTCGTCCGCGGCCGACGTGATGCGCTCGGCCATCCGCGGGCCCGCCTCGGGGTCCGCGCCGATGAGCGCCTCGTCCTTGCTCGCGAAGTAGTTGAAGAACGTCCGCACCGACACGTCGGCCTCGGCGGCGATCTCCTCCACGGTGACGTGGTCGTAGCCCCTCTCGGCGGCGAGACGCACGGTCGCCCGCTCGAGCGCGGCACGCGTCCGTCGCTTCTTGCGGTCGCGCAGGCTCTCCCCCGGCTGGTTCACGAGGATCAGCGTACGGACCTTTTTGCAGTCACTGCAAGTTTGCAGATTGTGAACTAGGACTCGCTGTACGTAGCTATGACCAGGGAGTATTCGGCTTCGCCTGGAGCTCACCGTCGAGGAAGAGGTCGACCTTCTCGCTGTAGAAGCACGCCATGCCCGCGACCTTCTGGCTCTCGGGCAGCGGCGACCGGTAGATCCACACCAGGTCCTCGTGCACGACGCCGCCGGCCTCGACGGACCAGTAGTCGGCGGTCCCCTTGTACGGGCACCGCGTCTGGGTCGAAGACGGCTTCAGCAGATCGAACCGGACGTCGCTCAACGGCAGGTAGTAGCGCGGTGGAAGGCTCGTCTCGAACAGGATCCGCGGCTGCGAGGACGCCGCCAGGGTCACCCCGTCCAACGCCACCCGCACGTGCCGTGAGCTGGCCAGCACGTCGACGCGCTTGTACGGGTCGCGCGGGTGGACGTAGATCGGCTCATCTTCTTCGAGCCACTCGTCCATCGCGCCGAACTCGAACCGGACGAGGTCGGCCAGCTCCGGGTCGGGGAACGTCCGCGCCGCGCCCGCCGCCGCGCCACCGCGCGTGACGACGTCGAACACGCCGCTCTCGTCCGTCGGCTTCAGCTCCGCGCGCACGGAGGACAGCGGCACGTAGTACTGCGGGTAGTGCGGGATCTCCCACACCAGGCGCGGCGCGGTCGTGTCCGCGACCAGCTCGCCGCCGAAGTACGCGCGGACCCTTTTCGCCGAAAGCTCCACCCTCTTGTCGCCCATGCCACATACGAACACGGGTGAGGCGCCGGTGCTTCCCGATCAGGCGTTGCCGTCGAAGAGGCTCGTCACCGAGCCGTCCTCGAAGACCTCCTGGATCGCCCGAGCGATCAGCGGCGCGATGCTCAGCACCGTGAGGCCCGGGAAGCGCTTCTCGTGCGGGATCGGCAGGGTGTCGGTGAGGATCACCTCGCGCGCCTTGCTCGCGATCAGCCGGTCGTAGGCCTCGCCGGAGAGCACGCCGTGCGTGGCCACGAGGATCACGTCCTTCGCGCCCTGTTCCAGCAGCTGCCGCGCGGCCGACGTGCTCGTCATCGCCGTGTCGATCATGTCGTCGACCACGACGCACGTGCGGCCCTCGACGTCACCGACGACGCGGTTGGCCATGACCTCGTTGGGGCGCAACGGGTCGCGGGTCTTGTGGATGAACGCGATCGGGCAGCCGCCGAGCAGGTCGGCCCACTTCTCGGCGAGTCGTGTGCGACCGGCGTCCGGGGACACGATCGTGAGGTCCTCGCCCCGGTACCGGCTGCCGACGTGATCGCTCAGCAGCCACATCGCGTGCAGGTGGTCGACCGGGCCGTCGAAGAAGCCCTGGGCCTGGGCGGTGTGCAGGTCGACCGTCACGATCCGGTCCGCGCCCGCGGTCCTGAACATGTCCGCCATCAGCCGCGCCGACACCGGCTCACGCCCGGCGTACTTGCGGTCCTGGCGCGCGTACGGATACGACGGCATCACGGCCGTGATGCGCTTGGCCGAGGCGCGCTTCAACGCGTCGACCATCAGCAGCTGCTCCATCAACCAGTCGTTGATCGGCGCGCTGTGGCTCTGCATGACGAACGCGTCCGCGCCGCGCACCGACTCCTCGAACCGGACGAAGATCTCGCCGTTCGCGAAGTCGTAGGCCGCCTGCGGGGTGATCGCCACGCCCAGGTCCTTGGCCACGGCCTCGGCGAGCTCCGGGTGGGCTCTGCCGGTGAGGAGGATGAGCTGTCGCTTGGCCACTCCCGGCTTGCCGCTGACCATCTCCCACGCTCCACGCTCGTCCGAACCTGCCCCCGATCGTTCAGCATCCCGTCGCCGTCCCGCAATCCGCGCGTCCGACCGCTGAGATTCCACGTCGCTGCGCAATTCGAGTTAACCCGATCGAGGACACCCACACGCGGTCCGTTACCAGCTCCAGACCGGCACGCTCGGTATAGATCGGGGGAATCCGATTCACCTCTTGGGGTAGAGCCAGAGTGATTTCTTGATCAGCGTCGTTGAGGGGTCAATGACCATCCCTACGCTCCCCTCCATGCAGGAAAACCCGGACACGCCTGGAACAACGGCGACCCAGGCGCCGCCGACGAGCCCGATCGTGATGAGCACGCCCATCCACGACCAGATCGCGGACCGGCTCGGCGTGCGTCAGAAGCACCGGCAGCCGGACTGACGCGCGACCCGGACACGACTTTCGGCGGTCGACGTGCCCGGTGGTGAGCCGATAGGAAGAGCCCTTCGCGGACGAAGGGGAGCTTGTCGATGCGTCTCACCGTGCTGGCCGCCGCGGCCGCGCTCATGATCACCGGCACGCCTGCCGTGCAGGCGTCGGGCGACGTGGCCGTCCCGCGCATCAGCTGGGCGTCGTGCGGCCCGGAGAACCCCGGCTTCGAGTGCGCCGCCGTGAAGGTGCCGCTCGACTACGACGACCCGCGCGGCGCGACGACGACGGTCGCGTTGGCGCGCAAACCCGCGACGGACAAGGCACGCCGGATCGGGTCGTTGTTCCTCAACCCCGGAGGTCCCGGCGGATCCGGTGTGGACTTCGCGCTCGGCGCCGGCACCACCCTCTCGGCGAACCTGCAGGGCCGGTTCGACATCGTCGGGTTCGACCCGCGCGGCATCGGCAGGTCGGACCCGCTGCACTGCTTCGCGAGTGAGGCCGACCTGGAGAAGTTCTTCGAGGGCGTCCCCGGCTTCCCGTACCAGGCCGCGCAGGAACGGCCGTTCTACGACCGCTACCGCTCGCTCGGCCCCGAGTGCCGCGACGACCAGCGCATCGCCCGCCACATGAGCACCGCCGACGTGGCCCGCGACCTCGACCTGCTGCGCCGCGCCGTCGGCGACCGCAAGCTCAACTACCTGGGCTTCTCCTACGGGTCGTTCCTCGGCGCGACCTACGCGAACCTCTTCCCGAACAACATCCGCGCGCTCGTGATCGACGGCGTGCTGAACCCCGAGCTGTGGTCCAGCGGGCGGCAGATCGAGTCGGACCGCATCGCCACCAAGGAGGAGTTCCGCGAGTTCCTGCGCACCTGCGACGAGGCGGCCTGCGCGTTCGGGCCGAAGTCGGAGCAGCGCTGGAACGCGTTGCTGAAGTCGGTGCGCGCCAAGCCGATCCAGCTCGGCGACGAGGTCTACACCTACGACGCCGTGATCGGCGCGGCGGCCGGCGCGATGTACTCGCCGTCGGACTGGCCGGACACCGCCGCGCTGTTCGACCAGCTGTCCGACGCGGCGGGCTCGCTCTCCGTCGCGGCGGAAGCGGACTACCCCAACGGGTTCGACTCCTACAACGGCAACGTGTGCGCGGACATCGAGTTCCCCCGCGCGTTCGAGTCGTACCAGGCGACTTCCCGTTACGCGGCAAGGGGTTCCGAGTTCGGGCCGTACTGGTGGTGGGGCAACGCGGCGTGCGCGAACTGGCCCGTCAACGAGGACCGCTTCACCGGGCCGTGGCGCACCCGCACGAACGCGCCGGTCCTGGTGGTGGGCAACTACTTCGACGGCGTGACGGACTTCCGGGGCGCGCAGGCCGTGAACCGGCAGATCGCCGGCAGCCGTCTGCTCGCGTACGCGGGATGGGGACACACGGCGTACGGGATCAGCCAGTGCGCCACGGACCACACGAACGCCTACCTGCTGGACGGGAAGCTGCCCGCGGTGGGAACGGTGTGCCCGGCGAACCCGAACCCGTTCCTGCCGTCGGTGGCGAAGGCGGAGCCGCTGTTCAAGCCGGCCCGGAGGTAGCGGAGGCCGCCAGGCGGGGTGTCGTGGCCGCGCAGCCCGGCACCCCGCCGAGCCTCACCGGTCCCCCAGCGCCAACTCCTGCGCGAGTTCCACCGCACCCCGCGCCGGGTCGTCGCCGAACCTGCTCCCGAACGCGTCGTGCACCCGCCACCCCGCGTGGCCGAGCGCACGCCACCGTGCGAGGTGCGCCTGCTCCCCCAACGGGTGCGGGCGCGTCTCGACCGCGACGGCGTTCTCCTTCTCCCCCACCACCAGGTCGACCCGCCACTGCCCCACCGGATACCCGGTCCGCACGGTCAGCCCGGCCGTCCGCAGCTCCCGCGCCAGGCTCGAGGTCCAGGCGTCCTCGGGCTCCTCACCGGCGGTCTCGGTCGGCGCCACGTCGGCGTGCCGCAGGTACTCGCCGATCAGGCCGGGCGGTTCGGCCACCGAGGTGATCACGTGCACCTGGCGCCGGGCGCGGGTGGTGAGCACGGCCAGCAGGTTGCGGTCGTTCACGAACCGCCACGCGCCCGGCTTGGCGTCGGCGGCCAGGCTGATCACGACCTCGTCGAACTCGCTGCCCTGCACGCCGTGCACGGTGCCCGCGCGGACGCCGCCGGTGGTGATCTCGTCCAGCGAAAGCTCGCCGAGCAGGGCTTCCTCGACGGCGTCGGCCTGGGCGCGGAACGGCGTCACGACGCCGATCGACCGCACGCCCGCCGCGATCCGCTTGCGGACGTGGGCCAGCACGGCGTCCACCTCGGCCTGGTTGGCGCCCTTGGTGGTGCGCTCGCCGTCGACGCGTTCGGTGTCGATGCAGTCGACGTCGGCGATCGACGGATGGGTGGTGAGCAGCGCGATCCGGCCGTCGTAGAACCGGGTCGCGGCGAACCCGATCAGGTGCGGCGCGCAGCGGTGGTGCTCGTCGAGCCAGTGCACACCCGCCGTGGCCGCGCCCGCGTCGAAGAGGCTCACCTTCGGCACGTCCAGGCGGTCGCGCAGGGCCTGGGTGCCCTCGGCGTCGACGGCGGCCTGCACGGCCTGGTCGCTGACGAACGACACGTGCCGCAGCTGCCGGGGGTCGCCGCCGATGACCGCCGACCTGCCGCGCAGCAGCGCGGGCGCGGCGAGCGGCTGGTCGACGTGGCTCGCCTCGTCGATGATCACCAGGTCGAACGTGCCGGGCACCGGCGGGAGGATGTCCTCCACGTCGGCCAGCGTGCCGACCCACAACGGCAGTGCCGCCACCAGGTCCGCGCTGTCGATCTCGGCGAGTCCACGCCGGCGCGCGGCCCGTCCGGACCGCAACGCCTTCGCGAGCGCCGCCACCGCCCGGCGCGCGCCCGCTCCCCGGCGGCTGACCGAGAGCTCCCTGAGCCACGCGGCCGTCGCGGCGCGGCTGTGCACGTCGTTCTCGGCCAGCAACGGCCGCAGCTCACCGAACGTCGTGCCGTTCGTGGCGACCCGGACGGCCGCCGCGGTCTGTTCCGCCGCCTCCACGGCCGCCACGAGGTCCTCTGTGGACGCCTCACCGGCGCCGGTGAGCTTGCGAGCCTTGCCCAGCGCCCAGCTCGTGCGGAGTCCACTGAGGAATCCGGTGCGCGGGGCCAGAAGTCCTTGCAGCTGAACGAAATCGACGCCTGAGTCGAACGCCTTCGGGGCGACCTCCCGATGCGCCGGCATCAACGCCTGGTGCCTGCGCGCCTCGGCGGCCAGCCGTTCGTCGGCGAGTGTGGCGCCGACGGTGCGTTCGATCCGGGCGACCGCGGCAGCGGCCCTGACCCGTTCCTGGTCGAGGTGAGCGAGCTTGCCGGGATCGCTCGTGGCGGTCAGCCCGTCGCTCAGCTCGCGGGCCATCTCCTGCCGCAGTTCGGAGTCGCCGAACAGCACCGGCACCGGCCCGCCCGCTTTGCGCAACGCGGCCCCGAGCACGTCGGCGGCGTTGCGGGTGCGGCTCGCCAGCAGCACGGACTTCCCCGCCGCCACGGCGTCCAGCGCCAGCGCGGCGAGCGTGTGCGTCTTGCCCGCGCCGGGCGGCCCGCCCACGACGGTGATGCGCGCTCGCCGCGCGTGCTCGACGGCGCGCATCTGGCTGTGGCTGAGCGGCAACGCCGAGCTGATCGGCTCGTCGTGCTCGTCCGGCTCGCTCGCGGCCCCGTACAGCGCCGCGAACGCCGTGCCCTCCAGTCCCTTCTTGCCCGACCAGTCGAACAACGCCGTGCCGTGCTCGGTCTTCACGACCGGCTCCCCGGCGTGCAGCCCGGCCCCCAGCGCGACCTTGAGCTCGCTGCCGGAGATCAACGACTTGGGGTCGTCGGACACGATCGGCACGTCCCCGAACCCGGCCAGCCGCAGCGTCTCGGCGATCCACTCCGGTGTGGGGGCGAGCGAGGCCTCCCGTTCGGCGGCCTGCGCCCAGTCGTCGATCAGCGGGAACACCCCGGCGTCACCGGCGACGTGGAAGGCGTAGCCGAGCCCGATCCCGTGATGCAGCCGCACCGGCCGGGACACGAGCGGCAGGCACACGCGCCGCCGTTGCCCGCCGATCTGCGCCGGACCCGCCAGGAACGCCCAGCCCAGCCTGAGCAGCCGGTCCTCCTGGTGCAACGCGTCGAACGCGGCCAGGTGCGTGACCTCGGCACGGACCTGCTTCGGCGCGGTCCACGACACCGGCGTCCAGTGCGGGCCCTCCTGCTCCAGCGTGATCGCCCGCCACGACGGCTCGTGGTCGCCGAGCCACAGCAGCCCCGCCGCCTTGCTGAGGTCGAGCTGGAGCTTCTGCGGCTGCTCGGCCGCGCTCAGGCGGGCGAGGGTGCGCAGGACGGCGGAGGGGTTCACGCGCGCCATCGTGCCATCCGGGCCGGTAGCTTCGTCGGCTGTGGAAGATCTTCCCGTCGGCCTGTCCGACGACGAGCTCGCGGCCGGGCTCGCCCGGTTCGGCGTCACCGGCACGCCCGTCTACGCGCCGCTCGGCTTCGGCGACTACCACTGGAGCGCCGGCGACCACTTCACGTCGGTCGCGGACCTGACGGCCAAGCCGCTGGACGGTCTGCGGCAGGCGATGGAGACGACCGCGAGCCTGAGCGCGCTGCCGTTCGTCGTGGCACCGCTGCGGGCCGACGACGGCGAGACGGTGGTGCTGCTCAACGGCCGGTACGCGCTGAGCGTCTTCCCTTTCGTGGCAGGGGAAGCCGGCACGTTCGGCAATCCTCCCCCGGCCGGGGTGAACGAGCTGCTGGCCGAGCTGCACGCCTGCTCACCACCGCCGCACACACCGGCCGCAGCCCTCGACCTTCCCGGCAGAGCAACGCTGGCGGCGTTGCTCGACGACCCCGGCGAGTGGTTCTCCACCTCCGCACGGGAGATCTTCGTCGCCCACGCCGAAGTCGTGCGGGCGCGACTGACCGAACTGGACCGGCTCGCCGCCGCGCTGCCGCCGGAACGGGTCGTGACGCACGGCGAACCGCACGCGGGCAACGTGATCCGCACCGCCGACGGCCTGAAGCTGGTCGACTGGGACACCGTCGGCCTCGCCCCGCCGGAACGCGACCTGTGGCTGACCGGCGGCCAGAGCCCGTTCTACGCGCTGCGGTGGAGCCTCGACGACATCGCCCAGTTCATCGAGAAGCTCCGCGCCCCGCACGAACGGTCGCGGGACGCGGAGCTCTCGATGCACTACTTCAGAACGACACTAGAAGCCCTTTAGAGCGTCAGGGTCCAGGTGTCGATGGTGCCGACGTCGGCCGTGGCCGCGTCGCGGACGCGGAGCGTCCAGGTGCCGTTGCGGGTCTCCGACGACAGGTTGACCGTGTAGGTCTGGTCGATGTTGTCGGCGCTGCCGCCCGAGCGGTTGTGCAGGTTGTAGACGGAGCCGTCCGGCGCCACCAGGTCCACCACGAGGTCGCCCTTGTAGGTGTGCTTGATGTGCACCTCGACCTTGCTGCTGGCCGAGGCGGTGCCGGTGCAGCCGCTGAACACCACGGTCGACGTCACGGTCGTGTTGTCCGGGATCGCGACGTCGGTGCCGTTGGTCTGCGGGGCGCAGGTCGCCGAGCCGACCGTCCAGGTGAACGACGTGCTGCCCGAACCACCGGCGGTCGCGGTGGCCGTGGCGGTCACGTTGTAGGTGCCCGCGACGGTCGCCGTGCCGGAGATGACTCCGGTCGACGAGTTGATCGCCAGGCCGGTCGGGAGACCGGTCGCCGTCCACGTGTACGGCGAGGTGCCGCCGGACGCCGACAGCGTCAGGTTCGCCGTGCCGTTCAGCGCGGTGCTCTGGTTGCCCGGGTTGGTGACCGAGACACCCGGAACGCCGCCGACGTTGGTGCGCAGCAACAGGTTCGCCGTGTTGGCGCCCGGGTTGGTGACCTTGTTCGGGGTGGCCTGGGCGAGGATCGCCGCGTGCACCTCGGCCGGGGTCTTGCCGGGGTTGTCGGCGAGGTACAGCGCCGCCGCGCCCGCGACGTGCGGGGACGCCATGGACGTGCCGCTCATCGTGGCCGTGCCGGTGTTGTTGCTGTACGACGCGGAGACGATGTCCTGGCCGGGAGCGAACAGGTCGCTGCAGGTGCCGAAGGACGAGAACGACGCGCGGGCGTCGGTGCGGGCCGTCGCCATGACGTTGATCGTCTCGGTGACGCGCTGCGGCGAGTACTTGCAGCTGTCGTCGTTGAAGTTGCCCGCCGCCACGACGTACGTGACGCCGCGGCCGATCGACGCGCGGACGGCGTCGTCGAGCACGCGGCTGGGCTCGTTCGCGGTGCCGGTGTAGAGGCTCATGTTCGCGACGGCCGGCAGGACGGCGTTCGCGGTGACCCAGTCGACGCCCGCCGCCTCGGTGGCGACGGAACCGCCACCGGCGCAGTTGAGCACGCGGACGGCCTTGAGCTTGACGTTCTTCGCCACGCCGTAGGTCGCGCCGCCGACGGTGCCGGACACGTGCGTGCCGTGGCCCTGGCAGTCCTTGCCGTTGCGGCCGTCGGTGAACGCGTCGAAGCCGAACGACGCACGACCACCGAAGTCGGCGTGGTCGTAGTTGATGCCGGTGTCGATCACGTACGCCGTCACGTTCGACGCGCCCGTGCTGTAGCTGTACTTCGAGTCGAGCGGCAGGCTCGCCTGGTCGATGCGGTCGAGACCCCACGACGGCGGGTTGAGCTGGTCGGTCAGGACCTGCACGGTCCGGTCCTGCTCGACGTAGGCGACGGCCGGGTCGGCGGCGAGGCGCTTGGCCTGCTGCTTCGACAGCGTCGCGGAGAAGCCCTTGAACGCGGCCTTGTACGTGAAGCCGAGCTTCGCGCCGTACTTGGTCGCGAGGTCACCGGCGCGGCCGGCCACCTGGGACTGGGTCAGGTCGTTCTTCAGCACCACGATGTAGTTGTCCGGGACCGCGTTGGGCGCGCTCTCGGCAACGATCGGGCCCTCAGGCTGTGCGGCCACAGCTTGGGGGAGCGCGAGCACGGTGGTGGCGACGGCGATGGCCGCCACCCCGAGCGTGCGCAGGGTGCGTAGTCTCATCACTGCTCCTTGATCGCAGGGAACCGCGTGCGACCGCGGGCCGGCCCTCGACGGCCCTACTGCGTTGCGGTCACACGCGGTTGCGAAACAGCGTTAGTCCGTTATCGGACGTGATGAGTCTTTAGTTGCGACAAGGAGTAGAACAAGCGACTTTCGTACGGTTGTCAGCCGGCGAGCGCGAAAAGATCGTCCCGGTCGCCCGACTGCTTGAGGACGGCGAGGGACTGCTTCTCCAGCTGACGGATCCGCTCACGGGTCAGGCCGAGCTCCTCCGCGACCTCCTGCAGGGTGCGGGCACGCCCGTCCTCCAGGCCGTAGCGCAGGCGCATGATGCGGCCCTGCCGTTCGGGCAGGACGTCCAACAGGGAGCGAACTCCCTCGGTGAACTCCTGCTGCTCCACGAGATCGGGCGCCGACACGCCGTCGGTGTCCTGGATGAGGTCGCCCAGGACCGAGTCGCCCTCGTCGCCGACCGGCGTCTCCAGCGACACGCACGTGCGGGCCGCGTCGCGCAGGTCCTGCACGCGTCGCGGCGTGCACTTGGCCTCGGCGGCGATCTCCTCGACCGTCGCGTCGCGCCCGAGCGCCGCGGACAGCTTCTGCCCGATCTTCTTCAGCTTGTTGACCTCTTCGACCACGTGCACCGGCAGGCGCACGGTGCGGGTCTGCTCGGCCAGGCCGCGCTCGATCGCCTGGCGGATCCACCACATGGCGTAGGTGGAGAACTTGTAGCCCTTGGCGTAGTCGAACTTCTCGACCGCGCGGATCAGGCCGAGGTTCCCCTCCTGCACCACGTCACCGAACGGCAGGCCGCGGAACGAGTGCTTCTTCGCGACCGACACGACCAGGCGCAGGTTCGCGCGGATCATGTGGTCCTTGGCGCGCTCGCCCTCCACGACGAGCCTGCGCAGCATCCGGCGGTCGCGCTTCGTCTCGCCGGTCTCGAGCAGATGTGCCGCGTAGACACCGGCCTCGATGCGCCGCGACAGGTCGACCTCCTCGTCGGCCGTGAGCAGCGGCGTGCGGCCCACGTCGCGCAGGTACTGGCCGACCGAGTCCCCGTCCTGCTGCCCGGACGCGCGGTTCTTCAGATCTGCAGGCATGACAAATCCCCCCGTTTCCGTTGGCAGGTGGTGCAGCCAGAAGGTGGCTGCACAGGTGTGTAACGGTTCAGAGGTCCACTTCATTCCGCGGTTTCGGCTGTGACCTCAGCCTCACCTGCGTGATCGCGTGGTGTTCGACGTCGAGGACCTCGATGCTCCATCCTGACACTTCGACCACGTCGCCTGGTTCTTCTGGAATGCGGCCCAGGATCAGCAGCACCAGTCCGGCGACGGTCGCGTACTGGCCTTGCGGCGCGTCCCGCAGCTCCACGCCGACGTCGACGAGGTCGTGCACCGGGAACGTGCCGGGCAGTTCCAGCGACCCGTCGGCCTGGGCCTTGACCGCCACCACGTCGGAGTCGGTCTCGTCGTAGATCTCACCGACGATCTCCTCCAGCAGGTCTTCCAGGGTCACGATGCCGTCCACCGCACCGTGCTCGTCCACCACGAGCGCCAGCTGCTCGTGCTCGGCCTTCATGCGCCGCAACGCGTCCGTGACGCGCACGGAGTCCGGCAGCACCATCGGCGCGCGGGCGACGTCGGTGAGCACCGCGGTGTCGTCGAGCAGGTCACGCAGGTGCACCACGCCGAGCACGTCGTCCAGGTGACCGTCCCTGGTCACCGGCGCCCGTGAATGTCCGGACCTCGCAAGGACTTCCCGCGCGGTGGGGATGCCCAAACCTGATTCGATGATCGTCACCTGCCTGCGCGGCACGAGGACCTCACGCAGCCGGCGTTCGTGGATCTCCAGCGCGCCGGTCATGATCGTGCGTTGTTCCTGGTTCAGATGTTGTTGCACCTCAACGAGATCGCGCAGCTCCTCCGGTGACATCTGCTCCTCTTCGGCGTTCGGGTCACCGCCGAACACGCGCACCACGACGTCGGTCGACTTCGAGAGCAGCCACACAGCGGGACGCGAGATCGTCGAGAGGAAGTCGAGCGTGCGCGCGACGATCTTCGTCCACCGCACGGCGTACTGCATCGCGAGGCGTTTGGGCGCGAGCTCGCCGAAGACGAGTGTGACGAACGTCAGGACCACGGTGACGAGGGCGATCGCGACCCCGTTCGCGGCGCCGCCGAGGAAGCTCAGCAACGGCACGATCGGTGCCGCGAGCGACACCGCCGCGGTCGCCGAGGCGAGGAACCCGGACAGCGTGATGCCGATCTGGATCGTCGCGAAGTACCTGTTCGGATCGCGTGCGAGCCGGACGAGCCGGCGGTGCCCCTCGCGTTCCAGCGACCGCAGCTGACCTTCGCGCAACGACACGAAGGCCATCTCGCTGCCGGCGAACGCCGCGTTGAGCAACACCAGGACCGCGACCAGCGCGAGGTTGAAGCCATAACCATCCACGCGTTTGGGGTAGCACGCACGGTGGTATTTCGCACCCTGACGGCCGTCTTGAAAAGCCAGGAGGGCCAGGCCCCGAACGAGGTGGGATGGAGATGGACACCCCAGAAGTGCTGAGCACTTCCGCGAGGACCGTGCACACCCTGCCGGAGGACGAGCCCGACCTCGCCGCCATGCGCGTGTGGATCGGAACCCTGCTGAGGGACTTGTCGGAGGACGTCCGGCTCGACGTTCTCCTCGTGTGCACTGAACTCGCCAGCAACGCCTACGAGCACGCTTCGGGACCCAGAGCAGTGCGGGTCCAGCGACATACCGACTTCGTCCGGGTGGAGGTCGACGACCACACTCCGGCCGAGCTGCCGAACCTGGGCCACTCACGGCTCGGCGAGACGCGGGGACGTGGCCTGACGTTGATCGCCAAGCTCTCGCGGTGCTGGGGCACCAAGGAGTTCACCGGCGGGAAGACGATCTGGGCCGAGATCGACGCACAGGTCGCCTAGGCGTTTCGCCCAGACGACTCGTGACACGGCACGGATAGGACTTGCGCCGGGATTCTCCGAGTCTCGACGTATGACAACAACAGTGATGCCGGCGCTGCGGTCGCCGGTCGTGCGCCACGGCGCCGAGATGCTCGTGGCGATGCTCGTCGGGATGGCCCTGCTCGGGCCCCTGTGGACGCCGGAACGGGTCGAGCTCGCGGCCCTGTGGATGGCGGCGTCGATGTCCGTGCCGATGGCGTTGTGGATGCGCTATCGGGGGCACGGGCGGATCGTCGAGATGTGCGCGGCGATGGTCGTGCCGTACGCCGTGGTGCTGGTGCCCTACTGGGCCGGTCTCGTCTCCGCCGACGTCGTGGAGATGGGCGGGCACCTGCTGATGCTGCCCGCGATGGCGTTCGTGCTGGTCAGGTACCGGCACGAGCACGGGACGCCGAGTGCCAACCCGGTGATCCGGTTCCTGGGCGACCGGTGGCCGTCGGTGCTCTCGCTGGCGATCACGATCGACTTCTGGGCTTCGCCGGTGGTGCCTCCGGTCTGGACCCTGCTGCTGTGCCAGGCGGCCTACCTGTTCTTCGCGCGGCGGGCGCCGCGGGTCCAGCTCGTGGTGTTCGGCCTGTTCCTGCTGCTGGGCGCGGCGGTGCTGGCGGTGTCGCCGCACACCGGGGTGCTGCTGATCGCGCTGGGCTGGGCCGCGCACGCTCTGTGGGACTTGGTGCACCACGTGCGCGACGCCGTCGTGCCGCGCTGGTGGGCGGAGGGCTGCGGCGTGTTCGACCTGGTCATCGCGGTGACGATCCTGACGGTGTGGTTCTAGGCTGATGGCGATGAACGACCTTCCGCACACCGCGTTGCGCGGAGCCCTGCACCTACTGTGGATGAGCTCGCTGGTCGTGCCGCTGGTGTCGGTGCTGCGCGAGCCGTCCGGGTTGCGGTGGCTCGGGGTGCTGGGGCTGCTGGTGGTGGCCGTGGCGTTCGCGGTGACGTTGCGGGGCGGACCCCTGTGGGTGCTGGTGGCCGCGGTGGCGGTGTCGATCCCGCTGGTGGCGCCGGTCGGGCCGGACGAGCTGTCGACGTGGGCGTGGATCGGCGGCGCGGCGGCGGGGTTCGCCCCGTTGCTGCTCTCCGGTCCGTGGCGGTGGCTCGCGGCCATCGGCGGTGTGGTGGTGTCGGGGCTGGTCGGGTTCTTCGTGACGCGCGACCACACGACGTACCAGATGATCGCGGCGTCCGTCGGGCTGACGATCATCGCGATGGCCGGGCTGCCGATGTGGTTCGCCGGGCTGCTCGGGCAGGCGCGGGCGGGGCGTGAGGCGCAGGCGGAGCTGGCCGTCAGCGAGGAGCGGCTGCGGTTCGCCCGCGACGTCCACGACCTGCTGGGGCACCGGCTGACGGTGATCGCCCTGAAGGCCGAGCTGGCCGGGCGGCTGGCTTCCTCCGATCCCTCGCGGTCTGCTGCCGAGGCGTTCGAGGCGCAACGGCTGGCGTCGTCGGCGTTGGAGGAGGTGCGTGACGCCGTGCACGGCTATCGCGCCGTGGATCTCGCGGGCCAGATCGAGGCCGTGCGGAACGTTCTGCAGGAAGCCGGAATCCGGTGCACGGTCACGTCGGCCGACGTGTCGGGCGAACACGCCACGCAGCTCGCGCTGGCGTTGCGGGAGGCCTGCACCAACGTGTTGCGGCACAGCCACGCGACGTGGTGCATGATCGACGTCTCGGTCGGCTCGGAGGTGCGGATGACCGTGACGAACGACGGCGCCGAGAAGCCTCTGGCCGAGGGCAACGGGATTCGCGGCGTGCGCGACCGGGTCGCGGCGGCGGGTGGTCAGGTGTCGGCGGAGAAGTCGGGGGACGTGTTCACGTTGCAGGTAGTGGTGCCCACGTGATCAGAGTGCTGCTGGCCGACGACGAGGAGCTGATCCGCGACGCTCTGGCGGCCCTGCTCGATCTGGAGCCGGACCTCGAGGTGGTGGCACGCGCCGGCGACGGCCGTGCCGCCGTGGAGGCCGCACGGGCACATCGCCCCGACGTGGCCGTGGTGGACCTGCAGATGCCATCGCTGGACGGCCTGGAGGTCACCGAGGAACTGGCGCGCGTGCTGCCGTCGTGCGCCGTGGTGATCCTGACCGGCCGCGGCCGCCCACCACACCTGCAACAGGCGCTGCACGCGGGCGCGCGGGGCTTCCTGCCGAAGGGATCGCCGGGCGGCACGCTCGCCGACGTGATCCGCCGCGTGCACGCCGGCGGCCGCTGGGTGGACCCGGCACTGGCCGCCGACGCCCTGGCCGCGCCGCCGTGCCCGCTGACGCAGCGGGAGCTGGAGGTGTTGCGGCTCAGCGAGTTCGGCACGCCGGTGGCGGAGATCGCCGCGCGGACCTCGCTGTCTCCCGGGACCGTGCGCAACCACCTGTCGGCGGCGGTGGCGAAGCTCGGGGTCGCGCACCGGTCGGAGGCGTTCTCCGTGGCGCACGAACACGGCTGGCTCTAGTCGTTCTTGCGCGTGAGCACGTCGAAGGCGTGCCTGCGGTGCTCGGCGAACAGCTTGAGGGCTCCTTCGGCGTTGCCGAGCCGCAGCGCCGCCACCAGGTCGCGGTGCTCGTCGCGGATCTGCTGGAGGTACCCGTCGGAGCTGAGCGCCACGCGGGTGATCAGGAACAGGTGCACCTGCGACCGGATCGCGTCCCAGGCCTGGGCGAGCCTGCCGTGGTCGGCGGCGGCGTACACGGCGTCGTGGAACGCGATGTCGCACCGCACCATCTCGTGCGGCGTCTCGGCGCGTTCCATCTTCTCGGCGGCCAGCGCGATCTTGTCCAGCGACGCGTTCGTGGTGACGACCCGCTCGACCGCGAGCACCTCCAACGCGCCGCGCAGGCTGTCGAGCTCGGCCACGTCCTTGGCGGACAGCTGCGCGACCGTGGACCCCTTGTGCCACTCGGTGCGCACGAGCCCTTCGCGCTCCAACTCCTTCAGCGCGTCCCTCACCGGCCCGCGACTCACTTCCAGCGCCTCGGCCAGCTCGACCTCGCGCAGCGCGGCACCCGGCGGATAGGTGCCCTCGAAGATCGCCTCGCGAATGACGTCGGCGACCTCGGTCCCCAACCCTCGCCGCCGCGCCGGCCCCAATGCCATGTAGTGATGTTAACAAGACAACATGGCATCCACTTGTCTTCTTGTTAACATTCCTACATGCCTAACGTCCCACGCTTCCACCTCGCCATGCCGGTAGACGACCTGGCCGCCGCCCGCACCTTCTACGGCGACACCCTGGGCCTGCCCCAGGGCCGCAGCTCCGACACGTGGATCGACTGGAACCTGCACGGCCACCAGTTCGTCACGCACCTGGCCCCGAAGACCGAGCGCGTCAGCAACCCGGTCGACGGCCACGACGTGCCGGTCCCCCACTTCGGCCTCGTCCTGACGGTCGACGCGTTCCAGGAGCTCGCCGACAAGCTCCGCGCCGCCGGCACGAAGTTCGTCATCGAGCCGTACGTGCGCTTCAAGGGCGAGCCGGGCGAGCAGTGGACGATGTTCCTCCTCGACCCGGCCGGCAACGCGCTGGAGTTCAAGGCGTTCGCGGACGACGCCCAGGTGTTCGCGGTCTGACAGCCGAACACTTCGAGGCGCCGGGGCGGCACCTGAAACCAGGCGCCGCCCCAACGCCAGGCCACCCCCAAGGACAACGCCACCTCAGCCCACCTGACACCGCCACCGACTCCGGCCAGACCCGCCCGGCTCACCAGCCACTCCGGGGCCGCGCCTCACCCTCCCACCCCTTCGCGCCCTCAGCTCGCGCCCGCCTGCCCCCTGCCCCCTCATCCCGCGCCCCCGCTCGCGCCACCCGCCCCCGACCCCGCGCCGCCCCCAGAGCCTCAGCCCTTAAAGGACCGGCAAAATTCTTGCACGTTGCGCAAGTTTCGGTAGCTTGGAGGTGACGCCGAGCCACGACCCGGTCACCCCGGGTCAGACAAGGGGAACCCCATGACCACGGCCGAGCGGCAGCGCAAGGCGCAGGAGCTCTTCCGCCCCCAGCTGCCCGAGGAACTCGTCAACCGGGGCGGCTGCCCGTTCGACCCCAGCCGCGGGCTGACCGACCTGAGCGAGCGCGGGCGGGTCCACCGGATCGAGCACAACGGCGACAGCGTCTGGCTCGTCACCGGGCACGACGAGGCACGGGCGGTACTGGCGGCGCCGCAGATGAGCTCGGACCGCATCAACAGCCCGCGCGCCAGGGCGATGCTCTCGCCCGAGCTGCACGCCGAGATGTTCCCGCCGGAGCGGCGGGCCGGGTCGTTCATCTTCATGGACGCGCCCGAGCACACGCGCTTCCGGCGGCTGCTGACCGGACAGTTCACCGTGCGGCGGATGCGGGACCTCACGCCGCGCATCCACGAGATCGTCACGGCTCAGCTCGACGCGATGATCGAGAAGGGCGCGCCGGCGGATCTCGTGCACGACTTCGCGTTGCCGGTGCCGTCGCTGGTGATCTGCGAGCTGCTGGGCGTCGACTACGGCGACCGGGACGAGTTCCAGAAGCGCACGGCCAAGCTGCTCAGTCTCAACACGACGGTGGACGAGCAGATCAAGAACACCACCGAGATGCGCGTGTTCATGAAGGGGCTCGTGCTCGGCAAGCGGGCGAATCCTGGCGACGACCTGTTGTCCGGGCTCGTCAATGACACCGACCTCACCGACGACGAGCTGACCGGTATCGCGAACCTGTTGCTGATCGCGGGGCACGAGACGACGGCGAACATGTTGGCGCTCGGCACGTTCGCGTTGCTGGAGCACCCCGACCAGTGGGCGAAGCTGCGCGACAACCCCGAGTTGGTCGACAACGCGGTCGAGGAGCTGTTGCGCTACCTGTCGATCATCAGCTCCGGGGTGTCGCGGCACGCCAAGGAGGACGTCGTGATCGGCGGCGTCACCATCAGCGCCGGCGACACGGTGGTCGTGTCGGTGCCCGCGGTGAACCGCGACGACAGCCAGTACGACGACCCGCACGCGTTGCTGGTCGACCGGCCGCGCGGGCACCACGTGGCGTTCGGGCACGGCATCCACCAGTGCCTCGGCCAGCAGCTGGCGCGGGTCGAGATGGTCGTCGGCTTCACGGAGCTGCTCAAGCGGCTTCCCGCGCTCAAGCTCGCCGTGCCCGCCGACGAGGTGCCGCTGCGGACCGACATGTCGATCTACGGCGTGCACTCGCTCCCGGTCACCTGGTGAACCCGGCGCCGAGCTGGTCGATCATCCGGCCGACCAGCTCGTCCGCCGTGTAGCGCTCGGCGGCCTGGGGCGTGTCGAGCCACCACTGCACGACCGCCCGCATCGACGCGAGGATCGTCGACGCCGTCACCGCCGGATAGGGGTCCACCAGGGGATCCGCGCCGCACCGCAGCGCGATGGCCGCCGTCAGCGCCTGTTCGCGGGCCGAGTAGGCGGCGAACACGTGCGGCAGCAGCGCGGGGTGGCGCCGCAGTTCACGCAGCTGGCGCAGCCGTTCGAGGTCGACGTGCCGCGGGTAGATCGAGTTCAGGGCTCCCCGCAACGCCACGAGCACTGGTTCGCCGGCCGGGCGCGCGGCGAACTCCTCGACGAACGCCAGCGCGGTGGCCGTGTCTCCGGCGACGACCGCTTCTTCCTTGGAGGAGAAGTAGTTGAAGAACGTCCGCAGCGAGACGCCGGCCGCCCGCGCGATCTGATCCACCGTCACCCCGTCGAGACCGTGCTCCACGCACAGACTCCAGGCGGCGTCGCCCAGGGCTTCCCTGGTCGCCGCCTTCTTGCGTTCACGCAGGCCCGTCACGGCAAAAAGATTAAAGCGTGCCGGAAATTGGTGTAGACCTTGTCTGTCAGGTGAGCGTGTCACTACGGTCCGTGAGACCGCTCCCACCAGACATACGGAGGACCGGGTGCGCCTACTCGGAGTCGTCGTACTGGCCGGTGCCCTGCTCACGGCGGGCCACGCCCAAGCTTCACCCTCACCTGCGGAAACGTCGCCGAAGCCGACCCGCCCGGTCACGCTGATCACCGGTGATCAAGTCCTGATCGGACAAAGAGCGATCAAACCGGCACAGGGCCGCGAACGCGTGCTGTTCTCGACCTACACGACCGGTGGGCACGAGTACGTCGTCCCCCACGACGCCATCCCGATGATCGCGGACGGCCGCCTCGACGAACGCCTCTTCGACGTCACCGAACTGGCCACTTACGACGGTGCCCTTCCGGTCATCGTGACCTACCCGCGCGGAACCCTGACCGCGCAGGCACACCCCGGCCTCCAGCTGCGCAGCATCAACGGCGTGGCGTTCGACGCCGCCCAGACGCCGCTCGTCGGCGGGCAGTCGCTGACGACGTCCGGCGTGGAGAAGATCTGGCTCGACGCGAAGCGCCAGGCGAACCTCGACCGCAGCGTCGCGCAGATCAACGCCCCCGCCGCGTACGCCGCGGGTCTGACAGGCAAGGGCGTCAAGGTCGCCGTGCTCGACACGGGCGTCGACAACACCCACCCGGACCTCGCGGACCGCGAGATCGGCGAGCGCAACTTCTCGTCGTCCGCCGACAACGTCGACCGCTACGGCCACGGCACGCACGTCGCGTCGATCGTCGCGGGCACCGGCGCGAAGAGCGGCGGCAAGTACCACGGCGTCGCGCCCGAGGCGCAGATCCTCGACGTGAAGGTGCTGGGGGACAACGGTTCCGGCAACGACAGCGGGATCATCGCCGGCATGGAGTGGGCGGTCGAGCAGGGCGCCCAGATCATCAACATGAGCCTCGGGGGCTACGACACACCCGAGGTCGACCCCCTCGAAGAGGCCGTCAACCGCCTCACCGCCGACAAGGGCGCGCTGTTCGTCGTCGCGGCGGGCAACCTCGGCCCGTCCGCCCGCACGATCGGGTCGCCCGGCAGCGCCACCTCCGCGCTGACCGTGGGCGCCGTCGACCGCGACGACGAGATCGCGGAGTTCTCGGCGCGCGGCCCGTCCCAGTCCGGCACGCTCAAGCCCGACCTCACCGCACCGGGCGTCGGCATCGTCGCCGCCCTGCACGCGGCGGGCAAGATCGGCCCGCCCGTCGCCGAGGGGTACACCGCGCTCGACGGCACGTCGATGGCGACCCCGCACGTCGCGGGCGCCGCGGCACTGCTGAGCCAGCAGCACCCCGGCCTCACCGGTGCGGAACTGAAGGCGCGGCTCACCGGCACGGCGACGCCGAAGTCCGGGCTCACGCCGTTCGAGCAGGGCACCGGCCGGGTGGACGTGGCGAAGCTGATCAAGCAGAACGTCACGTCGACCCCGACCAGCGTCGACTTCGGCGCGCACCAGTGGCCGCACACCGGCGAGGCCGCGCTGACCCGGGAGATCACCTACTCCAACGCGGGCACCGAGGCCGTGACGCTCGACCTGTCGGCGGACACGACTGGCACGTTGTTCAGCGTCTCCCCCGCGCGCCTGACGGTTCCGGCCGGCGGCACCGCGACGGCCACCGTCACCGCGGACATCGCCAAGCAACCGGCGGGCGGCGTCTTCGGCGGCGCGGTCGTCGCGAGCGGCCTGCGCACCGCCGTCGTCGCGGACCTCGAGGTCGAGAGCTACGACGTCAAGGTGGTCGGCGTCGAGCGTTCCGGCGCCACGACGACGCAGACGTTCGCCAACCTGATCAACGTCGACACCGGCGCCCGCGTCTGGCCGAACACGTCCACGGGTGTGGCCCGCGTCGCCAAGGGCCGCTACATCCTGATGGGCAGCGTGATGTCGTCGTCCGGCGCCTACACGCACGACGTCATCAACTACCCGAACCTGACCGTCACCGGCGCCACCACCATCGAACTGGACGCCCGCAAGGCGAAGCCGGTCAAGGTGACCCTGCCGGTGACCGCGCAGCTCTCGTTGCTGCAGACCGGTTTCGAGCGCGTCGTCAACGGAACCGCCTACACCATCGGCAACTTCTCCGTCGGCGGCTCCATCGACCACCTCGGCGTGGCGAGCATCGGCCCCGACTCGAAGGAGGTCACCGGCAAGATCGCGACCTTCTGGACCGCCGGCTCCGACTTCTACGGACTCGCCTGGTACAGCAAGGGAACGGCGCCCGCCGGCCTGACCAAGACGATCGCCAAGAAGGACCTGGCGTCCGTCCGCGTCGACATGCCGGCGCTGAAGCCGGGCCAGACCGCCTCGATCGGCCACACCTCGTCCCCCGAGGGCCGCGCCGACTGGACCTACGGCTCGCTGGACAACTTCGTCCCCGGCCCGCGCACCGAGTACTACGGCGGTGACGGCGGCGACTGGTCACGCCGCTTCAACCTGTTCGACGAGACGGGCAACCTGGGCTCCCTGGTGACGCCGCTGCGCCACTACAAGCCCGGCCGCTCCTACGTGGAACCGTTCAACCGCGCGGTGTTCGGCCCGGCGCTGCCCACGTCGCGCGACATCCCGCACTCGTTCCGGACGGGCGACTTCGTCCGCATCACCGTCCCGCTCTACGGCGACAACGCGGGCAACGAGGGCTACTCCCCCGCCACCGCGGCCCGGACCGTCCTCTACCGCGACAACACCAAGGTGCTCGACTCGACCCAGCCGGGCTGGGGCCTCGCCGACGTCCAGCCGGGCGCCGCGAACTACCGCCTCGTCGCCTCCGCCACGAGGCCGGGCCCGTTGAGCACGAACGTGTCCGGCGTGTGGACGTTCCGCAGCGACACGACGGCGAGCCGGACCGCCCTGCCGCTGTCCGTCATCCGCTTCACCCCGCAACTGGACGACGAGGGCTACGGCCGGGCCGGCCAGATGCTCGCCGTGCCGATCTCCACCCAGTCGCAGGTGGACTCGGTCCGAGTCACGTCCGTCGACGTCTCCTACGACGGCGGCACGACGTGGAAGCGCACGCAGCTGACCAGCAACCGCGTGCTGCTGGCCCACCCGAGGGACGCCAAGTCGGTCTCCTTGCGCGCCAAGGCGTCCGGCAACGGCCAGACCGTGGAGCAGACGATCGTCAACGCGTACCTGCTCCGCTGAGAAAGGCACCCGCGCGCTCCCGAGCCCACGAGGCGAAGGAGCGCGCGGGCCTCTCCAGCACCTGCTCCGACCTGTGCTCCGGCGTTCCCGGTCGCCCCCGCCACGAGAATCGTCATGGCGCCGACCGTAGGACCTGCAGTTAGGTGGAGATCAAGGCCGCGCGGACCTCCCCGCGAGAATGGCCTGAGCGCGAGAGGGTCGCGGATGCGGGAACTGACGGACGAGATCGTGGCCTCCCACCGCCCTCCGGCGCCCAAGCCGGCACCGGCGGACGTGACCATCCCGGGCCGGCACGTCGCCGAGACCGCGCGCCACCCCGACGGCAGGCTCGCCGTGATCACCTGGTCGTCACCGCAGATCGATCCCGGCCTGCTCAACCAGGCACTGCACGTCATCGCCCCCGACGGCACGATCACCGACCTGGGCCCGACGCCGGCGGACGCCGGATCGCCGGTGTGGTGGGGCGACGAGGTGTGTTACCTGGCGTTGACGCCGCCACGCCTGCAGGCCGGGAACGCCGTCTTCGACCAACGCCATCGCAACCTCACCGAGGGCATGCCCGCGTGCCCGGTGGACCTCGTGCAGGACGACGGCGACGCGCCGGTGATGGTGGTGGCGACCGGACTCGACACCGAGTTCCGGCGACTCGACGGCACCTTCCTCGGGCGGGTCAGGGGTTCGCACCTGCCGTCGCCGTACGAAGATCTCGACGGCATCCCCTGGGGCACCCAGGAACGCCTCACCTACCAGGCGCGCGACGGGCTCGGCCTCGACGGGCTGCTCGTCCTCCCCCTAGGCAGGACGCGCGAGGACGGGCCGTTCCCTCTCGTCACGATCGTGCACGGCGGGCCCTACGACCGGTTCACCGACAACCTGCAGCTGCACTGGGTGCCGTCGGCGCAGTGGTTCGCGCATCAGGGCATCGCCACCTTCCTGCCCAACCCGCGCGGCGGGCTCGGGCACGGGCACGCGTTCGCCGCGCAGGTCGGCGGCCGGGTCGGGCTGGAGGAGTGGCACGACATCGAGGACGGGCTCGACCTGCTGGTCGCACAAGAAGTCGCGGACCCGGAACGGCTCGGCATCTCCGGGTGGAGTCACGGCGGGTTCATGGCCGCCTGGGCCACCACGAGGACCGACAGGTTCCAGGCCGCGCTCGTCGGCGCGGGCATCTCGGACTGGCCGCGGCAGGTCGCGAAGGGCGAGTGGGGTGCGTTCGAGGCCGCGCTCGCGGACACCCTCGACCTCAGCCCGATCACGTACGCCCACGAGATCACGACGCCGATGCTGATCGTGCACGGAGCCGAGGACACCAACGTGCCGGTGGAGCAAGCCGAACTCCTGCACGCCGCGGTGAGGCACTCCGAGCTCGTGGTCTACCCCGGCGAGGGGCACTCGCTGCGACGGCGTGAGCACAGGCTGGATCTGCTGAACCGTGCCAGAAGGTTGTTCGCGAAGCTCTGAAATTTGCGCAAGTCTTACGCAACCCCAGCAAGCGCGGAGCAAGCCCGCGCAAGCGCGCGTATCGAGATCAAATCAATTTTCCGGGCAGGTTCGGGCCCGAACCTCCCCTGAAGCCCTCTGTCCAGCCGCTGGTGATCGCCCTTGCGCACGCTGGGACACTGTTCGGACACGCGAACGAGCAGACGTCTTTCCTGTTCAGAGCGCTCTGTCGCAAATTTGCGCAATCACGTCGAGATATTGCGGTAATCTGCTAGTCACTTCTACGGTGAGGCGCGCCACACCCCCTCGCGTCCCCACCGAGAAGGGCCAAGCACGCCATGTCACTGACGACACGCGCTCGCTCCCTGCTAGCCCCGACAGCTGCTTTGATCACCGCGGCGGCCACCCTGACGTTCGTCCCCGCCGCTCAGGCCGCGCCGGTCAGCCTCGACCTCGACAAGCAGACCCGCATCAGCGAGGTCACCCTGACCAGCGCGAAGAACAGCACCGAGACGTTCGCCGTCCAGACGAGCCTCGACGGCAGAGGCTGGTCGACGCTGGTCGCGGAACGACCTCACACGTTCCAGAACGGCAAGGTCACCTTCAAAGTCGACCCCACGCTGGTCCAGCACGTCCGCGCCACCAAGACCACGGCCAAGCTGCAGGTCCAGGAAGCAGCGGCGAGCGCCCTGCTCCAGGCGTCCTACTCGGCCAGCAGCACCAACCAGAACTACGGGCCGGGCAACGCGGGCGACGGCAACCAGTCGACCTACTGGGAGAGCGCGAACAACGCCTTCCCGCAGTGGCTCCAGGCCGACCTCGGCGCGGCGGTCAAGGCCGACCGGGTCGTGCTGAAGCTGCCGACGAACGGATGGGGCGCGCGCACCCAGACCCTCGCGGTCCAGGGCAGCACGGACGGCAACTTCACGGATCTCGTCCCCAGCAGGGGTTACGAGTTCAACCCCGCCTCCAACAGCACCGTGACCATCGACTTCACCGCCGCCACCACCCGGTACGTCCGGCTGCGGATCACCGCGAACACCGGCTGGCCCGCCGGCCAGATCAGCGAGTTCGAGGTGCAGGGCCCGACCGGCGGTGACACGCAGGCCCCGTCCGCACCGGGGAACCTCGCCTTCACCCAGCCCCAGTCCGGGCAGATCCGGCTGACCTGGAACGCGAGCACGGACAACGTCGGCGTCACCGGCTACGACGTCTACGCCAACGGCGCGCTGCGCACCACGGTCACCGGCACGACGTACACCGACAGCCAGCCCGACGGACTGCGCGTCAGCTACCACGTGATCGCCAAGGACGCGGCCGGCAACCAGTCCCCCGCCAGCAACACGGTCACCCGCGAGGGCGCCACCGGCACGAACCTGGCGCAGGGCAAGCCCGTCACGGCGAACAACAACGTGCACAACTTCGTCGCCGCCAACGCCAACGACGGCAACGTGCAGACCTACTGGGAGTCCAACGGCTTCCCCAGCACGCTGACCGTCCAACTGGGATCGAACGCGGACGTCAGCTCCGTCGCGATCAAGCTCAACCCCGACAACGCGTGGGGCGCCCGCACGCAGAACATCGAGGTCCTCGGCCGCGAGCAGAACACCACGGGCTTCACCAGCCTCACCCCCGGCCGCGACTACCGCTTCGACCCCGCGACCGGCAACAGCGTCACCATCACCGCGTCCGGGCGCGTCGCCGACCTCCAGGTGCGCGGCACGTCCAACACCGGTGCCCCCGGCACGCAGGTGGCGGAGATCCAGGTGTTCGGCACCCCTGCCCCGAACCCCGACCTCACCGTCACCGCCACGTCGTTCACGCCGGCCGCGCCCGTCGAGACCGACCAGATCACGCTGAACGCCACCGTCCGCAACGCGGGCACGGCGGCCAGCACGGCCACCGACGTGACGTTCTTCCTCGGCTCCACGGCCGTCGGCACCGCGAACGTCGGCGCGCTCGCGGCGGGTGCGCAGGCGAACGTCAGTACGACGATCTCCGCACGCCCGGAAGGCTCCTACGAGTACACCGCGAAGGTCGACGAGACCAAGAAGGTCGCGGAGCAGGACGAGACCAACAACGCCCGCATCCACCCGTCACCGCTCGTCGTGACCCCGGTCCCGAGCTCCGACCTGGTCGCCGTGCCGGCCTGGTCGCCCAGCAACCCGAGCAACGGCCAGACCACGACGTTCTCCGTCGCGATCAAGAACCAGGGCAGCATCGCCTCGGCCGCGGGCGCCCACGGCATCACGGTCACGATCCTCAACAGCAGCGGCCAGACCGTCCGCACGCTGACCGGCAGCCACAACGGCGTGATCAACGCGGGTGCGACCACCGCCGCGGTCAACCTCGGCACGTGGCCCGCCGCCGACGGCCGCTACACGGTGAAGACCGTCATCGCCAACGACGGCAACGAGATCCCGGCCAAGCAGGGCAACAACACCAGCGAGCAGTCGCTGTTCATCGGCCGCGGCGCCAGCGTTCCGTGGCAGCACGTCGAGGCCGAGGACGCGACCGTCGGCGGTGGCGCGCAGGTCCTCAGTCCGAACAGGACGATCGGCGACCTCGCCGGTGAGGCGTCCGGCCGCCGTGCCGTCACGCTGAACAGCACCGGCCAGTCGGTCGAGTTCACGACCAGCGCACCGACCAACACCCTCGTCACCCGGTTCTCCATCCCGGACAGCTCCGGTGGCGGCGGCATCACGAGCAACCTCAACGTCTACGTCAACGGCACGTTCCACAAGGCCATCGACCTGACGTCGAAGTACATGTGGCTCTACGGCAACGAGGCGTCCCCGGGCAACTCGCCGGGAGCGGGCGGGCCGCGCCACATCTACGACGAGGCGAACGTGATGCTCAACTCGACGTTCCCGGCGGGCACGAAGATCAAGCTGCAGAAGGACGCGGCCAACACCTCGAACTACGCGATCGACTTCGTGAACTTCGAACAGGTGCAGGCCGCCGGAAACCCTGACGCGGCGCGCTATGCCGTGCCCGCCGGGTTCACCCACCAGGACGTGCAGAACGCGCTCGACCGCGTCCGCATGGACACCACGGGGAACCTGATCGGCGTCTACCTGCCCGCGGGCACCTACCCGACGCAGCAGAAGTTCAACGTCTACGGCAAGGCGGTCCGCGTGGTCGGCGCCGGTCCCTGGTTCACCCGGTTCCAGGCCCCGCTGACGCAGGAGAACACCGACCTCGGCTTCTCCGCCCAGTCGTCCGCGAGCGGCTCGACGTTCAGCGGGTTCGCCGTGTTCGGCAACTACACGCAGCGCAACGACGGCCCCGGCAAGGTGTTCGACTTCGCCGGCGTCCAGAACATGACTATCGAGAACATCTGGGTCGAGCACATGATGTGCCTGTTCTGGGGCAACAACGTCGACAACAACGTCATCAAGGACAGCCGCATCCGCAACATGTACGCGGACGGCCTGAACATGACGAACGGCTCGGCGGGCAACCGGATCGCCAACATCGAGGCCCGCTCGACCGGTGACGACGCGTTCGCGTTGTTCGCCGCCACCGACGGCGGTGGCAGCGGCCAGCAGAACAACGTCTTCGAGAACCTGAGCGTCACGACCCCGTGGCGCGCGGCCGGTCTCGCGGTGTACGGCGGCAAGAACAACATCTTCCGCAACATCTACATCGCGGACACCCTCACCTACTCCGCGGTGACGATCAGCTCGCTCGACTTCGGCTACCCGATGGAGGACTTCGGGCCCGAGCCGACGACGTTCAGCGGCCTCACCCTGGTGCGCTCCGGCGGACACTTCTGGGGTCAGCAAACGTTTGGCGCGATCTGGATGTTCTCCGCGTCCAAGAAGTACACGGGGATCCGGGTGAGCGACGTCGAGATCATCGATCCGACGTACAGCGGAATCATGTTCCAGACCAAGTACAACGGTGCCGCCGAGAACGTCTTCCAGGACACGGTGCTGTCCAACGTGAGCATCTCGGGTGCGCGCAAGTCCGGTGACGCGTTCGACGCCAAGTCCGGATTCGGGTTGTGGGCCAACGAGATGCCGGAGCCCGGTCAGGGTCCCGCCGTCGGCGAGGTCACGTTCAACGGCCTGAGGTTCGCCAACAACTTCCAGGACATCAGGAACACCACGACCACCTTCAAGATCAACATCAACAACTGATACCCCTGCCACGAAGGACAATTCAATGAGAAACACGCTACTGAAGCGTGCGGTGAGTGCTGCCGTCGTCAGCGCCCTCGCACTGTTCGGATTGACCCCCACGGCAGGAGCAGCGGTTGTCCGGCTGTCCGCGAACCTGACCGCGTCCAGCAGCAACGGCCCGTACGGCGCCGGCAACGCCGGTGACGGCAACCAGGGCAGCTACTGGGAGAGCACGAACGGCGTGTTCCCGCAGTGGCTCCAGGCCGACCTCGGCGCCTCCCGGAGCGTCAGCAAGGTCGTGCTGCGCCTGCCGTCCACTTGGGAACAGCGCACGCAAACGCTTGCCGTGCAAGGAAGTGCGAACGGCTCGCAGTTCACCGACATCGTCGGGTCGGGTGGCCGGGTCTTCTCCCCCGGTTCGAACAACACGGTGACGCTGGACTTCGCCGCCACCAACGCCCGGTACGTGCGCGTCTCGATCACCGCGAACACCGGCTGGTCCGCGGGCCAGCTCAGCGAGTTCGAAGTGCACGGCGAGTCCGGACCGGTCGACCCGCCGCCCGCCGGGGACAACCTGGCGGCAGGCAAGCCGGTCGAGGAGTCCGGGCACGTGCACAACTTCGTCGCCGCGAACGCCGTGGACGGCAACGTGAGCACGTACTGGGAGTCCAACGGGTTCCCCGGTCACCTGACCGCGAAGCTGGGCTCGAACGCCGACGTCACGTCCGTCGTCGTGAAGCTCAACCCCGACAACGCGTGGGGCGCGCGGACGCAGAACTTCGAGGTGCTGGGCAAGGAGGCGAGCGCTTCCGCGTTCGCCACCTTGAAGGCACGCGCCGACTACCGGTTCGACCCGGCGACCGGCAACACCGTCACCATCCCGGTGACCGGTCGCGCGTCCGACGTGCGGCTGCACTTCTACTCGAACACCGGCGCGCCCGGCGGCCAGGTCGCCGAGTTCCAGGTGTTCGGGGCGGCGGCTCCGGCTCCTGACCTGACCGTCACGAACCTGACGTGGACGCCGGCCGGCCCGTCCGAGGCCGACGCGATCAGGCTCACCGCCACCGTGCGCAACGGCGGCACCGTGGCGTCCGGCGCGACGACGCTGAACGCCACGCTCGGCGGCACCGTCGTCGGCTCCGCCGCAGTCGGTGCGCTCGCCCCTGGAGCCACGGCCACCGTCAACGTCGACGCGGGCCGTCGGGGTGCCGGGTCCTACGCGGCCGCGGCCACGGTGGACCCGGCCAACCAGGTCGCGGAGACCAACGAGGCCAACAACACCTTCACCTCCGGCTCTCCCCTGGTCGTCGGCCAGGCTCCGGGACCAGACCTGCAGATCCTCGGTGTCACGCCGAACCCGTCGTCCCCGGCGGCGGGCCAGGCAGTCACGTTCGCGGTGCAGGTCAACAACCGCGGCACGTCGGCGGCGGGCGCCTCGGTGACCCGCGTGACCGTCGGCGGCAGCACGTTGAACGCCAACACCTCCGCCATCAACGCCGGTCAGACCGTCACGGTCAACGTCGGCTCCTGGACCGCCACCAACGGCGGCGCCACGGCCACCGCGACCGCCGACGCGACGAACGTCGTGGCGGAGACCAACGAGACCAACAACACCGCCACTCAGTCCATTGTGGTCGGACGCGGCGCCTCGGTGCCGTTCACCTCGTACGAGGCCGAAGCGGGCCGCTACCAGGGCACGCTGCTGCAGGCCGACGCGGAGCGCACGTTCGGGCACACCAACTTCGGTTCCGAGTCCTCGGGCCGCAAGTCGGTGCGACTGGACTCGCAGGGCCAGTTCGTGGAGGTCACCTCGACGGTCAGCACCAACTCGATCGTCGTGCGCAACTCCATCCCGGACGCCGCCGCAGGTGGCGGCCAGGAGGCGACGATCAGCCTCTACGCGAACGACCAGTTCGTGCAGAAGCTGACGTTCTCGTCGCGGCACAGCTGGCTCTACGGCACGACCGACGACCCCGAGGGCCTCACGAACCGTCCCGGCGGCGACGCCCGCAGGCTGTTCGACGAGACCTCGCAGCTGCTCGCTTCGAGCTACCCGGCGGGCACGAAGTTCAAGCTCCAGCGCGACTCCGGTGACAACGCCCAGTTCTACGTCATCGACCTGATCGACCTGGAGCAGGTCGCCCCGGCGGCCTCGAAGCCGTCCGAGTGCGTGTCGATCACGCAGTACGGCGCCACCGCGAACGACCAGACGGACGACACCGACGCGTTGCAGCGCGCCGTGACGGCCGACCAGAACGGGGAGATCCCCTGCGTCTGGATCCCGGAGGGCAAGTTCCGCCAGGAGAAGAAGATCCTCACCGTGTTCAACAGCGGTGGCGACAACCAGGTCGGCATCCGCAACGTCACGATCCGCGGCGCCGGCATGTGGCACTCGCAGCTGTTCTCGCTGATCCAGCCGCAGGACGCGGACACGATCAACCACCCGCACGAGGGCAACTTCGGGTTCGACATCGACGACAACACCCAGATCTCCGACATCGCGATCTTCGGTTCCGGCCGGATCCGCGGCGGTGACGGCGGTGCCGAGGGCGGCGTCGGCCTCAACGGGCGGTTCGGCAAGAACACCAAGGTCACCAACGTGTGGATCGAGCACGCCAACGTCGGTGTCTGGGTCGGCCGCGACTACACCAACCTGCCGGACCGCTGGAATCCCGGCGACGGCCTGCAGTTCAGCGGCATGCGCATCCGCGACACGTACGCCGACGGCATCAACTTCACCAACGGCACCCGCAACTCCACGGTCTTCAACTCGTCGTTCCGCACCACGGGCGACGACGCGCTGGCCGTGTGGGCGTCGAAGTACGTGAAGGACCAGAACGTCGACATCGGCAGCGGCAACGCGTTCCTCAACAACACGATCGCACTCCCGTGGCGGGCCAACGGCATCGCGATCTACGGCGGCTCGAACAACCGCGCGGAGAACAACGTCATCTCCGACACCGCCAACTACCCGGGCATCATGCTGGCGACCGACCACGACCCGCTGCCGTTCGGCGGGACCACGCTGCTCGCCAACAACGCCCTGTACCGCACCGGCGGCGCGTTCTGGGGTGAGGCGCAGGAGTTCGGCGCCATCACGCTGTTCTCGCAGAACCTGCCGATCCCCGGCGTCGTCATCCGCGACACCGAGATCCTGGACTCCACCTACGACGGCATCCAGTTCAAGGGAGGCGGCAGCGGCATGCCGGACGTGGCCATCACCAACGTCCGCATCGACGGCTCCAACAACGGCTCGGGCATCCTCGCGATGGCCCAGGCCCGCGGTTCGGCACGCCTGACGAACGTCACGATCACCAACTCGCGTGACGGCAACATCACGATCGAGCCGGGTTCGCAGTTCGTCATCAACTAGATCCGTAGATCACATTTAGAACCACCTCCGATCGGGTAAGCCCCGGTCGGAGGTGGTTTTCATGTCTACGGTCGTTGTCGGGTTCGACGGTTCCGACCTGGCCCGCCGAGCCGTGCGGTTCGGTGCCGAGGAGGCTTCCCGCCGAGGCGCGGCCCTGCAGGTCGTGCACGCCGTGCGCGCCCCGTTGCCCGAGCCGGTCTTCACGCCGATGTCCGTCCCGGTGCCGGAGTTCGTCACCGAGGAGACCATGTCGCGCGCCGCGGAGGACCACCTCGCCGAACTCGCCGCGGAGATCAAGCAGGGCTGGCCGGACCTCGAGGTCGCCACCCACGTCCGCATCGGCCGCCCGGTCGACGTCCTCGCCGCCGAACCGGGCGACCTCCTGGTGCTCGGCTCGTCCGGCCGCACCGGCATCGCCGAGATGTTCCTCGGCTCCACCGCCGTCGAACTGGTGTCCGCAGCCGGCCGCCCGGTGATCGTGACCCGCTCCGGCCCTGTCGACGGCCGCGTGGTCGTCGGCGTGGACGGCTCCGACACCTCCACGGACGCGATCGCGTTCGCCTTCGAGCACGCCGCGCGCCACGGCCGTGAGCTGCTCGCCATCCACGCCTGGAACGACGTGGGCTTCGCCGAACTCCCCGAACAGGACTTCGACCACGTCCGCGCAGACCTGGCCAAACTCCTCGAAGAACAGCTGGCACCACACACCGCCCAGTGGCCTGACGTGCACGTAGCGTCGCAGGTGGCCTTCGACGCCCCGGCGCGCGCGTTGCTCCAAGCAGCCGACGGTGCCGCCCTGATCGCCGTGGGCAGCCACGGCCGTGGCGCGGTAACGCGTGCAATCCTGGGCTCAGTGAGCCACGCTGTGCTCCACCACGCGCCGTGCCCGGTCGCCGTGGTCCATCGGAGGTGACGCTTCATGCGCGGGTTAGCGGCCGTGCTGCTGTGCCTGGTCTTGGCCTCGTGCGGCGCAACGCAGACGGGTTCTCCCTCGTCGGGCTCGTCGAGTTCTGAGGCGTCGAGCACGTCCTCCGTCGCACCGACCACCACTACCGCGCCGAGCGTGCCACCGCCGCTGCCACCGTCGTCGGCCCCGCTGCCGCCGACCCTGCCCACGCCGACCCGGGCCCTCGACCCGGACGTGAAGACGGTGCGCGGCACGGTGTCGGCCGGGGTCGAGGCGGGCTGCACCCTGCTGACCGCGCCGGGTGAGCAGTACCTGCTACTCGGCGCCGATCCGGCGATCGCGGTGGCCGGGGCGATGATCGAGGTGAGCGGGAAGCCCGATCCCGGGGCGATGACGACGTGCCAGCAGGGCACTCCTTTCCACGTCACGAGTACTCGCCGCGGCTGACGGCGCGGGCACCGGCCGAGGCGCGGATTCCGTGCCACTATCGACGGATGGGTGCCGTTCCTCCACGGGTGTTCATCAGCCACTCGAACCTCGACCAGGACCGGTTCGTGGTGGGGTTCGCCCAGTCGCTCGAGGACAACGGCGTGCGGGTGTGGCTCGACTGCCACGAGATCCTGCCCGGTGACCGGATCGTGGAACGGGTGTTCGAGGAGATCGACAACTCGGACGCGGTGATCGTCGTCGTGTCCGCGAACACCCCTCAGTCCCGGTGGGTGCGCGAGGAGATCGACGCCGCGGTCCGGCGGGCCATCGACCACGACCTCGTCGTGATCTTCGTGCGGCTCGACCGCGCGGAGATTCCGGCGTCGTTCTCGCACCGCGCCTGGGTGGGCATCGACCCGGCGCAGGACTACAGCACCCAGCTGGAGAAGATCCTGCGCAGCATCTACGGCGTGCCGGAACGCCGGCCCCTCGGTCCGGCGCCGTCCTGGGTCAACACCGAGACCTCCACTCCGCTGCTGATGGACCTGCGGCGCGCCATCCGGTCGGGCTCCGGCGTCAACGACATCGTGCGCACGGCCGTGGGGAGCGCCCTCGACGCGCTGCCCGCCGCCGAACGGCTCGACAACGTGCCGGACCGGCGCATCCCCGTCGTCATCGAGGAACAGCTGCTGCGGGCCGACACCGCGCTGGACGAACTGCTCGCCCTCACCGCCGTGGCCGTGCACGACGACGACCAGGTGCGCACCGGCCTGTGGACGTCGGTGCTGGAGCAGGTGCTGGACAAGCAGCCCTACCCCGCCCTGCTGGTGTCGTACGCGATCGGGGTCGCCGCGGTGGCCGCGCGGCACGACGAACTCGTCTACGCGGTGCTGGGCAACGACCTGCGCACCCTGGTCCCCTACCGGGTGGTCGAGCCCAACCACGCCGAGCTCCTGCCGAAGTGGCGGGGAGCCCGGCCGCAAGCGGCGTTGAGCGCGCACGTGCGTTCGGTGCTGCGGCCGCACTTCCGCGAACTGATGTCGGACCGCGAGTTCGACCGGGCCTTCGACGGGTTCGAGTTGCTGCGCAACCTACTGGAGTTGCACCACACCTCGGTCGCGGCGTCGCTCGGCGAGTTTGCGTATCGGCTGGCGCGCGGGGATGTCTCCGTGCTCGACATGGTCGTCTCGCGGTTGAAGGCCGGGTCTCCTGCGTTGGCCGGTGGGGCGTTCGGCGGGAGCGAAGCAGGCGTGGAGGACGCGGTCAGGAAGCTGGAGAAGACCGTGCGGGCTCGGTATCAGCGGTCATGAGCAGATAGCGGGTTGGCAGGGCTGACCGCCACTCCTGTTGCCGCCACCGTCCTTGACGGCGCCGGGTGTCGCGAACAGAGCATGACCGCCGTTGTTGGTCATGGTGTTGCCGCTCAACGTGATGTTGCTGCCCGCCGGTGCGCAGACGAACAGACCGCCGATTCCTTCGGGATCTCCGCACATCTCCCCGGTCGCGCCTGGGTTGAGTCCATTGCCGATGAACCTGTTGTTCTCGATCAGGAGAGCGTTGGTGGGGAGATCAGCCATGATGTGCAGTCCGATGTGCTGCCTGTTCGCGAACGTGCTGTTCTTGATCGTGCCCGAGAGTCTCTGCCCTTCCAATTGCTGGAAGTGGTTGGAGTCGACTCCCTCGAACGTGCTTCCCTCGATGGACATCTGTGCGACCCGAAAGGCCACGAAGCGCAGCGTTGACCCGTGTACCTCCAGTTTGGACGCTCCGAAGTGGATCCCGGACATCATCTCGACGTTCACGATGATCAGCGTCTCGCAGCCCACCGCCTCAAGGCTGGCCCGCCCTCCCTCGATTCTGATGACGCTGCCGACGCCGCCGCATCCCAAACTGGACGACGTCGGCCCGCCGATGTTCACCGTCGAGTTGATGAACTCACACTGGGAGCCGTCAATGCAGGCGACCGAAGTTGTTGAGATGAGCTCGACGTTGGTGAAGACGACCTGCGATGAGCGAATTTCGGTCGGCAGCCAGCCCGCGTCCAGTCTGCCGCCGTTGATTCGGGTGTTGCGCGCGTTCGTCGTGTTCGGTACCTGGCCGTCGACCTTGTGCAGCGTGACGCCGTCGGTGTTGTTGAGGTTGAGCAAGCCGAGACGGCCATTGGTGATGGTCACGTTGGACACACCTTGAACGACCACGTCGTCCTGCGAGAAGCTGCTGTTGACGACCGTGTGGCCGCCCAGGTCGAGGAACACATTGCTGGACGTCACCGAGAGCGCCACGTCAGAACAGGTGAGATCGCTGGTCAGTCGCACGCTGGCGGTGATGGTGTCGCCACAGCTGACCGAACGGGCAGGCACCCCGACTTCGATCTGCTGCGACTGTTCGTCGACAACGCCGTTCGTGGTCGTCCTGGCCGTCACGGTGTAGGTGCCGGGCAGCGTGAAGGTGTGCTCGAACCCCGCCTGGGTGGAGCTGCCGACGACCGTTCCCCCGCTGGAGATGGTCCACTGCCACGACTGCGGGCTACCGGTCACCTCCGCGCTGAACGACACCTGCGCGCCGGTCAACGGAACCTGCGGGTTGATCTGCAATCGCACGATCACGGCCGGGACGTCCTGCACGACCACGGTCGCCGTAGCGGTCGCGGAGCGGCCCGAGGCCAGCACCGCGCGGACGTTCACGGAGAACGTGCCGGCACGGCTCCAGGCGTGGGCGGTGGTCGTGCCTGATCCCGTCGAGCCGTCGCCGAAGTCCCAGCTCGCCGTTGCCGCCGCAGAGCCGGCCAGGGACAGGGTGACCTGGGCGCCGACGCGGACGGGGTTCGGCGGGGTCTGCCGGATGCTCAGGACGTCCTGCTGGGGCGGTGGGCCGGGGCCGATCGACACGGAGGCCGTCGCCGGGGAACGGGTGGGGTCGGCCGGTTGGTTCGGGTTCGGGGGCTGGGGTGTGTCCGGTGGGGGCTTGGGCTGGTTCTCGGCGGGCACCTTCACGGTGCCCTTGGCGGGGTCCACGGGGTCGTACTTGGAGATCGGGTGCACCTCGCCGTCGAGGCCGATCACGCCCGCTCGTTCGCTCTCCGGGTCGTTGTAGAACACGATGCCGTCGCGTTCGAAGAGCTCGAACCTGGTCTGGCCGTCGAAGACCTGGCGGTCGAGGTGGTCGCTCGCGCCGTCGCGCAGGACCCAGACGTGGCCGCGCCCGTAGTCGGGGACGAAGGTGTGGCCGGCGGTCGTCACGGCCGGGCCCAGTTCCGAGGCGCCGAGCATCCGGGGCGGGGCGCAGCCGGTGGCGAAGCGGCACGTCAGGAGCTGGCCTCGGGTGCTCACCGACACCAGCAGGCCCGGTTCGCCGGGCAGGCCGCTGACCGCGACCGAGTCACCGGGTTGCACCGGCACCGGGATCTCCTGGGACACCTCGCCGTCCGCGTTCAGCACCGAGGCGGTCCGCCGGTCGAGGTCGAGCAACGCGATGGTGCCCGCCGTCGCCACGATCCTGGTCGCGCCGGGCTTGCCGGCGTTCGCGCGGGAGCCGCGTTCGCCGTCGCGGAACCAGACCAGGTCGCCCGTCGCGTCGTCGACCACCCAGAGGCCGCCTGCCCCGTCCACGGCCGTCAGGTCCGGTGCGGCGGCCGGGGTGAGCACCTGCCGTTCGCCGCGGGCCTGCAACGTCTTCGGGTCCGCTGTGGACAGCACGCCCTGGCCTCCGTCGAACAGCAGCAGGGAGTCTCCCGCCGAGTGCAGCGACACGGCCGCGCCCGGCAGGGGTGACTCGGTCGGCGACACCTCGCGGGTCGCGCCGTCGACCCTGCGCAGCGCGCCGGTGGCCCGGTTCACCGCGTACGCCGTCGTGTTCTGCTGTGCCACGGCCAGTTTGCTGCCGGGATCGGCGACCGGGACGCGCACGCCGACCTCTTTGGACGCCCCGTCGAGGAGCGTGAGGTGCCCGGCGCGGTTCGACGCCACCCAGGCGCTACCCGCGTGCAGGCGCACCTCGGGCACGGCGTGCTGCTCCTGGGCGCCGACCGCGGCCAGCACGCCGCACCCGACCAGCCCGACAGCACCCCAGGCCACCGCACGCAGACGTCGCATCACCGGCTCCCCGCCCGCCGGACGCGCCGGCCGTCGAGCAACGGCCGCGGGTCGATCGCCGCCCTGATCCGGCCGAACCTGCGCGGCTGCACCGCCTGGCGCAGGTCCGACTCCAGCCCCCAGGCGAGCACGACGTCGTCCTCCGACGGGGGAACACCGGCGAACGCGGCCGCGTCGGCCAACGGCGCCATCGTCACCAGAGGCAGCACCCGGTCACCGAACTTCGCGTGGGCGGCGGCGCTGATGTCGTGCCGGCTCATCGACAACGGGACCCGCAACCCCAGCTCCAGCACCCGGTCCACCGCCTCCTGCCACGCGCCGAGCAGCCGGGCGGCGGGATCGGCGGTCCGGCGGCGGCGCCACCGGAGTCGCTGCTTGCCGCCGACGACTCCGCCCAGGAACAGCAGGACGAGCCCGGCCAGCGCGATCAGCGTGACGACGGCCGTGCGGCGCACGAGCGCGCCGAAGCCCTCGCCGGGTGTCCCGTCGTCATCGTTGTCCGGACCGACGACGGGTGGCACGACCGGGGGCGGGTCCGGTAGCGGTGGGCTGATGGTCGTGGCGTCCCGGTCGCGTGGCTTGTCCTCGGTGACGGCGGGGTCCGTCGGTTCGAACACGACCCACCCGTACCCCTGGAAGTGCACCTCGGCCCACGCGTGGGCGTCGCGATGCGTCACGGCGAACGTCCGTCCGTCGGCTTCGCGCAGCAGATAGCCGACGGCGACCCGGCTCGGCATGCCCAGAGTCCTGGCCAGGAGCGCGAACGCGGCCGCGTGCTGCTCGGCGTGACCCCTGCGGTCCTCGCCGAGCAGCATGTCGCGCAGCACCGCCACCGAGTGGCCGGGCGGCGCATCGAGGCTGTAGGGCAACGCGCGCAGGTGCTGCTCGAGCAGCACGAGCTTGCCGTAGGCCGTCTGTGCCGGCGCGGTGACCGTCGACGCCACGGTGCGCAGTTCCGTTGGCACATCAGGCATCTCGCACTCCGTGCACGCACTCGGCGACGCGCCGGCCAGCTCGTCGCCCCGGCGCGCGATCGCGCTCGTCGTCCGGTACTCGACCCCGTCGAGGGCGTTCAGGTTGATGACCGTGCCGGTGCCCGCGCTGAACCCGGTCGCCGTGCTGTCGCCGCGGTCCATCACGACGCTCGTCGGCCAGCCGGCCACCGGTAGGTAGGGACCGGGCAGCCGGGAGACCACCACCCGGGACGTCGTCCTGGCCGCCGACGTCATGTCCGGGTCACCGGGAAGGCTGCGCCCGGCCAGGAGGAACGTCGCTCCCGAGGTCCACAGCGCTCCGTCGTAGCGGTCCAGCGCGGCGGTGCGCACCCGGTCCACCGGTTCGCCGTCGAGCTCGACGGTGAAGAGCCGCTGCGCCTCCGGTTCCCGCAGCTGCGGCTTCACCAGTGCGAGCGGGGTGATCGACTCCGTGACGTGCAACGGCGGCGAGCGCAGGTCGCGCGGGTCGAACCGGTGTTCTCCCGACGCCAGCGGCAGCACCTGGGCGCCCATCACGCCCGCCACCGCGACCAGGGCGATCACCGGTACGCCGAACACGAACCTGCCGCCGGCCACCCGCAGTCCCGCGCTCCCCTGCGGCCTCTCGTCCGTCCTCAGCAGCACGAGCAGCAACGAGAACGCGAGGAACGCGCCCGTCACGTCCAGGCGTGGCACGGAGTTCTCTCCCGAGAAGAGCAACGCGACCACGAACGCGGCCAGCGGCGGCACGAGCGGGCCGAGCACCGACTTCGTGCGCAGCGCGATCAGGGTCCCGCCCAGCGCGGCCGCCCAGGTGATCAGCAGCGGGGTGCTCAGCAGGTCGCCGCTGACGTCCGCCGGCAGCCCGACGGTGAGCATCCGCGCCCAGCCGCCGGCGAGGCCCGTGCCGAGCTCGACGGCGGTCTGCGCGCTCGGCAGGCCGTACCGCACGGACCCGGGAAACGCCAGGTAGCCGGCGCAGACGCAGAACACCGGCATCGTGCTCAGCAGGATCCAGCGCCGCCGGAAGGCAGCCGCGACGGCGCCGCTCACCGCTCCGAGAGCCGCCAACGCGCACATCGGCAGGACGTGCTCGGTGGAGGCGAAGAAACCCGTGTAGGCGGCCGAGGTGCTCGCGGCGAGCACACCGCTCAGCAGGATCTGGAGCAGCAACGGTGTCCGCGCGAGCCATTTCGTCACCGCGACATCAGCTCGTTCCACTGCACCGCGAAGTCCGCGCTGTTCCGCGCGTCGACGAGGACCGTCCCCGCCGAGCTCGGCTGCGGACTCCCGAACGTGACGAGGCCGACGGTGAGAAAACGCGGCCGCAGCGCGGTGATCACGTCGAGCCGCCCCGCCGGTGGCTGTCCGGTCACGACGACCAGCGAGACGCCTTCGGTGCTGGAGACGACGTCCGCGAGCTGATCCGCGATCCCACCGTCCTCTTCGGACAGAGCGACGTCCGCGAGCCGGTCGAGCGCGGGAAGTTCGTCGTCGACCCACTGGTCCGCGGCTCGCAGCTGGTCCGGGGATGCCTCGGTGGTGCGCAGTTCGAGGGGAAGTCCGGCGCGGCACGCCGCGCGAACGAGGGACGCGGCGGTGCGGACGGCGTCCTCGAACCGGCCGTCCGGGTAGGAGCCGGCGGCGACGTCGAGCACCACGAGCTGGCGTGGTTCGTCGGGGATCACGTGATGGCGCACCATCAGCTTGCCCGCGCGGGCGGTCGACCTCCAGTGGATCAGCCGGTAGTCGTCGCCGTGCTCGTACTCGCGCAGGCTGTGGAACGCGACGCCGCCCAACGCGGACACGCTCGACGTCAGCCCCTCGCTGTCACGCGGACCACCGCGCGGCACCACGCCCAGGTGGTGCGTGAGCGGGTGGACGACCAGCACGGACGCGGTTCCCTTGCGCGCGCTGGACCTCAGCAGTCGCAACGAGTCGGAGTGCCCGATCTCCACCGGCGGGATCTCGTAGCGGCCGCGGCGCTGGGTGGGCAACGAGTAGCGGTGGTCGTAGGACCTGCCGGCGGCGAGGCTCGGCACGTCGACGGTGAACGCCTCGCCGTTGATCGACTCGACGACCGACAGCGGCGGTGTGCGCATCCGGCCGAGGTTGCGGACCGTCAGCAACGCCTGCGCGCGTTCGCCTTCGGTCGCCCGGTCCGGCCGGATCACCCGGTCGGCGTCGAGACTCGGCTTCACCAGCATCGAGAGCACCGCGACGACGAGCGCGACCGTCGCGGCGACGCCGAACGCCACGAGCTCCGGGTAGTCGGCGCCGGTCCCCGCCACGAGCATCACGACCGCGAACACCGCCGTCAGCCGTCCGCTGCGGGTCAGCACGTCGTCACCACCGGGACGGCCGCGGCACGGGAGCGCCGACGAGGATCTCGTCCAGCACCTCCTCCGCGGTCTGCTTGCGCACGCGGGCCTCGGGGGTGAGCAGCAACCGGTGGTTCAGCACGGGTTTCGCCACGGCCCGCACGTCCTCGGGCGTGACGAACGACCGGCCGAGGACCGCGGCGTGCGCCTGAGCGGCGGTGGCCACGGCGATGCTCCCCCGTGGACTGATGCCGAGGCGGACGCTCGCGTGCTTGCGGGTCTCCCGGGTGATCATCGCGATGTAGCGCTGCACGTCCGGCTCGATGTGCAACGAGCGCACCATCTCGATCATGTCGCGCAGGTCGTCGAGGGTCATCACCGAGCCGAGCTCCTCCGGCACGCGGCGCGCGACGCCGTCCGCGATGATGTCGACCTCGTCGGCGATGTCGGGCGGGTAGCCGACCTTGATCCGCATCATGAACCGGTCGAGCTGCGCCTCCGGCAACGCGTAGGTGCCCTGGTGCTCGATGGGGTTCTGGGTGGCGATGCACAGGAACGGCGTCGGCACCGGCCGCGGCCGTCCGTCGACGGTCACCTGCCGTTCCGCCATCACCTCCAGCAACGCCGACTGGGTCTTCGGCGAGGCGCGGTTGATCTCGTCGCCGATGACGATGTTGGCGAACACAGGTCCCTCGAAGAACTCGAACATGTGCGAGCCCTGGTCGTACGTCTGCACACCGACCACATCGGACGGCAGCAGGTCCGGGGTGAACTGGATGCGCTTCACGGTCGCGCCGGAGACCGACTTCGCCAACGCCTTGGCGAGCGAGGTCTTCGCGACGCCCGGAACGTCCTCGACCAGCAGGTGTCCCTGGGCGAACAGGCAGACGAGCGCCAGCCGCACGACCTCCGGCTTGCCCTTGATGAAGTCGGAGATGTTGGCCGACAGGTTGGCGAAGTGGCGGTCGAACGTCTCGGCGTCGAGTGTGCTCATCTCATCCCCCGTGACGAAACGACGGCATGACATGGCGGTATTCGCGGACCGGGCGACGGCTGTTACCGCAGCCTCCGAACTGGACACGAACTTGCCAGGATTCCAAGATCTCGCGAATAACTCTCTTGCGGCGCAACGCGAAGAGGCCCTCCCGGCGAGTTTCGTCCGGAAGGGCCTCAGGTCTCAGGGTCAGTTCTCCAGCGCCTTGCGGAGGAACGCGGTCGCCTGCGTGATCGCGGCCTCGGCGGCGTGCGTGCCGCGCAGCGCGTTCAGCATCACGAAGTCGTGGATGGCGCCCGCGTACCGGACCGCCGTGACTGGAACGCCCGCCGCGCGCAGCTTGTCGGCGTAGGCCTCGCCCTCGTCGCGCAGCACGTCGGCCTCGGCCGTGATCACCAACGCCTGCGGCAGGCCCGCCAACTGCTCCGAAGAAGCGCGCAGCGGGGAGGCGGTGATCTCGGCGCGCTCCGCCTCGTTCGTCGTGTACTGGTCCCAGAACCACTGCATGCCGTCGCGGCGCAGGAAGTAGCCCTCGGCGAACTGGAGGTACGAGTCGGTGTCGAAGTTCGCGTCGGTGACCGGGTAGAAGAGGACCTGGGCCTTGAGGGCGATGTCGCCGCGTTCCTTGGCCTGCAACGTCAACGCCGCCGCCATGTTGCCGCCGACCGAGTCACCCGCGACCGCGACCCGTGAGATGTCGAGGCCGTGCGCGCCACCCGAGGACTGGATCCACTGTGCCGTGGCGTAGTTCTGGTTGATCGCGACCGGGTAGCGGGCCTCGGGCGAGAGGGAGTAGTCGGGGAAGACGACCGCGGCGCCGGCGCCTACCGCGAGTTCGCGGACCAGGCGGTCGTGGGTGTGGGCGTTGCCGAAGACCCAGCCCGCGCCGTGGATGTAGAGGATGACCGGGAGCGGGCCTGCCAGACCGGCCGGCTTGACGATGCGGACCTTGAAGCCGTCCAGTTCCACCCACTGTTCGTCGATCTCGGGCTTGTCGACGGCGCTGGACTGCACCTCGTCGACTGCCTTGCGGCCCTCTTCGGGGGCGATCTGGAACAGGAACGGCGGCTGGTCGGTGGCGGCGGCGAACTCGGCGGCGGCGGGTTCGAGGACGGGGCGCTTCATGGCTTTCCTCCTGGCGTTCCTGGGGTGATGCCATAAAGCTAGTGTGCGATTAAATCGTGCACAACGTAATCACGGCCTCAGCGGAGGCGGGAATAACGACGGCCCCCGCCCGAGTTGGGCGGGGGCCGTCGTCACGCGCGAAGGACTAGCCGACGGTGAAGCCGGTGGTCGCTCCGGTGAACGGGCTGATCTTGCCGGTCCAGCCGGACTTCTCGTCGCCGTGGTGCACGATCCGGTAGGTGCCGGCCGGGGTGTCCGCCGGGATCTGCCAGGTGATCGTGGCGTTGGAGAACGAGATGCCGACGCGCGCCCACTGGTAGCGCGTGGACCAGTCGCCGTCGTCGTGCACGCGCACCCAGGAACCGTTCACCTGGCGCTGCACTTCGAGGAACGTGCCGTTGCGGTGCAGGTTGTTCTTCGGGTGGCCGGTGACGAACACGGCCGTGACGGTCTCACCGCGCGCATACGACGCCTTGGGCGCAGTGAGGACATCGCCGTACTTCTTGTCCATCGGCTTGTCGTCGAGCACGACGCCGGTCTGCAGGTTGATCTCGGTGAACGGCGGCTTGCCGGGCGTCGGGCCGGCGGGCAACGAGGAACCGGTCTTCATCGACGCGGCCAGCTTGCCGAACTCCTGCTGGTAGGCCGGGGTGGTGTTGCGGCCGAACAGGGTGGAGCCGCCCTCGTACTGCTGCGAGTCGTACTCCTCCGGCGTGGTGACGTACTGGCTGTAGTCGTTGGCGTAGCCCTGGATCAGCACGTTCTGCAGCGGCACGCCCAGCTCGGAGGCCACCGACTTGCGGATGCGCAGACCCGCGGTGATCGTGACCTCACCGGGCACGGCGACCAAAACGAGCTGGCCGATGCGGACGAGCTGCAGCGGCACGATGTTCGGCGTCGCGCCGATCAGGCCCGTCGGCACCAGGGACGCCTTCGGGAACTGGCAGTCGCGCAGCCACTGCGGGACCTCCATCTGCAACGGCTCGAAGAGCTTCTTCCACGGCGACTGCATGCCCTCGGCGAAGCCGGGGATCGCCGGGCCGTCCTCGATGCTGCCCGCGATGGTCGACGCGCCGACGACACCGGAGCACGTCGTGCCCGCCTTGCCGTCGGAGGTGAAGCGGCCGTCGACCTGCACGGCCGACATGTCCACGAACCGCATGCGCGCGTCCACGCCGCCGGAGACCGGGGTCAGCGGCCCGTTGTAGATCTCCTGGGCCTTGCGGTTCTGGCGCTCGCCGATGATGCGGGCGTTCTCCCACTCGTTCTCGGTGGGGCCGGAGCCGGGCTTCAGGTTGAGGTTCGGCGACATGTCGCCCGCGTTGGTGTTCGGGAACGCCGCCACGAAGCCCGCGGTGTTGTCCAGGTAGCGCACGCCCTCGTCGTCGTGCTCCCACTGGTACGACGCGTAGCCCTTGTTGTCGGGGCTGATCAGGGTGTTGGCGTTGGTGACCGACGTGTTGTGGGTGGCGAACCAGTTGATGGCGCCGACGTTCGTGCCGCCCTGCTGGAACTTCAGGACGGTCATCTGCGGGTCGATGCCGGACGGGAACGCGCCCTTGTCGGGGTTGCGGTCGAACGCCACCCGCGACCGGTTGACCGACGCGTTCGTGAGCTCGCCGACGCCGAGGCTGATCGAGCCGGGCTTCACGTCCTCGTGGGCCTCGACGACCGACTCGGTGATGCCGTCGACCACGGCCGCGAGCGCCTGCGGCTGGAGGCCGAGGATCGACAGGTTGTAGGCGATGTTGTGCGACTGGCCGCCGGGGCCGCTGTGCGTGTGCGTGGCGGAGAGCAGCAGGTTCTCGCGCGTGTAGGTGTTGCCGTACTTGGCCTGGAGCTTCGCGAGCACGCCCTCCTGGACCGCGCGGAAGATCATCGCAAGGTCAGCGTTGACGTACGCGACGCGCTTGTTCGTGGCCCGGTCGACCACGACGTAGGCCCGCGACCGCAGCCGCTGGTGGATGCCCGACGTCTTCTGGTCGAACTTCGAGTAGCCCATCATGCCGTTCTCGGCGGCCGGGCCGGTGACGTCGGAGATGCCCCGGCCCACGAGGTACGGCTCGGGTTCCGCCCACGCGAACGGTCCGCTGACCAGCGCCGCACCGACGAGTGCGGCGACCACCGTCAAGACTTTCGTCCGCATGGACACCCCGCTAAGTGAATTGGATTCACATTTCGGGTTGCACGTTAGGTGATCTGGACCACTGACTGCAAGTCACGGCCAGTGCGTTCGCGGTGACCACGAGCAAGATTCCAGCCCAATGGTGGAGTGCGAGGGTCTCCCCCAGCAGGAGCAGGCCCGCCAGCGCGGCCAGCACGGGGTGCACGCTGCACACCAGCCCGAAGAGCCGCGCGGGCACCTTGCGCAACGCGATCACGTCCGCCGCGTAGGGCACGACGCTGCAGAACACGCCAGCCGCCACGGCGTACAGGATCGCCATGCCGTTGAACTGGCCGTTCACGACGAGGAACACCGCGACCGGCACGTAGAGCAACGCGGACACGCTCGTCGCCGCGGCCGGCGCCTGCAGGCCCGGCAGCCGTTGCCCGACCAGGCGGTTGAGCAGGATGTACGCGGCCCAGCTCGCGGCGGCCAGCAGCCCGGCGCCGATGCCCAGCCAGTCGCTCGACGGCCCCGGCAGCACCAGCACGTACACGCCGACGGCCGCGATCACCACGAACAGGAAGTCCAGCCGCGTCCGCGAACCGGCCAGCGCCACGCCCAACGGCCCGAGGACCTCCAGCGTCACGGCGAGCCCGAGCCCGATGCGGTCGACGGCGGTGTAGAGGCTCAGGTTCATCGTGGCGAACACCAGCCCCAGGGCGATCGTCGGCCACCACTGCGCCCAGGTGAATCTTCGCGGGTCCGGGCGGGCGACCGGCAGCAACACCGCCGCCGCCACGAACTGGCGCACGGCCACGACCCCGGCCGGTCCGATCGAGGCGAACGCGTGCGCGCCGACCGCGGCACCGAGCTGGCTGCTGGCCGCGCTGGCGGTGATCGTGGCGAATCCACCGAGGCTCTTCATGCGACCCAGCCTGACCACGCGCAGGCGATACCGGAAATGCACGCGCCGCCTCAACCATACGTCCGGCGTATAGATCGGTTACGCTCTGCGCATGGATCTGCGCCACCTGAAGGCATTCGTCGCCGTGGTGGACGCCGGCACGTTCACCGACGCCGCCACCGCCCTGGGCCTCACCCAGGCGTCCGTCTCGCGGTCGGTCGCCGCGCTGGAGGCCACGCTCGGAACCCGTCTCCTGCAACGCTCGCCCCGGCACGTCTCGCTCACCACCACCGGCGCCCAGGTGCTGGAGAGCGCCCGGCGCGTGCTGGACGAGGTCGCGCACCTGCAGCGGATCGCGAACCAGTCGCTCACCGAACTGCGCATCGGTTACGCGTGGTCAGCGCTGGGCAAGCACACCCGGCGCGTGCAGAAGGCGTGGGCGCACCAGCACGCGGGCCTGCCGCTGGTGTTCGTCCAGTCGAACTCGCCGTCCTCCGGGCTGGCCGAGGGCCTGGCCGACGTCGCGGTCGTCCGCACCGCGCTCGACGACCAGCGGTTCGAGACGGCCCTGCTCGGCACCGAACGCCGCTACGGCGTGGTCGCGACGGACAACCCGTTGGCGCGCAAGCGTTCGCTCAAGCTCGCCGACCTCGCCAAGTACGGCATCGCGGTGGACGACCGCACCGGCACGACCACGCTGGACCTCTGGCAGCCCGGCAAGGCGCCCGCCGTCGTGCGCAACACCCACAGCGTCGACGAGTGGCTCACGCTGATCGCCGCCGGACAGGCCGTCGGCATGACCTCGGAGGCCACCGCGAGCCTCAACCCGCGCCCCGGCGTCGCCTACCGGGCCGTGGTGGACGCGCCGCCGATCGCGGTGTGGCTCGCGTGGTGGAAGGACCAGCCGCCGCAGCACCTCACCGACCTGATCACCATCGCGTGCGACGCCTATCGGGTGTGAGAAAACCCCGCCACAGCACGGAGATGAGTGGACGTTTCCTCCCTCGGAACGGCCAGGAAGCTCACTTAGGGTCACATCCCATGGACGGGCTGATGCAACCCCGGCCGCTCACCATCGCGCACATCCTGGAGCGGGCCGAACGCCTCTACGCGCACAAGCAGGTCGTGTCCGACGAGGAGAGGAGCACCTACGCCGAGGTGGCCGGGCAGGTCCGGCGGCTCGCCACCGCGCTCGACTCCCTCGACGTCCCGCCAGGCGCTCGCGTGGCCACGTTCGCCACCAACACCCGGCGCCACCTGGAGCTCTACCTCGCGGTCCCGATCACCAAGCGGATCCTGCACTCGCTCAACATCCGGCTCTCCGCCGAGCACCTCACCTACATCGTCACCCACGCCCAGGACGACGTCGTCTTCGTCGACCGCGCGCTGCTCCCCCGGATCTGGCCCAGCGCCGCGGAGATGCCGTCCGTGCGGCACTGGGTCGTGCTGCCCGACGACAGCGGCGTGCCCATTCCCGACGACCCGCGCGTCCTGCTCTACGACGACCTGGTCGACACCTCGGCCCCGTTCACCGGGTCGTTCGAGGACACCTTCACCCTCGCGGACGAGAACCTGGCCTCCGGTCTCTGCTACACCTCCGGCACCACCGGACCGCCGAAGGGCGTGCTCTACAGCCACCGGTCGACCGTGCTGCACTGCCTGGGCACGCTCGCGGCCGGGTTCATCGGCCTGTGCGAGAGCGACGTCGTGATGCCGATCGTGCCGATGTTCCACGCCAACGCGTGGGGCCTGCCCTACGGCGCGATGATGACCGGCGCGTCCCTGGTGCTGCCCGGCCCGTCGAACGAGCCGGAGCACCTGCTGTCGTTGATGGAGACCGAACGGGTCACCGTGGCCGGCGCCGTGCCGACGGTCTGGACGAGCCTCGCCCCCGGCCTGCGCTCCCGCGACCTGAGCGCGACGCGGTTCCTGCTGGGCGGCGGCTCCGCGATCGCCCCGGCGCTGTCGGAGACCTACCGCGCCACGATCGGCGTGCCCATCACGCACTCCTGGGGCATGACCGAGATCAGTCCGGTCGGGACGATCGGCGGCACCCGGACCCAGCACGACCCCCTCACCGAGGACGAGCGGATCGCGGCGCGCGCGGCCCAGGGCCAGCCGCTCCCGCTGGTGAACCTCCGGATCGCCGACGTCGAGACCGGCGCGGAACTGCCGCGTGACGGCAAGGCGATCGGCGAGCTGCAGGTGGCGGGCCCGTGGGTCGCGGGCGGCTACTTCCTCGTGGACGCGGCCGACCGGTTCACCGCGGACGGCTGGCTGCGCACCGGCGACCTCGCCACCGTCGACGCCGACGGGTTCATCAGGCTGGTCGACCGGATGAAGGACCTGATCAAGTCCGGCGGCGAGTGGATCTCGTCGGTCGAGCTGGAGAGCGCACTCGCCTCGCACGCCGACGTGGTCGAGGTCGCCGTGGTCGCCCGGCCCGACCCGCGCTGGGTCGAACGGCCGGTCGCCTACGTCGTGCTGCGCGACGGCAGCGCCACCACGGGCGAGGACCTGTTGCGGCACATCACCCCGCTGGTCGCGAAGTGGTGGCTGCCCGACGAGGTGTTCTTCCGGACGGCCCTGCCGAAGACGGGCACCGGCAAGCTGTCCAAGAGCGCACTAAGGGGCTAGAGCACGGCCCGCAGCCGGTGCAGTTCGAGGCCGAGGCGCAGCTCCAGGTCGTTCTCGGTGCGCCAGTCGGGACCGAGCACGTCGCCGACCCGGTCCAGCCGTTTGAGCAACGTGTTGACGTGCACGTGCAACGCGCGCGCCGTCGCCGCGACGTTCGCACGGTGGTCGTAGTAGGTGGTGAGCGTGCCGACGAGGTCCGTGCCACGACGCTCGTCGTGCGAGGCGAGCGGCCCGACCGACGTGGCGAGGAAGCGGTCGAGGTCGTCGACCCGCTCCACGTCGAACACCAAGGCGTACAAGGCATAACGGCCGGTCGTGGTGCCGCGGTCGGTGTGCCCGAGCGCCCTCATCACCGTGCCGCAGCGACCGGCCAGCGAGAACGCGCGCGCCCAGTCGTGACCCACCGCCCGCTCCCCCACCACCACGACCGGACCTCCGCAGGCGCGGCGCAACCGGCGGTGGACCTCCTCGACGGTGCGGTCGTCGTCCTTGCTCGGCACGATCATCGTGGCCCTGCCGAGGTGTTCGCCGGCGAGCCCCGACCGCTCCCGCGCGATGTCGTGCAGGTGGCGCACCAGGTCGGTGGTGGACTCCGCGACGACCACCAGGTTCAGCCCGTCGGCGTCGATGTGCCGCGCCTGGGCCCGCGACCGCTGCGAGGGGCTGATGCCGGGGCTGCCGACCATCAGCTCGGTGAGCAACTCGCCGCTCAGCCGTTCGCTCGCGTCGGCGACCGCGCGTTCCTTGAGGATGAGCAACCCCAGGATGTGCGTGGCGCGTTCGAGGGTGCGCAGGTCCATGTCGTCGGAGACCCCGTGCTCCGGCAAGGCCTTCCGGCTCCACGACAACGCCCCGAGGTGGCTGTCGCCCGCCCGGATCGGGGCCACGCTGTGCGCGATGCCGTCGGTGACCGACGTCGTGACCCTGCCGGAACGGTGCCCGGCGGCGTCGGCCCGGTCGAGCACGGCCACGCTGCCGCCGAGCTGCCCGGCGAGGAGCTGCGCGACGTCGTCCGGGGTGCCGCCTTCGAGGACCACGCCCGTCAGCGTCTCGTGGATCGCCTGCGCGCGTTCCACCGAGGCGACGTGTTCTTTGAGTCCCCGCAACGCGATCCGGCTCTCCTCGTAGAGCCGGGCGTTGTCGAGCGCGACCGCCGCGTGGTCGGCGAACGCGCTGAGCAACGCGATCTCGCCCGCGTGGAACGACCGCTCGGAGCGGTACGCGGCGAACAGCGCGCCCACCACCTCGTCCCGGATCACCAGCGGCACGCCGAGCAGCGCGACGAGGTCCTCGGTGCCGACCAGGCGGTCGAAGCCCGCGTCGTGGTCGATGTGGGACGCGGCGGCGTAGTTGCGCACCCACTGCGGCCGCCGGGTGGCCATCACCTTGCCGCCCAGCCCGACCCCGGCCGGGATGGTCGCGCTCAGGAACGCCGCCGAGATCGTGCCCTCCGCCGCCTTCGCCGACAGCCTGCCGTCCGCGACCAGCGAGAGGTACGTGAAGTCCGTGCCCATCAGGTCGTGGGCGTGCCGGACGATCGACTGCAGCACGTCGTCCAGCTCGCCGAGCGCGGTCAGCGACTTCGCCGTCGCGTACAACGACGCCAGCTCCCGTTGCCGGCGCACCAGCTCGTCCGTTTCCGTCACCGCCCCATTCTGACCCAGGTGGCGGTGGAGGAAAGGTCCACCGAATCCATGAGGGCGGTGTGTGATCTGGACCTCGGCTCGCCACGCCCGCCGCCCTAGCGTTGGCCGTCATCACCTGCCGGTTCACCGACGAAGGCGGCATGTATGACGACCCCTGTGGCCCAGCCGGAGCAGATCCGGCAGCGCGGGTTCCGCAAGCTCCTGACCGCGGGCCTGATCGGCAGCTCGATCGAGTGGTACGACTTCTTCCTCTACGGGACCGCGGCCGCGCTGGTGTTCCCGAAGGTGTTCTTCCCCCAGTCGTCGGCGCTCACCGGCACGCTGCTCGCGTTCAGCACGTTCTGGGCGGGGTTCGTGGCGCGGCCGGTCGGCGGGGTGCTCGCCGGGCACTTCGGCGACAAGTACGGGCGCAAGCCGGTCGTCGTCACGTGCCTCGCGCTGATGGGCGCGGCGACGTTCCTGATCGGCTGCCTGCCCAGCGCGTCGTCGGTGGGCGCCCTGGCGCCGGTCCTGCTGGTGACGCTGCGGTTCCTGCAGGGGCTCGCGGCGGGCGGCCAGTGGGGCGGGATCATGTTGCTGCTGACCGAGTCCGCGAGCCCGAAGCGGCGCGGGTTCGCCGGGACGTTCGGCCAGACCAGCGTGCCGGTGGCGGTGATCGTCTCGAACCTGATCTTCGTGGCCGCGAGCGGGCTGATGCCGAACGACGCGTTCCTCAGCTGGGGCTGGCGGATCCCGTTCCTGCTCAGCATCGTGATGTTCGGCGTGGTCCTGTACGTCCAGTCCAAAGTGGAGGACACGCCGGAGTTCCGCGCGTTGCAGAGCGAGGTGGCCCGGCCGGAACGCGCGGTGGTCAGGGCGCCTCTCGCGCAGGTCATCCGGTCCCGGTGGGGCACGATCCTGCTCGCCTGCGGGATCCTCTCCGCGACCAACAGCCTGTTCTACGTCAGCATCGCCGGGCTGCTGAACTACGGCACCACGTCGTTGAAGCTCGACCGCAACGGGCTGCTCACCGTGGTGCTGCTCAGTTCCGTGGCGATGCTCGCGGTGCTCCCCTGGTCGGGCCACCTCTCCGACCGGATCGGGCGCCGTCCGCTGATCCTGATCGGCGGGCTGGGCGTGGCGGCGTGGGGCTTCCCCTACTTCGGGCTGGTCAACACCGCGTCACTGCCGCTGATCTTCGTCGCCGTGGTGGTCGGGTTCGTCTTCCAGAGCCTCACCTACGGGCCGATCGCGAGTTTCCTCGGCGAACTGTTCGCGCCCAACGTCCGGTACTCCGGCGCGTCGCTGTCGTACCAGCTGTCCGCGATCGTCATCAGCGGTGGCACGCCGTTCCTGATGACGGCGCTGATCGCGGAGACCGGCAGCACCCTGCCCGTCGCCGCCTACATCACGCTCATGGGGCTGATCACGTTCGGCTGCGCGTGGTTCCTGCCCGAGACGAACCCGGCCGAGGTCCGCGCGGACCCGCAGGCCGTACCCGGCACGCACCTCTACCGCTGAAAGGACACCGGTGGTGAAGACCCCTGTCGTGCTGGCCGCCGCTCTTCTTCTGCTCGGCGGAACCCCTGCTCTCGCAACGTCCTCCGCGTCCTGCGCCTCACTGGCCGGGGTGGCGATCCCGGCCTCGGTGTTCAGCCTGCCGACGAACGGTGGGCGCGTGACTGCCGCCGCCGACACGTCCAGCGTCGTGAGTGGACAGACGATCACCTACTGCCAGGTCGATGCCGACGTCCTCCCGGTCGACCGGTCGGCGCCTGCCATCAAGATGCGCGTGGCGTTGCCTTCCGGCTGGAACCACAAGGCGTTGATGTTCGGTGGTGGCGGGTACAACGGCACGATTCCGGCGTTGACCGGCACCGTGCCGTTCGGTGCCGGGGACGCGCCGCTGGCCCGCCGGTACGTGGTGTTCGCCAGCGACTCGGGCCATCAGCAGAAGCCGGGGACGGTGCCGTCGCTGGACGGGTCGTTCGGGGTGAACGACGAGGCGTTGCGGAACTTCGCCGCCGGGGACGCGTTGAAGAAGACCTACGACGCGAGCATGTTCCTGGTCAGGCGCGCCTACGGACGTGGTCCGGCGCAGACCTTCTTCGCCGGCGGGTCGACAGGCGGTCGCGAGGCGCTCGTCGTCGCCCAGCGGTGGCCGGACGCGTTCGACGGCGTGATCTCCGGCTTCCCGGCGTGGAACAACCTCGCCGAAGGTCTGTACCTGGGCTACCTGACGCAGGTGCTGGCGAAACCCGGCGCGTTTCCCGGTCCGGCTGAGCAGACGTTGTTGTACGACAGCGTGATCCGTGCGTGCGACGGCGCGGACGGCGTGCGCGACGGCGTCGTCTCGAACCCCGGCTGCCGGTTCGACCCGCGCACGCTGAGGTGCCCGCAGGCCGCCGGTTGTCTGTCGGACGCGCAGATCGAGGCCGTGACGGCGATGTCCACGCCGTTCCGCTGGCCGTACCGGGTCGCGAGCGGCGAGACGAACTACCCCGGCTTCCCGTTCCTGTCCGGCGCGGACATGCGGACGCCGTTCCTCGGGTTCGGCACCACGGCCCCGGCGAACCCGATGCCGGTCACCAGCGGCTACGGCCTGCAGTACTGGGACCAGTGGGTGAAGCACTTCCTGACCCGCGACCCCGGTTTCAGCGCCCTCGACCTCGACCCGCGACGGCCGGGGAAGTGGCTCGCCCGGATCAGCGAACTGTCCACGATCCAGGACCGCAACGACACCGACCTGCGCCCGTTCGCCCGCTCCGGCGGCAAGCTGATCCTGTTGCACGGCAACGCGGACGAGCTCGTCTCGCACCGTTCGACCAACGACTACTACGAGCGCGTCCGCGACCGGCTCGGACCCGCCACGACCGACGGGTTCCTGCGGTACTACGTCGTGCCCGGCGCCAACCACGCGAACTTCGGCACCCCGGCGTTCGCCGCGGGCTGGGACTCGCTCACCGCGCTCGAACGCTGGGTCTCCAGCGGACGATCACCGCGCAACCCCGTGGTCACCGACCTGACCCACGACCGGACCCGGCCGCTCTGCGACTACCCGGGCTGGCCGCGGTACCGCGCAGGCGACCCGGACGACGCGGCGAGCTTCAGCTGCGCGGCTCCCCGAGCCTGAACACCTCGTGGATGACGCCGATCAACGCCCTGGTGGCGGCGCTCGGCCTGCGTCCGGCCGGCCAAGCGAGCCCGAGCGGCCAGTTCAGGTCCGCGCCCGTCACCGTCAGCGTCTTGACGCCGGGCGCGGCGCCGATGATGTAGTTCGGCAGCAACACGACGCCCAGCCCGTGCCGCACGAAGTCGACGCCCGTGAAGATGTCGGACATCTCCACGGTCACCCGGCGCGGCACGGCGTTGGCGGCGAACGCCCGGTCGGCCACCATCCGGTTGCCGTAACCGAGCGGCGAGTCGATGAAGTCGAGGCCCGCGAGGTCGCCGATCGGCACCTCGTCCCGCGCGGCCAGCGGGTGGTCGATCGGCACGACGAGGTCCATCACCGACTGCGACAGCTCGTCGAGCACGATCCCGTCCGGCACCTCGCCGGGCAGCGACACGAACGACAGGTCGAGCCGCCGGTCCAGCAGCTGCTCGACGAGCCCGAGCGACCCCGACGTCGACGCGTTCGTGCGCACCAGCACGCCGGGGTGCCGCCGGTGGAACTCGCCGAGCAGCGCGGGCAGGTTGATCAGCGTCACCGAGGTCAGCGTGCCGAGCCGGACCGTGCCGGTCAGCCCGCCCTGGGCCAGTGCGACGGCGTCCCGGGCCTCGCTGACGGCGTCCAGGACGGCCTGCGCCCTGGGCAGCAGCGCCTCGCCCGCGTCGGTGAGCAGGACGCGCTTGGAGTTGCGGTCGAGCAGGGACGCGCCGAGCTCGCGTTCGAGGGTCTTGATCGCGGCCGAGACCGCGGACTGCACGACGTGCACGCGCGCGGCGGCACGGGTGAAGCTCGCCTCCTCGGCGACCGCGACGAAGTACTCGAGCTGGCGTAGGTCCACACCTGCGAGTATCTCATCTGCTGATGATCGCTAGCTCCAACTTTCGTTGGACGTGATGCTTGCAGGTCCGCACAGTGGTGGCATGTCTCTGGTCCTCGATTCGCCCGCGATCGAACAACCCGCCCCGAGCAAGCACCACGGCCGTGGCTTCTGGGCAGTGGCCCTGACGTTCCTCGTGGCCAGCGCCTACTCCACCGTCCCCGCTCCCCTGTTCCCGCTCTACGTCGCGCGCGAGGGCTTCACGACGTTCGACATCACGGTGGTGTTCGCGGCGTTCGCGGTCGGCGTGGTGATCAGCCTCGTGCTGGCGGGCCACGTCTCGGACTGGGTGGGCCGCAAGGCGATCCTGATCCCCGCGCTGACGCTGGAGATCGTCTCCGCCCTGCTGTTCCTGACCAGCACCTCGCTGCCGGTGCTGATCGTGGCGCGGGTGATCAACGGCCTCGGCATCGGCATGATCGTCGCCACCTCCACCGCGTACCTCTACGACCTGCACACCAGGCACCGCCCCGGCGCCACCCCGCGCCGGTTCGAGATCGTGTCCACCGCCGCCAACATCGGCGGGCTCGGCGTCGGCGCGCTGATCGCGGGCGTGCTCGCGCAGTACGTCCCGGCGCCGCTGAGCACCCCGTACGTCGTGCTGGCCGTGCTGCTGGTCGTGTCGGTCGCCGCCGTCGCGCTGACGCCGGAGACCGTCGAACGCCGGCGCTTGCCCTACCGGCCGCAGCGGATCTCCGCCGACCACGGCGACCGTCGCGGTTACCTCGCCGCCGGCGCCGGCGCGTTCGCCGCGTTCTCGGTGTTCGGCGTGTTCACGTCGGTGTCGCCGGGGTTCGTGGCGGGCGAACTGCACCACCCGTCGCGGCTGCTGGCCGGGCTCGTGGTGTTCCTCGTGTTCGGAGGCGCAGCCGTGGCGCAGACGGTGACGGGCTCGTTGTCCGCCGGAGTGCGCCGGGTGCTGGGGCTCGGCGGTCAGGCGCTGGGCCTGGTGCTGGTGGTCGCCGGGATGTACGCGACGAGCTTCCCGGTGTTCCTGGTCGGCGGCGCGATCGCGGGCATCGGCGCGGGCGTGCAGTTCAAGGCGTCGATCGGCGCCGTCGCGGCGATGGCGGCCCCGGCCAGGCGCGGTGAGGCGCTGGCGACGTTGTTCTTCATCGCCTACCTCGGGCTGAGCGTGCCGTCGCTGTCGATCGGCCTCGCGACCCGCTACCTCGCCCCGGCGACCGTGATGACCTGGTTCGCCGGGGTCCTGCTGGTGTTGCTGGCAGGGGTGGCCGCGCTCAGTCGACGTGCCGCGTGAACGGGTGCCGGACGTCCTTCTGGCACGCGAAGATGTTCAGGTTGCCTTCCCGCCCGAACGACCACTCGACGTCCTCACCGGACGGTTCGCTGGTGCCGAGGGACAGCAGCTGCCGCTGTTCCGAACCGCACTCGGAGCAGGTGAAGGTGGCCGGGCCGGTCTGCCACCAGGCGGTCCAGCCGCCGATCTTCGAGCCGGCGGACGTCTCCGGCCAGTCGGCTTCCTCGAGCTCCTCCGGCCGGTCGTACGGGTGGGCGTACTCGGTGAACCTGATCGGCTCCAGCACGTTCACCGTCGGCGTGTAGAGCTCCTCCTGCACCGAGGGTTCCGGCTCCTCCTCGATCAGCTCGATCACGGTCGTGGAGTCGCGCCACACCAGGCGCACGTCCGGGCCGAAGCAGTCGTCGAGGTTGTGGTGCAACGTGCACAGGAAGACCTGGAGCAGGTCCGTGCCGTCGGGGAACGGCAGCTCCGGGAAGTCCCGCTGGTAGAGCTGCACGGCGCCGACGAACGGCGTCCGCACCCCCACCGCCTCCGGGTTGAGGTCGTCGTGCCGGGTGCCGTCGCACCACGGCCACGGCTCGTCGATCGGCCACAGCATCGGCCCGCCGATGTGGCTGTCCGCGTCCGTCGGTTCCCCCGCGGCCGGGTTGAGCAGCACCGCGGGCCGCGCCCAGTTCTCCTTGTCCGACACAAGCCGGAAGGCTAGCGGGGTAACGATGTCCCGCCTCGCACCGACCCCGGTGGCATGAGGTTCTTGATCGCGCTGCTCGCCGTCCTCGCCGCCGGGTGCAGCACCGAGGTCACCGGGTCCGGCACGGGCTCCGGTTCGGTGGCGCCACCGACGACGACCCAGCAGACGACCGAAGAGGCGCCGACCACCACCGAGGCGGCGGAGAAAACCGCTTTGGACGGTGTGCCGCCCGACCAGTACGAGGGCATGCCGTCGCAGTACTGCGACAGGCCGTTCGTCGGCGCGCTGGGCAAACCGATGCTGGCGGTCGTCATGGAGACGCCGTCGGGCCGGTTGACCTGCGACCAGGCCGGGGCGGTGCTGTTCGACTACTACGCCGAGCGGTCCGACCCGAAGACCGGGCTGCCCGCGCTGAAGATCGGTCCGATGTCGTGCAACCAGGTCCCCGAGGGGATCATGCCGCAGGTCGTGTGCGCGGACGCGGACAACGTCATCTACTCGATGTGGCCCCAGACATGAGAAAACGGGGGTGGAGCGCTCAGCTCCACCCCCGTTCTCGCTGGGACTAGTCCGTGCCGAACTCCATCGCGGCCGCGTCGAGCAGCTCGTCGGCCGCCGACACCTCACCGCGCGAGGCGATGGCCTCGGCGCCGCCGTCCGGGACCTCGCCGATCAGCTGCGTCGGCTCGGGTTGGGCGGAGATGAGCGCCGACTGGCGGGTGCCGACCATGCCGAGGCCCGCGAAGAGCTCCAGCTTGGCGCGGGAGTCCGCGATGTCGAGGTTGCGCATGGTCAGCTGGCCGATGCGGTCCACCGGGCCGAAGGCCGAGTCCTCGGTGCGTTCCATCGACAGCTTGTCCGGGTGGTAGCTGAACGCCGGGCCGGACGTGTCGAGGATCGAGTAGTCGTCGCCCCGGCGCAGCCGCAGCGTGACCTCACCGGTGACCGCGGCGCCGACCCACCGCTGCAGCGACTCGCGCAGCATCAGCGACTGCGGGTCGAGCCAGCGGCCCTCGTACAGCAGCCGGCCGAGCTTGCGGCCCTCGTTGTGGTACGAGGCGACGGTGTCCTCGTTGTGGATCGCGTTCACGAGGCGGTCGTAGGCGATGTAGAGCAACGCCATGCCGGGCGCCTCGTAGATGCCGCGGCTCTTGGCCTCGATGATGCGGTTCTCGATCTGGTCCGACATGCCGAGACCGTGGCGGCCGCCGATGGCGTTCGCCTCCAGCACCAGGTCGACGGAGTCGTGGAACTCCTTGCCGTTGATGGTGACCGGGCGGCCCTGGTCGAAGCCGATGGTGACGTCCTCGGTCGCGATCTCGACCGACGGGTCCCAGAACTTGACGCCCATGATCGGCTCGACGATCTCGATGCCCTCGTTGAGCAGCTCGAGCGACTTGGCCTCGTGGGTGGCGCCCCAGATGTTCGCGTCGGTCGAGTACGCCTTCTCGACGGACGAGCGGTAGGGCAGGTCACGCTCCAGCAGCCACTCGGACATCTCCTTGCGGCCACCGAGCTCGCTCACGAACGCGGCGTCGAGCCACGGCTTGTAGATGCGCAGCGAGGGGTTGGCGAGCAGGCCGTAGCGGTAGAACCGCTCGATGTCGTTGCCCTTGTAGGTGGAGCCGTCGCCCCAGATCTGCACGTCGTCGTCGAGCATGGCGCGCACGAGCATGGTGCCCGTGACGGCCCGCCCGAGCGGAGTCGTGTTGAAGTACGCGCGGCCACCGGAACGGATGTGGAACGCACCGCAGGCCAGCGCCGCGAGACCCTCCTCGACCAGCGCGGACCGGCAGTCGACGAGCCGCGCGATCTCGGCACCGTACGTGCCGGCGCGGCCGGGCACGGTGTCGATCTCGGGCTCGTCGTACTGGCCGATGTCCGCGGTGTACGTGCAGGGCACAGCGCCCTTCTCACGCATCCACGCGACCGCGACGGAGGTGTCGAGACCACCGGAGAAGGCGATGCCGACGCGTTCGCCGGCCGGAAGTGAAGTGAGCACCTTGGACACGTTGAGAATTATGCACGAAGATGTATGGGCATGCACCTAGGGGTTCGTGTTACCTACGCCTCAACGCTATCGCCGCAGGTCCTGGCATTTCACGCTAGATCGAGCTCGTCCGCCTTGGCCCGCATGTACTCGATGTCGCCCTCGCCGCCGAACGCGCGCATGGCCGTGAGCGCCGCATACAGGTGCGCGCCCGCGTACGGGTCCTGCTCCTTGCGGTCGTAGACCTCGTTGAGCGTGGGGTCGTACATGGCGTGCATCATCGCCGCGAGCAGTGCGCGCGCACGGGACGCAACACCCGCGGGCGCGGAAGCGTCGATGATCGGCGTGACGCGTTCCCACACCTCGTCGGGTGCGCCGGGCAGGTAGAGCTGATTGAGCGCGAGCAGGCCGTTCTCCAGCGCCCCCATGACGAGCCTGACCTCGGCCTCGTCCTCGGGCAACGCACGCGCGACGGCGTCCGCGTCCCGGTCGTGATAGGCGATGGCGAGCCGGAGGCCGGCGGCCTGACTGCGGTTCTTGCTCTCGGGCGCTTCGAACCACCACTGCTGTTGCGCGGTCCTGGGGAACATGTCCGCAGTGTGCGGCATGGATGACGATCTCGCCCGATGGGTTTAGGTAAGCCTAACCAAAGGTGTACGTTGCTCCCATGTCGCGCTACTCCGCCTTCGAGAGGTTCACCCTCAAGGCCGCCACCAAGGCCGCCGAGATGGTGATGGCCCCCGCGAACCGCCGCGAGGTCTTCGACCAGTTCGTCATGACCGTCACGGCCGTGACCGAGCTCAGCGACCACATGCGCCGGATCACCTTCCACGCGCCGGGGTTCTCGTCGTTCGCGGTGACGGGCCCCGACGAGTACTTCGGCCTCCTGATGGCGACCGGCCGCGACCTCGTCATGCCACCCGACGACCGCATCAACGTCCGCACCTCCCTGCGCGCCATGCCGGAGGACACGCGCCCGGACCTGCGCTGGTACACGGTCCGCGCGCACCGGCCGGAGGTGGCCGAGATCGACGTCGACTTCGTGGTGCACGGCGACGCCGGCCCCGGCACCCGCTGGGCCCGCCGCGCCATCGCCGGCGACCAGGCGGGCTTCCGCGCGGGCGGTTCCGCCTACCGGCCACCGGCCGAGGGCGCCGTGCTGCTCGCGGCGGACGAGACGGCGTTGCCCGCGCTCGCCGCGATCCTGGAGGTGGAGACGCGGCCGCTGCACGTGTTCGTCGAGGTGCCGGACGAGTCCTACCGCGTCGAGCTCGACGCGGAGTGGGTGTACCGCGGCGACGGCGAGCCCGGATCGGCCGTGCTGAAGGCGATCCAGGACAAGGCGCTGTCCACTGTGGAGTACGCGTGGGCGTGCGGGGAGTCGGCCCTCGCGACCGGGGTGCGGCGGCGCCTGGTGAAGGACCGCGGGGTGGACCGCAAGGCGATCATGTTCAGCGGCTACTGGAAGGTCGGGTCAGCGCGCGAGTGACACGCCGCTGAGCCGGAGCGTCCTGGCCACGACCGGGTCCGTCGGAGCGACGCCGTAGCGATGTTCGTAGACGGCGACCACGATGCGCTCCAGGTCGTCGGCCGCCGCCGGGGTCTGGGCGACGTAGTCGGCGGCCATCAGGAGCATCGGGTAACCGGCGCTGCCCTGGGGCGGCAGGTAGCCGTTGACCGGCAGCAGGACGGCGCCCAGGCGGCGGTAGAACGCGATGCGGCGGTGGCGGATTCGTTCCTCCGCCTCGTCGATGCCGTGCTGGGCCGGGTCTTCGACGTCGTAGACGATGCGGGTGTGGCCCGCGCTCGTCATGGCGGTGCGGAGGTGGGTCCAGAGGTGTTCGCCGAGGCCTTTGCCCTTCTCCCCCACGGTGAAGTAGCGCAGGTAGACCCAGCCGGTGTCGCCCAGCACCCGCAGCACCGCCAGGCCCTGGGGCTTGTCGTCCATCAGCACCAGGGCGGTGTCGGCCAGGAGGTTGTCGAACGGGGCGCGGAGGTGGGGTTCGAAGCCGTCGAAGTAGATCTGTTCTACGGCGGTCAGTTCGGCCGGGGTCAGGGTCGACGCGGCTACGAGCTCCATCGGAACTGCCCTCCCACCATCGTGCGCAGCACTTGGATGTCCTTGATGCGGTCTGTTGTCGTCGGGTTGCCGGACAGCACGGTCAGGTCGGCGAGCTTGCCCGGGGTCAGGGTGCCTTTGAGGTGTTCCTGTTTGCAGGCGTAGGCGGAGCCGTGGGTGAAGGCGCGCAACGCTTCCAGGCCCGTGACGGCTTCGGCCGGGTTGAAGCTGGCGCCGGAGGACGTGCGCTGGTTGACCATGTCGTGCATGCCCAGGAGCGGGGCACCGGTGACGACCGGGCGGTCCGAGCTGCCCGGGACGGTCAGGCCGGCGTCGAGCAGTGAGCGTTGGCGGTAGGCCCAGGGCGTGCGGTCCGGGCCCAGTGCCCGGAGCATGCCGTCGCCTATCTCGTTGGCGAAACGGCCCTGGGGGACGGGGATCACGCCCAGCTCGAAGGCTCGCTTCACCTGGTCCGGGCGGGAGACGCCGAAGTGTTCGACGCGGTGGCGGACGTCCGGGCGCGGGGTCTGGCGCTGGGCCTCTTCGTAGGCGTCGAGGACCAGGTCGATGGCGGCGTCGCCGATGGCGTGGGTGGCCACGCGCCAGCCTGCCCGGTGGGCGGCGATGATCCTGGCGCGCAACGCTTCCGCGTCGTCCTGGAGGTAGCCGTGGTTGCCCGGGGTGTCGGCGAAGTCGTGGCACATCGCGGCGGTGTGGCCGATCAGGGAGCCGTCGGAGAAGATCTTGGTCGGGCCTATGCGCAGCCAGTCGTCGCCGAAGCCGGTTCGGATGCCCAGGTCGAGGCCCAGGCCCAGTTCGGTGATGTCGTGCAGGGCGTCGGCGGCGATCATGAGTTCGACGCGGACGTGCAGGCGGTTCTGTTCGCGGGCGCGGTGGTAGGCCTCCAGTTCCACCGGGGACTTGCCGATCCAGCCGCCGCCGATGCCTGCCTCGACGCAGCTCGTGATGCCCTCGCTCAGGTACACGCGGCCCGCTCGGTCGATCGCGTCCACCAGGGTGTCGACCGGGTACGGCAGGACGAGCGGGTTGACCAGTTGCTGGGCCTGTTCCTGCAGGAGGCCGGTGGGGCGGCCCGCCGCGTCCGTGACGACGAGGCCGCCGGAGACGTCGACCGGGTGGTCGGCGAGGCCCAGTGCTTCCAGGACCGGGGTGTTGACCACGCACATGTGGCCGGACGTGTGCTTGATCCACACCTTGCGGCCGCGGGCGACGCGGTCGAGGCCGTCGCGGGTGGGGTGACCGCCGCACTTGTTCTGGTCGTAGCCGTACCCCACGACCCACTCGCCGTCCGGTGCATCCGCCACGGCCGCGTACAGGTCGTCGAGCGACGAGACCCGGCAGTCCACTTCGGACAGTGTGAGGCCGAACCACGCCATGTGGTTGTGGGCGTCGTGGAAGCCCGGGGTCACCACGGCGCCGCCGAGGTCGACCACCTCGCGGGCCGGGACCTCCTCCAGGGCCACGATCCGGTCGCCCAGCACCGCGATGGCGGTCGCCGGGCCGTCCAGGGTGACGAACTCGGCGTTCGTGAGCAGCAGGTCCGCCTTGATCATGAGAGTCCTTCGAAGGCCATGCGGTACCAGTCGCTCCAGGCCGCGGGACGGCCGTCCTGGCCCACCTTGACGATCACGCGGTGGCCGGAGGCGTACCGGCCGCAGCGGAACCCGTAGCGGGCGCTGGTGGTGCCGATGCGGTCGGCGGTGATCTCGACCGGTAGGACGCCGGGGGCGGTGAAGGCCGCGTTGAACTCGATGTGCAGCTCCTTCACCACGTAGTTCAGGTCCGGGTCGCGGTCGGCGTAGGTGGACCAGCCGAAGCCCATCGACTCGAACAACGCCGACTGGGCGCGCTCGACGTGCAGGGCGAAGCGCGAGTTGTGCAGTGTGCCGTTGAGGTCCAGCTCGTCGAAGTAGACAGGGCTCTCGAAGTGAAAGCTCACCGCAGCAACTCCTTGGCGACGCGTTCGGAAGGGGTGCGCGGTAGATCTTCGCGGAACTCCCAGTAACGCGGAACCTTGAACGAGGCCAACCTTTCCGCGCAGTACTCGGCGAGCTCCTGATCAGTGACTTCCCCGACCACGAACGCTTTCACCTCCTCACCGCGAATGTCGTCCGGCACGCCGACCACGGCCGCGAGGCGCACGGAGGGATGCGACATCAGGACTTCCTCGACCTCGTGCGCCGCCACGTTCTCGCCGCTGCGCCGGATCATGTCCTTGCTGCGCCCCAGGTGGTAGACACGGCCTTCGTCCATCCGGGCGAGGTCGCCGGTGCGGAACCAGCCGTCGGCGAACGGCGAGGGCAGCCCGAGGTAACCGTCCATCATCCCGGGGCCGCGCAGCCACAGCTCGCCGTCGACGATCTTGGCCTCGCGGTGCGGGGCGGGCAGCCCGAGGCATCCCGTGCCGACGAACCGGTCGTGGTCGACAGCCGTGATCCGCAGATCGGCGCCGGTCTCGGTCATGCCGAACGCCTCGAACCAGCCGACGCCCCACCGTTCTTCCAACTCGGCGTGCAAGGCGGGCGGGATCGCCGAGGCCTGTACAACCCGCACGGAATGCTCGCGGTCCAGCGGGTCAGGAGGCATGCGCAGCAGCAAAGTCGGCATCGCGCCGAGGCAGTAGAAGTAGGTGACGCCGTGCTCGCGCACCTTCGCCCAGAACGACGACGGGTGGAAGCCGTCCAGCACGACGAGATGTGCGCCGGCGAGCAACGCGGCCACGACGTTCCACTGTGGATCGACGTAGTGGAACGGTTGCGCCGTCAGCATCACGTCATCGGACGACAGGTAGGGGAAGTACTCGACCAGGCTGCCACCGAGCGTCGTCCAGTAGGAGTGCGACAGGACGCAGGCCTTCGGCTTCCCGCTGGTGCCCGACGTGAACTGGAGGCTGACCGGCGCGGACACCGGCCCCTGCACGAAGCCCTCGACGGGTTCCAGTGCCTCCACGTAGTGCACGACGTGCGAAGCGAGCAACGGCCGGAACTCCTCGGTGCTCACCACCGCGGCGACCTCGGCGGTCCGCAGCACGTGACCGGCGTCTGCCGACCGGTACTTGACGTTGAGCGGCACGGCCGTCGCGCCGAGCTTGACCAAAGCGAACCACACCAGCGGGAACTCCGGCACGTTCCGGAGCATGATCGCGACCCGGTCCCCCGCGCGGATCCCCCTGTCCCGCAACGCCTGCGCGTACCCGTCGGACAGGCCGTCGATCTCCGCGAACGTGAACGAGCCGCCCGGATCGAACGTCCACGCGACCTTGTCCGGCCAGCGCGTGACCGCCGTGCGCAACGCCGAGAGGAGGTCAGCCACGGCCGAACTCCTCGCGCGGAGCCTCGTTCTCCCCGGACAGGCTGGTCAGGATCGCGTGATCGACCTCCGTCGCCAGCGCGGCCTCCAGCGACGCGTCCGCGCCGAGGTCCAGCACGCGCTTGGCGAGCGACACCGCGACCGGCGGCCGGGAAGCGATCTCCCCGGCGAGCTCCAGCGCGGTCTTCTCGTGGTCGGTCGTGACGCGGTTGATCAGCCCCAGCTCGTGGGCGCGCTGAGCCGAAACCCGTTCCCCCAGCAGCAAGAGCTCCTTGGCTCGCGGCAACCCGACCATCCGCGGCAGCAGCGCCGAGATCCCGCCCGTCACACTCAACCCCACGCTGACCTCGGGGAACCCGAACCGCGCGTCCTCGTGCGCCACCACCAGATCGCACCCCAGCGCGAACTCGCAGCCGGCGCCGAGCGCGTAGCCGTGCACCGCCGCGATCACGACGCCGGGGAAGTCCCGCACGGCCCGCGTCACGTCCTGGATCCGCTCCAGCCGTGCCCGCGTCTCCAGCACCGATTCGGCCGGCACCGGCTCCTTGAGATCGTGGCCGGCGCAGAACGACCGCCCGCGCCCGGCCAGCACGACAACACGAGCCTCGGCGGCAGCGCGGCGAAACGCCGCCAGCAGGTCGTCCACCAGGGCCGGGACCACGGCGTTCAGCCGTTCCGGACGGTTCAGGCGCAGCACGGCCACACCCTCGTGGCACGCGTAGTCGACGGTCATCGCTCCCCTTCGATCGATCGATCGATTGGGCCTCACGCTAGAGTGGCCGCGAACAGCCGGTCAAGAGGAGGCAACCGATGACGACGGAGGAACGGGTCCGCGAGGCCGCCGTGCGGTTGTTCGCCGAACGCGGCTTCCACGGCACCGGCATCCGCGACCTCGCGCAGGCCGCCGGACTCTCGTCCGCGACGCTCTACCACTACATGGGCACCAAGGAAGACCTGCTGGTCAGCATCATGCGGACCAGCCTCACCGACCTGATCACGAAGGCCGAGGCGATCGCCGCCGAGCCCGACGAGACCACCCGGATCGTCGCGCTGGTCGAGATGCACGTCCGCGCGCACGCCGAGAAGCCGCGCGAGACCGCGGTCGTGGACGGCGAGATGCGGGCGCTGACGGGCGAGCGGCGGGCGGAGATCGTGGCGTTGCGCGACCGCTACGAGCAGGTCTGGCAGGACGCGATCGTCGACGGCGTGAAGGCCAAGAAGCTCACCGTCGGCGAACCGAGCGTCGCGCGGCTCGCGTTGCTGGAGATGTGCAGCGGGGTGTCCCGGTGGTACTCACCGGACGGCCCGCTGGAGTTGAGGGATCTCACCATTCAGTACGGCACCATGGCGCTGGGCATGCTCGGCGCGGACCGCTAGTCTCGATCACGCCAGCGGTTCACCCGGGCTCGTCCCGGGTGGAGCAAAAGGGAACCCGGTGCGAGTCCGGGACTGCCCCGCAGCGGTGAGTGGGAACGAAAGCCGTCAACACAGCACTGGGTCTCACGACCTGGGAAGCGACGGCCGGTAGGAGCGTGCGTCACGCCCACGAGTCCGAAGACCTGCCGCAGGTGCGCGCACCACCCGGTGCGCGCTGCTCCGGAGCCTCTCGGGCGGGCTGACGGGCAGGCTTCGTGCTGCCTCGCTGCGAGTGACTCCGGTGCTTCCGCACGCTCGCGAGGAGAGAGCCTGTGACCATCGGCAGCACCGTGTTCGGCTACCCCCGGATCGGCCCGAAGCGCGAACTCAAGCGCGCCGTCGAGCAGTACTGGGCCGGCAAGATCGACGAAGCCGCGCTCCAGCAGACCGCCCGGGAACTGCGCGCGCAGACCTGGGCCGAACTGTCCGAACTGGACTCGATCCCGTCGAACACGTTCTCGTTCTACGACCAGGTGCTCGATACCACCCAGCTGTTCGGCGCCGTCCCGCACCGGTTCCGCGACCTCGGACTGTCCGAACTGGACACCTACTTCGCGGCGGCCCGCGGCCGGGACGGCGCGCAGGCGCTCGAACTGACCAAGTGGTTCGACACCAACTACCACTACCTCGTGCCGGAACTGGGCCCGGACACCGAGTTCCGGCTGGCGACCGACAAGCCGATCGCCGAGTACCGCGAGGCCCTCGCACTCGGCGTCACGACCAGGCCGGTGCTGCTCGGCCCGGTCACTTACCTGCTGCTGGCCAAGAGCACGGTCCCGGACTTCCAGCCCCTGGACCTGCTCGACGGCCTGGTGGAGGCCTACGTCGAACTGCTCGGCAGGCTGCGCGTCGAGGGCGTCGAGTGGGTGCAGCTCGACGAACCCGCGTTCGCCGCCGACCGCTCCCCCGCCGAGCTCGACGCCCTGCGCCGCGCGTACCGGACGCTGGGCGGCCTGCCCGGACGGCCGAAGTTGCTGGTCACCGGCTACTACGGCGACCTCGGCGAGGCGTTCGGGATCCTCGCCGAGTCGCAGGTCGAGGCGATCGGCGTCGACCTCGTCAGCGCGCCGGACGCGTCGGTCACGGTCCCCGCGATGCGCGACAAGATCCTCGTCGCCGGGCTGGTCGACGGCCGCAACGTCTGGCGCACCGACCTGCACGCCGCACTGGCGAAGGCCGCGTCCCTGCTGGGGTCCGCCCGCGAGGTCGTCGTCTCGTCGTCCTCCACGCTCCTGCACGTGCCGTACGACCTCGAAGCCGAGACCCTCGACCCGGACGTCCAGGCGCGGCTGGCGTTCGCCCGGCAGAAGGTCCGCGAGATCGTGCTGCTCGGTCAGGCCCTGCGCACCGGGGCCGACGGCGCCTGGGCCGACGAGGCGAAGCGCGACCTCCCGCAGCCGCGCCGCGACGACCACGTCAGGGCCCGCATCGAGGCGCTCAGGCCCGAGCACCGCACCCGCGCGCCGTACGCGGAACGCGCTGCCGCCCAACAGGAACGGCTCGGCCTGCCGCCACTCGCCACCACGACGATCGGCTCGTTCCCGCAGACCGGCGACATCCGCAAGGCGCGCGCCGCGGTCCGCAAGGGCGACATCACCGAGGACGAGTACGGGCAGCGGATGCGCGACGAGATCGGGCGCGTGATCGACCTCCAGGAGGACATCGGCCTGGACGTGCTGGTGCACGGCGAACCCGAGCGCAACGACATGGTCCAGTACTTCGCCGAACACCTGGAAGGCTTTGCCGGCACGGAGTTCGCCTGGGTCCAGTCCTACGGCTCGCGGTGCGTGCGGCCGCCGATCATCCACGGCGACGTCTCCCGCTCGAAGCCGATGACCGTCGCGTGGAGCACCTACGCGCAGTCGCTGACGTCCAAGCCGGTCAAGGGCATGCTGACCGGTCCGGTCACGATCCTCGCGTGGTCGTTCGTGCGCGACGACCAGCCGCTCGCCGACACCGCGGCCCAGGTCGCGCTGGCGCTGCGGGACGAGATCAGCGACCTGGAGGCCGCCGGCATCCGGATCATCCAGGTCGACGAACCGGCGTTGCGCGAGCTGCTTCCGTTGCGGGAGAAGAACCAGGCGGCGTACCTGGAGTGGTCGGTGGGCGCGTTCCGGCTCGCCACCTCGGGCGCCACGACGGGCACGCAGGTCCACACGCACCTGTGCTACTCGGAGTTCGGCGAGGTGATCGGCGCGATCTCGGACCTCGACGCCGACGTCACCACGATCGAGGCCGCCCGGTCCAAGATGGAGATCCTGGAGGGCCTCGACTTCCCGCGCGGCATCGGTCCCGGCGTCTACGACATCCACTCGCCGCTGGTGCCGACGGAGGACGACGTCGTCGCGCTGATCACCGAGGCGGTGCGGGCGGTGCCAGGTGAACGTTTGTGGATCAACCCCGACTGCGGCCTGAAGACGCGCGGTTACGCCGAGGTGGAGCCCGCGTTGCGGAACCTGGTCGCCGCGGCCAACCGGGTGCGCGCCGACCTGCGGTAACGCCCTGAGCAGCCCTGGGACGTGATCGATTCCGTTCCAGGGCTGTGAATTTCCCGGTACGGCAAAGATTTGGCCAAGCACCTAGACGTGAAGGTGGTTCATATACCACCGTCTGCCTCGCAAGCCTCTTTAGTTACCCCTGCACCCCGGAGGCCTCTGTTGAGGAAGAAACTCCTGTCCGCGCTCGCCGGCGCCCTGCTGATCACGGCACTGGTCCCCGGCGTCGCGTTCGCCGCCCCACCCCAGGCCATCCCCGCCAACTACGAGGAGGCCGACGGCAAGTGGCAGCCGGCCTTCGACTACGACGGCGACGGCTGCTACCCCACGCCGGCGATCTCGCCCAACGGTGACATCGCGCCCGGCCTGAAGAACTCGGGCCAGCTGTGGGGTGACTGCCACGACAAGGCAGACCTGGACAACACCAACTCCTACAGCCGTTCCAAGTGCAACAACGGCTGGTGCGCCTACCTGTACGACCTGTACTTCGAGAAGGACCAGGCCGTTCCGTTCCTGGACTGCTGCGGCCACCGCCACGACATCGAGCACGTGGTCGTGTGGGTGCAGAACGACGTGGCGCAGTTCGTCGCGACTTCGGAGCACGGCAAGTACAAGGTGCACCCGCGCGCGAACGTGCAGTGGGAAGGCACCCACCCGAAGATCATTTACCACAAGGACGGTGCCAGCACGCACTGCTTCCGGCTCGCGAACTCGGGCGAGCAGGCGGAGAACCACTACGGGGTCTACCAGTACCCCGACCTGGTCAGCTGGGACCGCTTCCCGGCCGGGGTGCGCGACAAGCTCGTGAACGCGAACTTCGGCAGCGCGTCCCTGGCGATCAAGGACAGCGCGTTCAATTACAACCTGAGCATCTCGAAGCCGGCGGGCATCCCGTTCGACCCGAACGCCTGACCTACTTCGCGACGCGGTCGAGCCACTCGGCCAGGAGGACCCGTTCCGCTGGAGACAGCATCAGGGGCGGGTCCTCTGCCAATGCGGTGCGCAGTGCGATCGCGCGGCTCGGGATGTCCGTCGACTCCTCCGGCGCGGCGTCCGTCGTGATCGCCGCGATCACCTTCTCCCGCGTGAACGCGATCAGGCTCAGGTCCCGTTCCGCCTCGGGCGTCGCGATCAGCGCCAGCACGACGCCCATGCCCGCCGCGTGCACGAACTGCGCCGCCTGCTCGACGGGGACCGCCAACCGGCCCGCCGACGCGATGCGGCTGATGATCTCGCGGAGCATCGCGTCCGCCTCCAGCCGCGCCTCGCGCTTGCGCGGCTCGCCGTACATCAGCAGGTAGAACGCCGGCATCGCGAGACCGAAGCCGATGTGCAGCTCCATGCCGCGCCTCAGGTCGCCGACCGGGTCGCCGGTGGCCCCCATCGCGTGCTTCGACGCCAGGTAGTCGGCGAACCCGTACCCCGCGACCGCGTCGAGCAGCCCGTCCTTGTCGCCGAACAGCCGGTACAACGTGGGCGCCTGCACCCCCGCCGCGGACGCCACCGCGCGCGTGGAGACCGCTTCCTTGCCACCCTCGATCAGCAGGTCGGCCGCGGCCTTCACAAGGCGCTCTCTCGTGTCCATGTAACGACGATAACACATCAGAGGTAGCGCTGATTCGATATCAGTGATACGTTCTATCTCGTAACAGCGGAAACACCAGCTAGGAGCACTGACATGACTCGCGTTGCGATCGTCACCGGCGGATCCAGGGGCATCGGGCGGGCAGCCGCCGAACGCCTCGCCGCCGACGGACAGGCCGTCGTCATCGTGTACGCCGGCAACAAGACCGCCGCCGACGAGGTCGTCGACGGCATCAGGGCCCAGGGCGGTCAGGCCGTCGCCCAGCAGGGTGACGTCGGCGACGAGGACGCCGTGGCCGCCGCGTTCCAGCTGGCCGAGGACACGTTCGGCGGCGTGGACGTCGTGGTGAACTCGGCGGGCATCATGCCGCTCGGCACCGTCGCGGACATGGACCTCGACACGTTCGACAAGATCATGCGCACCAACGCCCGCGGCACGTTCATCATCGGCCAGCAGGCCGCCCGCAGGCTCCGCAACGGTGGCGCGGTCATCAACATCTCGTCGTCGGTCGTGGGCCTGCGCTTCCCGCAGTACGGCGCCTACGCGATGTCGAAGGGCGGCGTCGAGGCGCTCACCCTGATCCTCGCCCGCGAACTGCGCGGCCGCGACATCACCGTGAACACCGTCGCCCCCGGCCCCACGGCCACCGACCTGTTCCTGAACGGCAAGGACCAGGCCACGATCGACACCCTCGCGAAGCAGCCGCCCCTGGAGCGCCTGGGCCAGGGCTCGGACATCGCCGAGGTCATCTCCTTCCTGGCCGGCCCCGCCCGGTGGGTCAACGGCCAGACCATTCGTGCGAACGGAGGCATCATCTGATGGGCGAGGTCATCGTCGTCACGGGAGCGTCCAGCGGTTTCGGCGCGCTGGCGGTCCGCAAGCTGGCCCTCGCGGGCCACACCGTCTACGCGGGCATGCGCGACACCGCGGGCCGCAACGCTCAGGCCGTCGCCGATCTCCAGGCGTTCGGCACCGACAACAAGGCCGACGTGCACGCGGTCGAGCTCGACGTGCAGTCCCAGGAGTCCGCCGACGCCGCGATCGGCTCGATCATCCTGGAGCAGGGCAGGCTCGACGTGGTCGTGCACAACGCGGGCCACATGGTCACCGGCCCGGCCGAGGCCTTCACCCCGGACCAGTACGCCGCCCTCTACGACGTCAACGTCCTGGGCACCCAGCGGGTGAACCGCGCGGCACTCCCTCACCTGCGCGGGCAGCACTCCGGCCACGTCGTGTGGGTGGGCTCCAGCTCGACGCGCGGCGGCACGCCCCCGTACCTCGCGCCGTACTTCGCCGCCAAGGCCGCGATGGACGCCCTCGCCGTCTCGTACCGCGCCGAACTGCTCCGCTTCGGCATCGAGACCACCATCGTCGTCCCGGGCGCCTTCACCCACGGCACCAACCACTTCGCGCACAGCGGCTCGCCGGCCGACACCTCGCGTGCCGCCGAGTACGAGGAGTTCTACCCCGGCCTGATGGACCAGGTCGGAGCCCGTCTCGCCGAACTGGAACCCTCGTGGGCGGACGTGACCGCCGTGGCCGACGCGATCGTGGACGTGGTGGGCGCCGAGAAGCCCCCGTTCCGGGTGCACGTCGACCCGTCCCAGGACGGCGCCGAGGTCGTCAACGCGGTGGCCGACCGCGTCCGCGGCGAGTTCCTGCGCCGGGTCGAGCTGGCGGACCTGATCTAACGGGAGGACAGGAGCGCGGACACCGTGAGGAACCGGTACCCGCGCTCCTTGAGGCCCGTGATGATGGGCTTCAAGGCCTGACGCGTCTGGTCCCGCGCCGCGTACATGGGGTGCAGCAGGATGATCGAGCCGGGCGTCACTTCCTTCAGCGTCTGCTGGGCGATCTCCTGCGCGCTGGGCGTTCCCTCGGAGTCCGGCTCCACGTCCCACATGACCGTGGTCCGGTTGTGCTGTTCGAGGTACCGGGGCAACGCGAAGAGCTTCTTGCCGTTGGGCGGCCGGAAGTGGATGTCCCCCTGGTACCCGGTCTTCCGGATCTCGGCGTCCGTGTCCTCGACCTCCTTCGCGACGGTCTCGGAGCTGACGCCGATCATCCGCTGGTGGTTGTAGGTGTGGTTGCCGATCTCGTGCCCGGCCTGCGCGATCCGCGCGCCGAGGTCGGGGTGCCGGCTGAGATCGCGGCCCATCAGGAAGAACGTCGCCGGGACGCCCTCGGCCCTCAGCAGGTCCAGGACCTGCGGGGCACCGGCGGGATCGGGCCCGTCGTCGAAGGTGAGGGCCACGATCCTGTCGTTGGTCTCGACGCGGTCGACGAGGTCGCCGAAGAACTGGTAGGTGCGGGAGCTGCCGATGTTCCACAGGGAGCCGGCGGCCACCAGCACTAAGGTGAGACTAACCGCCACGATGATCGTTGGCTTGCGGCGCAACCACTTCATGCGCTCACTATGACCACAGAGGATTTCCCGGTACGCACCACCCCGGAGTCCAGCGGCACGCACCGGATCCCGCCCTTGCCCCGCAACCCCCGGAACGCCCCCGGCGCGATCACCTGGTCCATCCAGGCGCAGGGGTTGGCCGGCCGTCCGACCTCGAAGCGGACCGGCCCGTCCCCGGAGTCGAGGCTGAACACGGTCCCTCGGGGCAACGAGTCCACGTCGAACCCGCGCACCACGACGTTCCGCCGCGCCACCAACGGATCCACGTCCCAGGGCTCCAGCGACTCGGCCGAGATGAACGTGACCGCGGCGTTGCGGTGGGCGGCCTGGTTGAAGTACCGGTCCCCCACGATCCCGAGCCGGGCCCGCACCTCGACGCACTCCCGTGAAACGGGCCCGGAATCGGCTCGAGGGCCGTCCACCGGACGACCCTCGAACGCGTGCACCGCGGAAACGTGCAGACCGACGACCTCTACTTCTCGCCGAGCTGCCATTCCGGCCTCACGTAGTGGCACGTGTACCCGTTGGGGTAGCGCTCCAGGTAGTCCTGGTGCTCCGGCTCGGCCAGCCAGAAGTCGGACTCCTGCACGACCTCGGTCACGACCTTGCCCGGCCACTTGCCCGAGGCGTCGACCGCGGCGATCGTCTCCTCCGCCACCTTCTTCTGGGCGTCGTCGGTGAAGAAGATCGCCGACCGGTAGCTGGCACCGATGTCGTTGCCCTGGCGGTTGCGGGTCGACGGGTCGTGGATCTGGAAGAAGAACTCCAGGATCTGCCGGTAGGAGAGCTTCTCCGGGTCGAACGTGATCTCGATGGCCTCGGCGTGGGTGCCGTGGTTGCGGTACGTCGCGTTCGGCGTGCTGGTGTCGCCGGTGTAGCCGACGCGGGTGGAGACGACGCCGGGGTGGCGGCGGAACAGGTCCTGCATGCCCCAGAAACAGCCGCCCGCGAGAACTGCCTTCTCCGTCACAGTGACAACTCCTCTTCGTCAGGTCTTCACTCAGGAGAACGTTCGGTCTCCCCCGGTTCATCCCCGTCAGGTTGTGACGTAACTATTACGGACCTGGCCTCGATGACTTCGCCCAGGTAGCGCATGACGACGGCCACGGCCGCGGCGACCGGGACGGAGAAGAACGCGCCCGCGATGCCGTACAACGAGGTACCCGCGGTGACGACGAGCAACACCACCGCCGCGTGCAGGCGCAGGCTGCGGGACTGCAGGATGGGCTGCAGGACGTTGCCCTCGACCTGCTGCACCACGATGACGATCACCAGCATGATGATGGCCGTGGTCAGGCCGTTGCTGACCAGCGCCACCAGCACGGCCAGGGCGCCGGCGATGAACGCGCCGATGATCGGGATGAAGCCGCCGAGGAACGTCAGCGCGGCCAGCGGGATCGCGAGCGGCACGCCCAGGATCACCAGGCCGAGGCCGATGAAGACGGCGTCGATCAGCGAGACGATGGCCTGGCTGCGGATGAAGCTGCCGAGCGTCACCCAGACCCGCTCCAGCACGGTGGTGACGTGGCCGCCCGCGCGCTCGCCGATCACCGAACGCACCCAGGGCGTGAAGCGCACGCCGTCCTTGACGAAGAAGAACGCCAGCAGCAGCGCCACCAGGCCGGTGACCACGCCGGACGTCACCGCGCCCGCGCCGGTCAGCAGGCCGCCCGCGATCGAGCCGATGCTCGACTTGATCTGGTCGACGCCCTGCGAGATCAGGCGGTCGAGGTCGGTGTCCTTCAGGTTGAACGGCGGCCCGGACGCCCAGTCCTGCAACTGCTGCACGGCCTTCTGCGCGCTCTGCGCGATCTCCGGCACACCGGAGGCGATCGACGACGAGATCGCCGCGATCACGCCGCCGAGCACGCCGAGGCCGACGATCAGCACGATCGTGGCCGACAGCGCCGAGTTGAGGCCCTTCGACATCATCCAGCGCGCCGGCGGCCACAGCACCGTGGTGATCAGCAGGCCGAGCAGCACGGGCATGACGACCACCCACAGCTGCCCGATCAGCCAGAAGACCATCCAGAAGCCGAGGGCGGCCAGTGCCGTCCGCAGACTCCACCGCGCGAGCCAGCTCACGCCGTGCCCGATCGCCTCACCCTTGTCCGCCCACCTGCGATCCCGTTCCACGACGCACAGTGTGTCGTGATCTAGCCCGTTCGGGTGGCGGGACGCGCCGAATTCATCCCTGACCCCAGAACGCGTCCTCCTCGGCCGGGTCGGCGGTGAACAGCCACACCTCGACGACCTTGCCGTCGGCGACGCGCATCAGGTCGACGCCGACGCCGTCCATCTCGGCGCCGGACCGCTTGGCCGTCCAGTGCACCGGCGCGGCCACGGTGTCGCCGTTGACCATCAGCGGGGCGTTGCGCTTCAACGAGAACGTGCCCTCGGACACCTCCATCATCCCGCCGATCATGGCGCCGACGGCCTCGCTGCCGCGGTGGACGCCGGAGAACCGGTTGTCGCCCGGCTGGTGCCACACGACGTCGTCGGCGAACTGGGCGGCGACGGTGGCGAGGTCACCGGACTCCAGGGCCTCGAAGTAGGTGGTGACGACGGCGAGCGGGGTGGTCATGGGCCTTCTCCATTTCGTTGGGGTTGGCCTATGCTCACCAAAAGTAACCAATTACCTCAACGTAACTAATGGACGGGTGTGCGCCATGTCACAGACCATGCCGGACTGGAGCGTGCTCGCCGCGACCTGCCCGTCCCGCACGAGCCTCGCCCGCATCGCGAACAAGTGGACGGCGATGGCGGTCTCGGTGCTGGGCAACGGCCGCACGCGGTTCGGCGACCTCAAGACGCAGCTCGACGGCATCAGCGGCAAGGTGCTGACCGAGACGTTGCGGGACCTCGAACGGGACGGGCTGATCACCCGGCACGTGTACGCCGAGGTGCCGCCACGCGTCGAGTACGAGCTCACGGAACTCGGCTTCACGCTGCACGAGCCGTTGCTCGCGTTGTGCCGCTGGGCCGAGGACCACATCGCGGAGGTGCTCACCAACCGCGAGGTCTACGACGCCCGTTAGCGCAGGCTCGCCGCGCACTCCAGCACAGTGTCGCGGGCCGGGCGCGGGGCCCAGCCGAGCATCGACGACGCCTTGTCGTGCGAGTACGTGTAGTTGCGACCGAGCATGGGCACCAACGGCCGCATGTCCTTGGCCACCACCGAGGCCGCGCGCACGACGAAGTTCGGCATCTCGCGTGAGGGCACGTCCAACGCGCGTGCCACGTCGGCCATCCACATGAACTCGCTGACGGCGATGAACCTCTCCCCCGCCGCGTCCGGCGCCGTCATCGCACGGAGGTGCAGGTCGGCGACGTCCCGCACGTCGACGATGTTGAGGCCGATCCGCGGCACGCCCGGCATGCCGCCCATGACGCGTTCGATCACGCGCACGGACCCCATGTTGTCGCGCGTCTGGATCGGCCCGAAGACCGCGCCGGGCAGCACCGTCACCAGCGAGGTCTCCTTGCCGCGCATGAACTCCCACGCGGCCTGCTCGGCCAGCAGCTTCGACCGGCGGTACTCGTCGATCCTCACCCTGGACGGGTCGGTCCACGTCGCCTCGTCGAACGACCCGGTGGCGTTCTGGGGTGGCGTCGCGGCGGCACACGACGACGTCATCACCACCCGCTCCACACCGGCTTCCACCGCGAACCGCAGCACCCGCAACGTCCCGTCGCGCGCCGGCCCGACCAGGTCGTCGCCGCCGGTCATGGGCGAGGCGACGTGCAGGACGTACCGGACGCCCTTCATGGCCTCGGCCCAGCCCTCGTCGGACATCAGGTCGGCCTTGACCACCTCGTACTTCCCGGGCACGGCCGGACGCCGCCCGCGCGTGGTCGTGCGCACCTCGTAGCCCTGCTCCAGCAACGCGGCGATGGTCCAGCCGGCCACGAACCCCGTGCCACCGGTCACCAGGACGGTCATGACTCCTCCAAGAGTTTCATTAGCCATTCGGCTAACGAAACTGACTGTACCATCGCCGCATGACCCGTGCCGCGCAAGCCGAACGCACCCGTGCGACGATCCTCGTCACAGCGCGGAAGCTGTTCGCCGCCCACGGGTACGACGCGACGTCGCTGCAGACGATCGCGGACGAGATGGACGTGACGAAGGCGAACGTCTACTACTACTTCCGCACCAAGTCCGCGATCCTGGAAGCGTTGCTGGACAACAACATCGCGTTCTTCGACGTGCTGATCGCGGACGCCGCGAAGATCAAGGGCAAGCGGGCGCGCACCGAACACCTCGTCGACGGTTTCGTGGACCAGGTGATCGGCAACAGGGCGTTGTCACCGCTCGGCCAGACCGATCCGAGCGTGCGCCGCAACGAGCGGATCAACGCCGAGCTGGCACGCCTCTCCAGCCTGGCCATCGAGCTGATCTACGGCCCGGAGCCGACCGACGACCAGCGGGCCGCGTGGTTCGCGGTGAGCGACGTCGGCCCGGTGATCGCCGCGTTCCCCCACCTGACCGACGACGAGCTGCGCGAGGTGCTCAGGAGGCTGTGCCTGCGGGTGCTGAAGGTGTGAGCACGCCGTCGACGTCCGGCGTCACCGAACCGCGGATCAGGTTCCGCACGACGGGCAGCCCGGAGAGCCGGAACGCCATGTCCCGCACCGAGATCCGCCACCGCGACGCGGGCGCCATCCAGCCGATGAACCGCCGCCCGAACTCCTGGGTGTGCTCGACCACGGGCTTCACCCGCGCCTGATACCGGTCGAACGCCCCGTCGAACCCGGCCGCGAGCTCCTCCGCCAGCACGTGCGCGCCGGTCATAGCGAGCGACGCGCCGTGCCCCGCGAACAACGACACCGCGCCACCCGCGTCCCCGACGAGCACGACCTTGCCGCGATGCCACACCGGCACGTCCACTTGGGACACCTCGTCGTAGTAGACGTCGTCCGGCACCACCGAAAGCAGCTCCGGCGCGACCCAGCCGAGGTCGCCGAACCGCGCCCGCAACGCCGCCGCGGGGTTGGCAGGCAGCTCCGGCGACTCCGACCGGTAGAGCATCAGCGCGGCCATCGACCCGTCCCGCACGGCGTAGCACCCGATCATCCGGTGCGGCACGGTCAGCATCTGGTAGCGGTACCCGATCCGCGCGCTCAGCTCCACGTCCCGGAACGAGAACGCCGCCGTGTGGTGCCCGAGGTAGCGCACGAACTCCGCGTCCGGCCCGAACACCAGCTCACGGACCTTCGAGTGCGCCCCGTCCGCCCCCACGACCAGGTCGAACTCCCCGACCGACCCGTCCGCGAACGTCACCCGCCCGTCGTCCACCGCCGACACCGTGGCGCCGTACCGGATCGGCGAGCGCAGGTCGTCGCGGATCACCTCGGCCAGGTCCCCGCGCAGCAGGCTGATCACCCCGTCCGCCACGGCCTCGTACGCCGCCGTGGAGATCTCACTCCGCTTGCGCCCGCGCGAGTCCACGCTGGTCACCGACGAGATCGGCGCCCGCCGCCGTTCCAGGGCAGGTAACAGACCCATCCGCCGCGCCACCTCGTGACCCGGCCCGAAGAAATCGATCATGTAGCCGCCCGCGCGGAACGACGGCGCCCTCTCCACCACGAGGACGTCCCACCCCGCGCGTTCCAGCCACCAGGCGGACGCGAGCCCGGCGATCCCCGCTCCGACGATCAACGCACGCTGTTGGGCACTCGACTTAGGCATATGCCCAATCTAGCACCGGGCCTGTGTCGAGGTCCGGGTTCGATGAGAGTCGCGCCTGAGGTGGTTCCTGGCGGTGCGGCCGGGCGGCCCGCATACCGGAGTCGTACGTGGGTCGTCCGGTCGCGCCGCAAGGGGCCGCCTCAGGCCCGGCTATCGCGGACCCGGACCTCGACGCAGGCCCTAGGGATGCATCTTTCTGCTGCTCCGACCACTGGTCCAGAACCACAACCCGGCCACGACCAGCGCCAACACCCCCAGCCCGATCGCGCCGTCCGGGATCCCCCGCTCCTGCGGCTGCGCCTGCTGGTACTGCTGCGGCAACGGCGGGATCGACGGCGTGGGCGCGATCGAGGACGGCTGCGCGACGAGCGCCAGCGGGATCGCCTCGGTGTCGGCGAAGTCGACCATCCCGGTCGCTTCGAGCACCGTCATGTGGTCCAGCACGGTGTCCATACAGACCTTGGCGTAGTCGCGGATCGCCGTGTTGCGGGTGCCGGTGCGCACGGTGGCGAGGAACTTGTAGACCACGCCGTGCGCCGCCCGCAGCCGGTTCGCGAAGACCCGGTCGAACTCCTGACTGCGCGCGGGCGCGGCCTGCATCTCGTTCAGCCAGCCCTGCTGCGACTCGTTCGGCTGCGTCGGCAGCTGCACGCCGAACGTGCGGGAGAGGTCCAGGGTGCGGCGGTCGAGGTCGGCGTGCCCCTCGATGAGGTGCCGCCCGGCCTCCTGCACCTTCGGGTTCGCCGACTTCTCCAGCCCCATCCGCCCGGCGGGCCCCTCCCACAACCCCGCCAGAGCCACCTTCTGGAGCAGGTCGCGGCCGGCCGGGCCCATCGGCCCGAACGCGGTCTGCACGTAGTCGGGTCCGAGGTCCGGCTGCGCGACCGCGGGCTGCGCGCCCAGCAACAACGTCAGCACGGCGACGAGGAGTATGCGCATGCCGGGGGTTACGGACAGACCCCGACGGCCCGACCGTTGCACAGTGCAATGTTTATCGTTTCGTTACCCGCGACGAGCCCTGTAGAACTAGGCGGGTGAGCGATGTCGACGACCTGACCGACGCGGTCCTCACCGCGTCCCGCCTGCTGGTGGCCGTCTCGGCGCGCTCACTGGCCGCCGTCGAGGAGACGCTCACGCTGCCGCAGTTCCGGATGGTCGTCCTGCTCGACAGCCGCGGCCCGATGAGCCTCACCGCACTCGCCGACCTCCTCCAGGTCAACCCGTCCACGGCCAAGCGCATGATCGACCGGCTGATCACGTCCGGCATGGTCGACCGCGCGCCGAACCCCGCCACGAAACGCGAGGTCGTGGTCGTGGTGAGCGCCGAGGGCGGCCGGGTCGTCCGCGAGGTGATGGCGCGGCGCCGGGTCGAGGTGAGCACGATCGTCGCCCGCATGCCGGAGCACCTGCGGCACGGCCTGGTCGAGGCGCTGACCGCGTTCGCCGAGGCCGGTGGCGAACCGCGCTGGTCAGCCGCCGACGAGGCGCCGCAACGGTCCCGCGACCACGCCGAAGTCGACTGACGGGTCCAGCGCCCGGTGCAGCACGAGCCCGTCGATGGCCGCGCCGAGCAACAACGCCACCGCGTCCGCGTCCGGCACACCCGAGGACCGCAGCCAGTCGGCGATCCGCGCCCGGAAGTCCGCGACCAGCGCCGACAGACCGTCCCGCAAGGCCGGCAGCCGGTGCGCCGCGAGGAACGCCTCGGCCAACAGCAACGACTCGGGATCGGTGCCGGTGAAGCGGGCGAGGTCCGCGAAGATCCGGTCGATCCCCTCGGCCGGCGGCACGGCCCGCACCGCGTCCGCCGACTCGGCCAGGATCCGGGTGGCGAACCGCAGCGCGGCCGTCGAGAGCAGGTCGGACACCGACGCGAAGTGGTAGTGCACGAGCGCGGCGTTGACGCCCGCCCGTTCGGCGACCAGCCGCGTGGTCACCGCACCCCAGCCGACCTCGCCGACGAGTGCGGCGGCGGCGTCGATCAGTTGTTCACGGGTGCGGCGGCCGCGGTCGGCTGAGTTGGGCACCCGATCAACCTAGCTCGCCGACCGACTCAGCTTTCAGCTCGCTTCACGAACGCGTCGAGCACCTCGGCCCAGCCCCCGGTGTTGTCGCTGTGGGCCTGCGCGCGCAGCTCCTCCGAGCCGGCCAGCGACGCGAACCCGCTCTCCACGACCTTCAGCCGCACCGCCGAGCCCTCGGGCGTCAGCGTGAACTCGACCAGCGTCGTGTTGTCCTCGCTCAGCTCCTGCCCGCCGAACGCGCTGGCCCACCGGTAGGACACGAACGTCTGCGGCGTCACGGTCACCACCCGCACCGGGAAGTCGCCGTACTGGTCGTGGTGACACACGGTCGTCTCCCCCGCGACCGCGCTGCCGGACGGCTGGGACGCCACCCAGAACCCCGGCTCGGTCACCAGCTGCCAGACGCGGTCCAGCGGCGCCTCGATCAGGGTCTCGCGTTCGATCCGGTCCACGCTCACGACGGTTCCTCCACTCAGGACAACAACATGTGCAACCCCAGAGTTGCACATCCCCGATGGATGCGCAACTCCAGGGTTGCATGTTCCGCCCGCGCCCCGAACGCGGGTGGAAGCTACTTCCCGCCCTGCGCGTCCACGATCCTCGTGGTCACCGCGGACGAGCTGCGGACGGTGCCCTTCTTCAGGCCGCCCTTGTCGGCGGGCTGGTCCTCGGCGACGGTCTCGCGGCGGCCGATGTAGTCACCGTTGGCCGGGTCGACGATGATCTCCTCGAAGTCGTCGAAGTACTTCATGCCGAGCGCGACGCCCTGCTTGCCGTCGAGGTTGGCCTTCCCGTCGGTCACCACGAGACCGGGCAGAAGGGCGAGCGCACGGAAGATCGTCGCCCGCACCTCGGCCGAGTACTGCCCCGAGTTGAGCGCCTCACCGGCCTGCATCAACGCGCCCGAGTCACCCGCGTGCCCCTCCTCCTTGAGCTTGGCGAGCAGCAGGGCCGGGTCCTTCGGCAGCGCGGCGACGAACTCCGGCGTCGGGTTGGCGAAGGTGCCGTTCGTGCAGCGGTCCGGCTGCCCCTCGGCGTAGTAGGAGTAGTTGCCGCACTTGCCGCGGAACTCCTGGCCGTCCTTGAACGCGGTCGCGGCGTCCGGCTTGCCCTGCCCCTCGTGGCCTTCGAGCCACTTCACCGAGTTGATCTTGTTGCGGAGCATCCACTCGTCGCGCCGGTCGGCGGGGATCCACTGCTCCTGCACGAAGTCGCTGTAGCTCGCCTCCCCGGAGCCGAGCGTCACCATGATGCCCTCGTAGCGGCTGCGCACGTACCGGTACTGACCAGGGGCGATCGGCTGGTCGGTCACCCGGTCCGCGAGGTCGGCGGCCTTGATGAGCTGCTCGGCGGCGGACGCGGTGGGGCCGCCGCCCGAGCCGGTGCCGGTGAGGTCGACGGTGGAGGCGGCCAAGCCCGTGCCGGTCAGCACGGTGACGGCGGCCGCGGCCGCGATCCAGCGGCCGACGCGCTTCGGCTTCGCGGCAACGGGGGTGCGGGTCTGGAGTGCGGCGGCGAGCGCGGCCTTGCCGGCGGCGACGTCGAACTGGACGGGCTCGTCACCGGCCTTCGCGAGGGTGGCGTCGAGCACGCGGTCAAGGGTCTCTGGCTGGTCAGACATGGCTGTCCTCGGTGAAGTCGTGGGCGGTCGCGGCGAGACGGGTGCGCAGCCGGGCGCGGCCGCGGTGCAGACGGGTCCGCACGGTGGCCACGGGAACGTCGAGTGCCACGGCGATCTCGGCGGGCGTGAAATCCGCCCACGCGTGCAGCAGCAGCACCTCGCGTTCCTCGATCCGCAGCTCGGCGAGCCACGCGGTGAGCGGTCCGGCGAGGACGTCGGCGTCCGCGGCGGCACTCACCCGGTCACCGATGTCGGCCTCGTCGGTGCGGGCCGCGTGCTCCTTGCTCCACGCCCGCAGCTTGCGCTCCTCGGCGCGGACGTGACCGCGCAGCAGGTTCGTCGCCACGCCGAAGAGCCAGGCCCGCACCGCGTCGGCGTCGTAGGCCTGCCCGGCGCGCTGGTCCCAGAGCACGAGGAACGCCTCGGAGACCACGTCCTGCGCGGTGTCGGGACCGACCCGCCTGGCCACGTAGCGGTGCAGCCGCTCGGCCGTCGACTCGTACAACTCCAGCAGCGCGGCCTCGTCGAGCACGGCCGGCGCCACTTCTGGTGTCAGCGCCACGGGCGCCACCTCGGTTCGCACAGACCTACCTGGACGCAGGCCCCAGGAGCGTTCCCGACGTGTGCTCACCGCCACATCGTGGGTCAGCCGGTCAGAGTTCGCTGGGGAACGGGTGGCGGGCCGCGAACTCCGCCGCGGTCATCCCGAACATCACCATGTCGTGGTGGCGCCCGGCGAAGAACTCGTGGTCGCGCAGCCTGCCCTCCTCGGTGAAGCCGAGCTTGCGGTGCAACGCGATCGACGCGTCGTTGAACGCCCAGACGCCCGACTCGCACTTGTGGAACCGCCGTTCGCCGAACATGTAGCCGAGCAGCAGCCGCACCGCCTCCGTGCCGTAGCCGCGGCCCTGGTGCTGCTTCCCGATCGTGATCCCGTACATGAACCGGCCGGCGTGGTAGTCGGCCATGCCGGTCGACATCAGCCCGACCGGCACGCGGTCGGCGAGCGACTCGAGGGTGAGCATCATCTTGTCGTTCTCGGACTCCTTCAGCGCCAGCTTCTGCGCCCATTCCCGTTGTCCCGCAGCGGATCGCGGCGGCAGGACCCGCCCCGCCCTGCGCGCGTCGTCCGTGTCGGCGTCCATGGCGTGGAGCGTCTCCCAGTCGTCCGGTTCGACGCCGCGCAGCCGGACGAGTTCTCCTACCCAGAGAGAGGTCATGGGCTTGATCGAACGACCACCCGATCGTGTCTGGCAAGCCGATTACTACGATCGCCGGATGACCGCCTACGACGATCTCGAACTCGACACCACGGTGCTGCCGGAACGCCAGCAGATGATCCTGGTCGCCATCCGCGACTGGGTCGTCGAGCACGGCTACTCCCCCAGCACCCGCGAGATCGGCGAGGCCGTCGGGCTGAAGTCGTCGTCCAGCGTGTCGAAGCACCTGATGGCGTTGGAGGACAAGGGTTTCCTCAAGCGCGGCGGATCGGTGACGCGGCCGATGGACGTGCGGGTGTTCCTCAGCGGCACGCCGGTCGTGCCCGGGATGCCGTCGGGGGACTCGATCTCGGTGCCGGTCGTCGGTGACATCGCGGCCGGTGCGCCGATCTCCGCCATCGAGCACGTGGACGAGGTGCTGAACCTGCCGCGCGGACTGGTCGGGCGCGGCAGCAACGTGTTCGCGTTGCGCGTGCGCGGTGACTCGATGATCGACGCCGCGATCTGCGACGGCGACACGGTCGTGGTGCGGCAGACGCACGAGGCGTACAACGGGCAGATCGTCGCCGCGATGATCGAGGAGGAGGCGACGGTCAAGGTCTACCAGCGGCGCAACGGCCACGTGTTCCTGGAGCCGCGCAACGAGGCGTACCCGGTGATCGACGGCGACAAGGCCGTGATCCTCGGCATCGTCGTGTCAGTTCTGCGGAGCGTCTGAGAACAGCTGCTGGGCGACGGCCGCGCAGACCTGGGCGCCCGCCAGGTGGTCGGCGCTGCGGACGCGCGTGAGCACCGCGAGCGACCAGCCGTCCCACAGCGCGAGGCACGTGACGGTCCAGGTGGCGTCGTGCTTGGTCCAGCCGTTCTTGATCGCGAGCGGCTTGCTCTGGAGCGCGGGTGCCTGCGGGATGCCGAACCGGCCCTCCGGGGCGATGTCGCGCATCATCGCGAGCAGCTTGTCCCTCCACTCCGGACTGATCCCGGGGCCGAGCTCCAGGCACTGCCCGAGCCGGGCCGCGTCGTTCGCGCTCACCTGCGTCTTGGACCACCAGTAGGGCGTGATGGACGTCTCGGTCAGGCCGCAGGTGCTGATCATGCGTTCGACCGACTCGCCGCCGCCGAGTCGCTGGTAGAACGCCTGGGCGACCTTGTCGTCGCTCTCCCGGATCATCTTCGCCATCGCTCTCTCGTCCGCCGGGGACACCACCGAGTTCTGCGACGCGACGATGTCCAGCGCGAGCCAGGTCTTGATCATCGACTCGGTGAACGTGCGGATCTGCTGACCGCCGGTGAGCACGAGACCGTTGCCGCGCAACGCCCACGAGTACTCGCCGGCGAAGTCGACGGCGACGTGCTCGGGGTTCGGCTGCCACTTCTTCTCGACCACTTTGGACGGTGGGGGCGGAGGTGCGGCCACCACCGGGTCGGGCAGGGCCTGGTGCCCAGGCGACTGGCAGGCGGTCAGCAGCAGCACGAGTGCGGTCCAGCGCTTCATGGCCGCCGATGCAAGGCGGACCACGATGAAGAAACGACGAAGAGCCGGTCAGGCGGCCGTTCGAACGGGCGAATTCACGACGCCCGGACGGCGCCTTCATCGATCCTTCACAGCGATCCCGCAGGATGGACCGGGTGAGCGCGCGCATCCTGGTGGCCGAGGACGACCCGAAGCAGTCGCACCTGATCAGGGCGTACCTGGAGCACGAGGGCCACAGCGTGCTGGTGGCGCGCGACGGCAGGGCGGCGCTCGACCTCGCGCGGTCGCGCACACCGGACCTCGTGGTGCTCGACGTGATGATGCCCGAGGTCGACGGCCTGGACGTGTGCCGCGTGCTGCGCGCCGAGTCACGGGTGCCGATCCTGATGCTGACCGCGCGGTCGACCGAGGCCGACCTGCTGCTGGGGCTCGACCTGGGCGCCGACGACTACGTGGTGAAGCCGTACAGCCCGCGGGAGCTGGTGGCGCGGGTGCGGGCGTTGCTGCGGCGGTCGGGCGCGGACGAGGCCGCCGGGCCGATCCGGGTGCTCGACGTGGAGATCGACGCCGACCGGTTCGAGGTGCGGATCGGCGGGGAGCTGGTGGCGTTGACGGCGAAGGAGTTCGAGCTGCTGCGGGTGCTCGCGTCCGCGCCGGGGCGGGCGTTCTCGCGCGGTCAGCTGTTGCAGGAGACGTTCGGGTTCGACCACAACGTGCAGGAGCGGACGGTGGACGCGCACGTGATGAACCTGCGCCGCAAGATCGAACCCGACCCGGCGGCGCCGAGGTACGTGCTGACCGTGCCCGGCCGCGGCTACAAGTTCGCCGGATGAGCCGGTTCGCGTTCAAGATCGCCGCCCTGGTCGTCGTCACGGTCGTGGCGGCGGTGGCGGCGACGGCGTGGCTGACGTTGCGCGAGACGACCCGGCAGGTGGAGAAGTCCGTCGACATCGCCTGGCAGGAGCTCGACGACGTGGCCCAGGAGATCCGGGTGCACGGGCTGCTGCGCGGGTCGTGGGACGACCTCGGCTCGGTGCTGCCGGGGCTGGCCCAGCGCCTCGGGCAACGGGTGCGGGTGGTGCTGACGGACGGCACGGTGCTCGCCGACACCCAGCCCGGGACGTCACCGCGGCAGTCCGTCGCGGTGCAGACGCTGCCCGAGAACACCTACGTCACCGAGCTCGAGGCGACGAAGGCGCTCATCTCGTACGAGGTGGAGCTCGCGCTCGGGAGGTGCCTGCAGGCCCAGGGGTTGCGCATGCGGATCCTGGCGCGCAACGACGGCATGCCCGGCTTCTACACGGACGACCCGGTGCCCAAGCCGTGCCTGCCGGTCCTGGGCTTCGCCGAGTCCTCCGTCGCGATGAAGTGCGCCGTGGACAAGGGATGCGTGCAGCGCGAGTTCGCCGCCAGGCTCGCCGCCCTCATGCCTCCCCCGGTGCTGGTGCAGGCCGGGGCACTGGACCAGCCGCAGCAGGCGAAGGTGTCGCTGCTGCCGATCCTGCTGAGTGCCGGGCTCGTGGCGTTGCTCGCGCTCGTGGTGTCGTTGCTGATCAGCCGCGGGGCGTTGCGGCCGATCAGCGCCCTGGCGGCGTCGGCGCGGCGGCTCGGGTCCGGTGACCTGTCCGGGCGCGTGCCGGAGAACGGCGACCTCGTGGAGCTGACCCGCGCGTTCAACGCGATGGCGGACTCGTTGCAGCGCAGCCGGGAACAGCAGCACAACATGATCGCGGACATCGCGCACGAGCTGCGCACGCCGCTCGCGAACATCCGCGGGTACATCGAGGCCGTGCGGGACGGGGTGCTGCCCGCCGACGACGAGCTGTACCGGTCGTTGCACGAGGAAGCCCTGTTGCAGCAACGGTTGATCGACGACCTGCAGGACCTCGCGCTGGCGGAGTCGGGCTCGCTCGTCTACCACATGTCCACTGTGGACCTCGCGGACCTGCTGTCGACCTACCGCGCGGCCGGGGTGGTCGTCGACGCGCCCGAGCCGGTCGTGGTGCACGCGGACCACGACCGGCTCCGGCAGGTCGTGGGCAACCTCGTCACCAACGCGCAGCGGGCGGGCGCGTTCTCGGTGACGTTGCGCTGCCGCGCGGACGGGCAGTCGGCGGTGGTCGAGGTGGCCGACAACGGGTGGGGCATCGCCGCCGGCCACCTGCCGCACGTGTTCGACCGGTTCTGGCGCGCGGACAACGCCCGTGGCCGGGAGACCGGCGGACGCGGGCTGGGCCTCGCGATCGCGCGGGAGATCATCACCGCGCACCGGGGCAGGATCTCGGTGGCGAGCACGCTCGGCGTGGGCACGACGTTCACCGTGCGGCTGCCACTACAGGGCACCCCAATCGCGTGAGGTCAGGTGCTCGACGACCGCGTCCGCGGCGGTGGTCGTGCCTCGGGTGACGACGTAGAGGGTGTTGAGCGGCGGGATCTCCGGGTGGTGCAGCTGTTCCACCGAGCCCGCGGCGATCGCCGGGTCGGCCAGGTAGCGCGGCAGGGCGGAGACGCCGGCGCCCGCGATGACGGCCGCCAGCACCGCGCGCAGGTCGGCGACGGTGACGGCGACGGTGTTCTGCGGGCGTCGGCCGAACTCGCTGCGCCAGTACCGGCGCAGGATCGGCAGGGTGGCGTCGTAGGCGACGAGCGGCAGGTGTTCGAGCGCTCGTTCGGGGTCGGCGCGCAGCAGGTCCCGGTCGATCGTCCTGGCCAGCAGGGGCGGGCCGACCAGCACGAACTCCTCGTCGGTGAACGGGATCGCGGTGAACCCGGCCTGGGGACGGACGGATGACAGCACGACGTCGAGCTGACCGGCTTTGAGTGCCCTGAGCAGGTCTTCGGCGAGCCCGAACGTGACGTCGAGGTGGAGTCCCCTGCGGGTGAGCGGGGCGAGGGCGGCCAGGCCGCGGACGGTCATGAACTCGGCCGCGCCGCCGATCCGGACGGTGCCGTCGAGGGCCGCCGCCGGGTCGAGCGCGGTGCGGAGCTGGTCGAGGTGCTGGCCGATCCTGCGCGCCAGGTCGTCGGCACGGGGTGTGGGTGTGACCCCACGGCTGCCCCTCACGAACAACTCGCCCAACTGGCTCTCCAGCTTGGCGAGCTGACCGCTGACCGCGGGCTGGGTGAGGCCTCTCCGCGCGGCCGCGCTGGTGAGCGAGCCGCCCCGGTAGATCTCCAGGAACGTCTCCAGCAGATCGAGGTCCGTCAACCGCTGAGCCATAAGGCAGCTTATAGCTCCGTCTGCCCGTTCTGCTGATCTGTGATGTCCTGGGTGACATGAAGAAGCTGCTCATGGTCGTGTCCGCCGCCGACTCGCTGACGTTGGCGGACGGCACGAGTCATCCCACCGGGTTCTGGGCCGAGGAGGTCGTGGAGTCCGTCCGCGTGCTGCGCGAGGCCGGCGTCTCCGTCACCCTGGCGACGCCGGGCGGTGTCGTGCCGACGGTCGACAAGGCGAGCCTCGACGGCACGTTCGACGACGCCGTCGCCTCGCTGGAGGACCTGCGCGCGCCCGCCGTCCTGGCCGGCGTCCGGTCCGCCGACTTCGACGCGATCTACCTGCCGGGCGGCCACGGCCCGATGGCGGACCTGGCGTCCGACGCGACGCTCGGCGCGTTGCTCGCGGAGTTCCACGACGGCGGCAAGCTGGTCGCGGCCCTGTGCCACGGACCGGCGGGCCTGCTGAGCGCGGTCCGCGCCGACGGCACGTTCGTCTTCGCCGGCAAGGAGATGGCGGTGTTCTCCGACGAGGAGGAACGCCAGGGAGGCCTGGCGGTCCCCTACTCGGTCGCCGGCCGGCTCACCTCGCTCGGCGCGCGGATCTCGTCCGGTGAGCCGTGGTCGAGCACGGTGGTCGTGGACGGCGGGCTCGTGACGGGCCAGAACCCGCAGTCCACGGTCGCGACCGCGGCCCGGGTCGCGTCCCTGCTCTAGATGCTCTAGGCCAACGAGGCCGCGATCCGTTCCAGGAGGCGGCTTTCGTCGGACTTCGTGACCGGGACCTCGGACGGCGCGTTGTCCCACTCGACGTGGTCGATCTCCAGCACCGACCTCCGGTCGAAGTCGAGCGCCCGGTCACCCAGCTCCGGCTCGAGGAGGCCGATGACGACGCCCGTGTTCACGGTCGTGACCCCGGCCAGCAACGCCGCGTCGTACAGGTCCTTGGCCTGCGGGTAGGCGTCGGTCACGAGCCACTGGAGCTTCCACGCGAGCGACAGCTCCTGGCCCGCGGCGAGCAACGTCGTGCCGGCGATCTCGAGTGGTCGCGGCGCGATCGGGAGGTCCTCGTTGAAGACGAGGTCGATCTGGATCGCGCCGTCCGGGAGCCCCTCGACCTCGAACGGGAACACGATCCGCAGACCGGGCACCCGCTCGTACGTCCAGATCGGCTCCACTTCGGACGGTCCGACCAGCTCCCGCAGTCCCTGGACGAGCTCCTCGGCCTGCCGGCTCTGGAACGCGATGTCCTTCGGTGTCACCACGAAGTCGAGGTCACCGGGCTCGCGGGCCGCGTCGCCGAACCACTCGCGCATGACCGTGCTTCCGCGCAGCACGAGGTGCTCGGCCCACTTCGTGCCGCCGATGGCGTTGAGCGTCTGAGCCATGGTCTCGCGCCTGCGCTGAAGCCACCGCGCTCCGTCCGCGGGGTTGCCGAACTTCGGGTCTCCGCCGCGGAACGCGTGCTGGTGGTGCTTCATCGCCGGGTCGAACACCGCGCGTTGCCGGATGTCGTGCTTCGGCGTCAGCTTGAGCGGCTGGTAGGTGGCCGGAAAGCCCTTGATCCCCGCCGGTGCCTGCCGCAGCCGCTCGCTCGTGCTCCAGTTCATCTGGCCGTGGATCCAGCCGTCGTCGATGTGCAGCGCGTCGTCCTCCACGACGTACTCCTCCTCGACCTCCAGCACCTCGTAGGCCTTGAGGTCGTGCAGAAGCGCCTCCAGCCGTTGCTTGGCCGTGGCCCTGCCGACGCCGAAACACCGCTGCGTGATGAACCGCTCCTCGGTCCCGTCCTCCGACGTGCGCCGAGCGTTGCGGGAGGCTTTGGCCTCGTGCGGCTTCAACGCCTCGTAGAGGGCGAAGTACCAGTCGCGCCACTCACCCACGAGCCGCAGCTTCACGTGGTGCTCGAAGTACAGCGCCGGGTCGGCCTCGTCGTCGGTCTGCGGCACGCCCTCGTTCCACGGCGCCGCCTCGATCTTCACCCGCACCACGAACAGGTCGGCCTCGACCAGCCGCTGCCGCCACTGCTCGGCGGCCGCGCGCACCTCGTCGATCGTGCCCTCGGCCCCGACCGTCAGCATCGGTTGCGAAGGCGTGTTCCCGCCGTGCAACTCGATGTGGGTGAACTTGACCTGATGCTCCCGCGCGAACTCCGCCAGTTCGTCGACCTGCCACTCGGAGCCGGTCAGGTGTAACTCGAACTCTCCCGCGTACACGCTCTCCCCCTTCTAGACGACCACTTGCACCACCGCCAGCGCCGTCAGCAACGCGGGCCCCCGGCTCAGCTGCACGATGAGGCCGAGGGGCGTTGGCCCGAACAGTCCGAAGTCGACGATCGCCGCACCGTAATCCACCGGCGGCCGGGTAGCGATCCGATATGCGACGGCCACCGCCCCCACCGCCGAGATCACCCCGTTCACCACCGACACGTGCGGCGTGAACGCCACCGTCACCGCACACCAGACCACAGCCCCCGCCGCCGGGATCACCAAGTGCGCCAAGCGAAGCGGCCGGTCAGGCACCCCCAACGCACGGCGAAGGGCAGGCGACCGGCACACCGCTTTCAGCCCCGCGGCCAGCCGGTCCGTGGCGAAGAAGGCGGCGACGAGGTGCACAGCGGGAACTCCTGCCTGCTCGCCGCCGAGGGCCACCAGCGCGGGGGCGGGCAGAAGCGCCGCCCAGACGAGGAACGCGTTGGGCGCACGGCGAAGGCGGAGCACGTCCGTCCAGGCAAGGGCAAGGACACGAGACCGGGCAGCCTCCCTCGTCCGACTGCCGAGCGACGACTTCACGCGTCCAAGAGCGCGAGCTCGGCGTTCGGCGAGGACGGCTCCGAGCAGTGCGAGGTCGAACCAGCTCACCGACACCCGCGCCACCCCGGCCAGCGCGCCACCGGCCACCAGATCGGACCGCCGCAGCCGCCCCACCGACACGACCGCGACCGCCGTCAGCCCGAGCGCCACCGCCCACAAGCCCGCAGGCCACCCGTCCAAGCCGAGCACGGACCGCCCAGCCAAGCCGAGCACGGACCGCCCAGCCGAGCCGAGCCCGTCACCCACCCCGAACGCCCCAGCCGAGCCGTTTCGCTCCGCCCCCGGCCATCCTGCGGGCACGCCGAGCCGGCCGGGAGGCACCAGCAGCGCGACCACCGCCAGTCCCACCAGCCCGCTCAACCACCCCTGCGGCGCCACCCCGGCCCGTTGCAGCACCACGGCCCCGGCCACCACCGCCAGCCCGGCCGCGGCCCCGAGCGCCGTCGCGACCACCGGCGGAACGACCGCACCCACCACGCCGAACACCACGGCAGGCCAGACCGCGCCGACCGCCGCCCCGAAACCGAGCAGCACCACCAGCCGGGGCCGCAGCAACCCGCCCCGCGACACCGGCGCGCTCAGCACCCAGAACAGCCGGTCCGCACCCACGAACACCGGCCCGAACGCCAACGCCACCTTCATCAGCACGGTAGCGCCCACCACCGACAACCAGAGCGCCGTCCACGCGCTCCCCGCCTGCGGCGTCTTCGTCAGACCGGCGGACACCAGCCCGTACCCGACCGCGGCGACGATCGAGAAGTTGACCAGCCACGAGTACAGCCGGGCCACCCGGAACCGCCACGGCACCGGCACGGCCAACCGGCGGGCGACGGCGAACGCGGTCACAGCGTGACGGTCCGGCACGCCACGGCCTCCACCAGCGCGTCGTCGTGCGACGCGAACACCACGGCCACCCCGGCGGCCTTCTCCGCCAGCAGCCGGTCGCGCAGCCACGCCCGGCCGGCGACGTCGAGCCGTTGCTCGGGTTCATCCAGCACGAGCACCGACCGCGGCCGCACGAAACAGGAGGCCAGCCCGAGCCGGTGCCGTTGCCCGGAGGACAGCGTCGGCGGCAACTGGTCCGCCACCGCTGCGAGCCCCAGTTCTTCCACCACCCCCTCGACGTCCACGGGCGACCTGTGCAGCCACGCCAGCAACCGCAGGTGCTCCACCACGGACACGTCCGGGAAGTAGTCGGCGTCGTCCAGCAACGAGGCGACCGCCGCCCGGAACCCGCCGGACGCCTCGTCCAGCTCGGCGCCCTCGAACAGCACCGAGCCGGTGTCCAGCACCTCGGCCCCCACCAGGCACCGGAGCAGCGTCGACTTGCCCGAGCCGTTGCGCCCCACCACGGCGACCGCCTCGCCGGAGCCGGCGACGAAGGACAGACCTGCGAAAACGGGGACTCCGCCGTAGCCGAAACCGGCGTCCCCCACGCCCAGCGACATGTGATCAGGGTAATGGGAATGAACGCGGCACCCCTGCGTTACAGTAGATGCAGACGCATTAGTCACCGTCAGGTGACCTAATACAGAAGGAGGCGGGTGCCGTGCAGTTCGGAATCTTCTCGGTGAGCGACATCACCAGGGACCCGGTGAGCGGCGAGACCCCCAGCGAGGCCGAGCGGATCGACGCGATCGTGCAGATCGCCGAGAAGGCCGAGGAGGTCGGGCTCGACGTGTTCGCGATCGGCGAGCACCACAACCCGCCGTTCTTCTCGTCCTCGCCGACCACGCTGCTCAGCCACATCGCGGCGAAGACCAAGAAGCTCACCGTCAGCACCGCGACGACGCTGATCACCACGAACGACCCGGTGCGCATCGCCGAGGAGTACGCGATGCTCCAGCACCTGGCGAAGGGCCGCATGGACCTCATGCTGGGCCGCGGCAACACCGCACCGGTCTACCCGTGGTTCGGGGCGGACATCCGGCAGAGCCTGCCGCTCGCGCTGGAGAACTACAACCTGCTGCACCGGTTGTGGCGCGAGGACGTCGTGGACTGGGAGGGCAAGTTCCGCACGCCGTTGCAGGGCTTCACCAGCACGCCGCGACCGTTGGACGACCTGCCGCCGTTCGTGTGGCATGGCTCGATCCGCACGCCGGAGATCGCCGAGCAGGCCGCCTACTACGGCGACGGGTTCTTCGCGAACAACATCTTCTGGCCGAAAGAGCACTACATGCGGCTGATCAAGTTCTACCGTCAGCGGTACGCGCACTACGGCCACGGCACGGAGAAGCAGGCCATCGTCGGCCTCGGCGGGCAGGCGTACATCGCGAAGCGGTCGCAGGACGCGCTGAACGAGTTCCGCCCGTACTTCAACGAGGCCCCCGTCTACGGTCACGGGCCGCGGATGGAGGACTTCATGGAGCAGACGCCGCTGTCCGTCGGCAGCCCGCAGGAGATCATCGACAAGACGCTGACCTTCCGCGAGCACTTCGGCGACTACCAGCGCCAGATGTTCCTGATGGACCACGCCGGCCTGCCGCTCAAGACCGTGCTGAACCAGCTCGACCTGCTCGGCGAGGAGGTGGTTCCGGTGCTGCGCAAGGAGATCGAGGCGCGCCAGGACCCCGAGACCGCCAAGCCGCCGACGCACGCCAAGCGCCTGAAGGACAAGTACGGCGACGGCCCGGCCCGCCAGCCGAAGCCGAACGCCAACCGCGGCGACAACGTCACGGGCGGCTCGCCGTACCAGGATTCGGAATGACTCGTGCGAACGAGGCGTGGGAGTCGCTCATGAAGGCGTACTCCGTGTTGATGAAGCAGTTCAACGCGGAGGACATCTGGGGCGACCTGACCATGCGGGAGTACGACGTGCTGTACCAGCTGTCCAAATGCGACGGTCCACTTCGGATGAGCGAGCTGAACCGCCACGTGCTGCTGAGCCAGCCCGCCCTGTCCCGCATGGTGGAACGCCTCGTAGAACGGGGTTACGTCGAACGGTGCCCCGACCTGGGCGACCGCAGGGGTGTGCGCCTGTCGCTCACCCCCGCGGGCCGGGAGACCCAGCGCCGCATCGGCCTCCCCCACGCCCGCAGCGTCACGCGCGCCCTGAGCGTGCTGACCGCAGCAGAACTAGACCAGCTCGCCGCGATCACCGGCAAGCTCAGCCAGAGCGAGGAGTAATGGGCCAGAACTTCCAGCTGGTGGTGGTGTCCGCCGGCACCAGCGACCCGTCGTCCACCCGCCTGCTCGCCGACCGCGTCGCCGGCCGGGTCACCACGCTCGCCGGCAAGCGGGCGCAGGCCGTCGGCACGTCCGTCGTAGAACTGCGCGAACTCGCCTCCGAGATCGCGAACGCGCTGGTGTCCAACCACATCGGCCCCAAGCTGCAGAAGGCGATCGCCACCCTGCAACACGCGGACGCGATCGTCGCGAGCACCCCGGTCTACAAGGCGGGCGCGAGCGGCCTGTTCACGTCGTTCTTCCAGATCCTCGACAACGACCTGCTGATCGCCAAGCCGGTCGTGCTGGCCGCGACCGCCGGCACCGCCAGGCACGCGCTGGTCGTCGACGACCAGATGCGCGGCCTGTTCGCCTACCTGCGGACCGTGGTCGTGCCGACGTCGCTGTTCGCCGCGACCGAGGACTGGCAGGACAAGGGCCTGAACAAGCGCATCGACCGCGCGGCCCTGGAACTGGTGGCGCTCATGACCTCGGGCTTCGAGAAGACCGTCCGCGACGAGTCATGGGGCGCCTACCAGCACGAGTACGGCAGCGCGGGCGGCACCGAGCTGTCGATCGACCTGGACTCGGACCTGATGAAGCTCGCCGCGGGCGGCTCAGCCGGCCCAGTCGGTCCGGCCAGTTCTGTCGGTTCTGTCGGCTAGAAGTCCGCACCACGCGACAACTTCTCGTTCTCGCGCAGCTCTCCCAGAGCACGCTCGTGCAGCGCAACGGCGGCGTCGAACGCGGCGTCGCCGAGCACGATCCGTTGCGGGACAAGGCGCGAGCGCTTCACCCGCAGCCGCCTCGGCCAGCCTCCTCGAGGTGCCCACCGACAACGCCGCCGAACAACTGCTGGCGGCGAACGTCGGCTTCACACTCACGCTGATCTCCCAGCCAACCCCGAACTTCCGCCTGTCCGAAAGGTCCGCGAGGCCGCGCCTGCAGGCGTCCTGCACACGGCACCGTCCGACACACCGGCGCGAGCGAGCGCCACGCCCACCCTGCGTGCGCTGGTCACCGACGACCCTGGCGACCTCACGCCGGGCGAACGCGCACTGCTCGGCGAACTGCTGAACCACCTGGCCCACTAGCCGCGCGGGCCAGCCGCCTGGTGATCGGACCGACCACGAGCCACCCAGGCTGACCGTTCAGCCAACCGCCGGCCATCCGGACGGGCCGCGAGCCAGCCGTTCAGCCAAACCACCAGCAGTCCAGACCGGCTACCAACCGGCCAAGCCAGAAGTCCAGCCAACCCACCGGCCGTCCGGACAGGCCGCGAACCGACCACGCCAGCCGTTCAGCCAACCCGCCAGCCGTCCAGACAGGCCACGAACCGGCCAAGCCGACCGTCAGTTCAGGTAGGGCTCGATGTCCTCGAACTCGGCCACCTGCCGCACCTCGACCGACATCTCCTCCACGCCCACGAAGCACGTGATGTACTCCTCGGCCACCGCCGTCGCGGCGGCTAGATCCGCGGCGGTGATCAGCAGAAACCCGCCGACGACCTCCTTGGCCTCCGCGAACGGTCCGTCGGTCGACCTGACCGCCGCCCCGCGCCTGCGCACCACGGCGCCGACCTTCTGCACGCCCTCGGCGCCGAGCATCACGCCGTCCGCGGTCAGCTTCTCGACGAACGCGTTCATCCGCTCGATCAGCTCGGGCGTCGGCTCCCACGAAGCCGGGTCGTCCTGCTGAACCCGGTGCATGAGCATGAACCGCATGGTCTCTCCTCGTTGTCGACTGGCGGCGTGGATCACCGCCACCCCTGCGTCGATCGACGTCACGGAGCTTTCGACATTTTCGCCATGATGGCCAGGTGAGATTTTCGCGGCTGGTCGTGCCCCTGCTCTGCATGTGGCTGTTCGGCAACCTCTACGAGCAGGTCGTGTGGAATCCGCAGCTGCTCGCCGACCCGCGCCCAGGCTCCCTCGTGGGCGTGTTCGCGGCGGGCAGCCCGGTCTACTACTACCTGCCGTGGGGACCGCTCGGCGTCGCGCTGGCGTTCGCCACGCGAGCACCCCGGCCCGCGCTGGCCTGCCTCGTGATCTCCGTGGCGCTGAAGGTCGTGCTGATCACGCAGGTCAACCCCGTGTTCCGCGACCCCGCCGTCACCCGCGAGGTCGTGCACCACAACGCCGTGCTGTGGGCGTTCGGCAACGCGGTCGTGGTCGTCGCGATGGCGGCCGCGATCCTGCTGATCCAGCGCGACCGGCTTCGCCCACCGCCCCAGGCCCTGGCTCACTCCGGCTGAACCTGAACGCCGCTCCACCTGGACGCCGCTTCGTCCGAACGCCGCACTTTCTGGGTGCCGCTCCCGTGCGGATTCGGCTGCTCGGGACGTGTGCCCACCGCTCCCCCGCGCGATTCCTCCTGACGCAACGCGCGGACCCCGGTTTTGGTTCCCGCTCTATCCACAGGCTACCGAGAACCGAGTATCACCAGGTCAGCGCGACGCAAACCTGTGGACAACTCGCGATCAAGAAAACCGGCGGCCGAACCTCGGGCACTGAGACAGCGATCTGGACTGGGCCAGCACCGAGGGGGTCAGCGGGCGCAGCGCAGGCCCGCGTCCCCCGCGTAGCAGCCCGGCCCCAGCCGGGTGGCGTTCACGAACAGAAGTACGCACTCGTCGCTCGCGAACCCCGCGATCAGCGCACGCCGACGGGCCATCTCCAGCGCCTCGCGCACCGCATCCTCCGGCGTGTGCTCGTACGACCAGCCGGTGAAGGCCTGTGCCTCGGTCACGTCCGGCGGGTTGGTCACCACCTTCGCCATCTGCCGCTCCCCCTCGGTCATTCATCTCAGCTAACGTCAACGACCGTAAGTTGCACGGGCGAGCCGTGTCAATCCAAGATGAATGCGCTGCCAAGATGCGTTCATCTGAGCACACGGAAGGCGATGATGGCCGAGACACAGACGCTCGCCGACCGCATCGACCGCCTGTTCCAGGTGGTGCGCCGGCCCAACGGGGAGCCGCACAGCCACGAGGAGGTGGCCAGGGCGTGCCGGGAGAGCACTGGGGAGACGTTTTCCGCGGCTTATCTCTGGCAGTTGCGGACCGGGCGGCGGGACAACCCGACCAAGCGTCATCTTGAGGCGTTGGCCGGGTTCTTCCAGGTGCCTGCGGCCTACTTCTTCGACGATGAACGAGGGAGGATCATCGCGGAGGAGCTGGAGTTGCTGGGGGCGTTGCGCAACAGCGCGGTGCGGGATCTGGCGTTGCGGGCGGTGACGTTGTCGGAGGAGGGGCTCGGGACGGTGGCCGACATCGTGGAGGCCATCGGACGGCGAGAGGCGCGGCGCGGCAAGGGGGAGTGAGCTGGTGCTGGGCAGGAGATCGGCGCTGTGGCGACGATGCGAGCGGATCGCGTCCACTGTGGACTTACCCGATCCGTTCGACGTGAAGATGGTGTTCGCGCGGATCGCCGAGCAACGGGGGCGGCCGATCGAGCTGATTCCGTTGCGCACCAGGCCCGGCGCGCCGTGCGGGGTGCTGGCGGCGACCGACAGGGCGGACTACGTGTTCTACACGCGGGACACGTCGCCGTTGCACCAGCAGCACATCCTGTTGCACGAGCTCGGGCACCTGTTGTGCGGGCACGCGGAGGGGCACGCGCTGTCGGACCAGGTGGCGGCGATGCTGACGCCCAACCTGCCGGTCGAGCTGGTGCGGCGGGTGCTCGGCCGCACGACGTACCTGTGGGAGCACGAACAGGAGGCCGAGCTGGTGGCTTCGCTGATCGTGCGACGGCTCGGCAAGGGCACCGACCCGCTGCGGTCGGCGTTCGGGTCGTGATCAGCCTCGTCACCGCCGCGCTGCTCGCCGGGATCGGGCTCGCGCAGCTCACGACGACGCGCGGGCCGCGTCATCTGGTGACGTTCTTCTTCAGCATGGCTTTGAGCCTCACGATCTCGGCCGAACCGACCGTGCGAGTGCTGGGCGTCGAGTACGCGCTGGCGTGCCGGCTCGTCACGAACATGCTGCAGATGCTCGCCGTGCACTCGTTGATGAAACTCGCGCGCAGCACCAGGGAGCCGGAGCCGCGCACGCCGTGGTGGCCGCTCGCGGTGTGCTGGGCGGTGATGGCGGTGTCCTGTGTGGACTTCGCCCAGATCTACGGCACCCAAAGCATCATGGAGATCCAGCGGCGGCCCAGCGTGCTGGCCTACCAGGTGGCGTTGACCGGATATCCGGTCGGCTGCCTCGTCGTGTTCGCGGTGTCGCTGTCGCGGGACGCGGCCCGGCGGAGGCGCGGCACGTTCCGGGCCGGGCTGCACGTGATCGTGGCGGCCGCGGTGGCGACGATCGGGTGGGGCCTGTTCTCCGGGCTGCCGTCGGTCACGTTCGCGCTGACCGGGTTCGGCGTGGCCGAGTTCCTGCCGGTGTCGCGGAACATCGGGCTCGTCGCGATGACGTTGTGGGTCGCCGGGGCGCTGCTGACCGCGTGGGACGGGGCGGTGCGACTCGTCAGGACGTGGCTCGGCATCCGCGCGGTGACGCCGTTGTGGAGGGCGCTGGTGGCCGCGCAGCCGCAGATCGCCCTGCCCGCGCGGCACGACCTGGAGTTCACGCTCTACCGGCGGGTGATCGAGATCCGCGACGGCCTGCTGGCGTTGCGCGCCCACGTGCCACCGCACCTGCCGGACTGGCTGCGCTCCCCCGTCGACGGCCCGACCCGCGCCGCCGCCGAGCTCGCCGCGGCGCTGGTCATGCGCGACGCCGGACGGAGCTGGGAGCAGCGACCGTCCCGGCAGGCGGGCGAGGCGCCCAGCGTGGAGGCCGAGGCCGCCTGGCTGGGCGCCGTGTCGTCGGCGTTCACCCGCTCCCCCGTCGTGCGGGCGGTGCGACGGCGGGCGCGGCTCGACTCGTGATGTGGTCCGCGGTGCGCAGGGCGAGCGCGGCCATCGTGATCGACGGGTTGGACGTGCCGAGCGACGGCATGCTGCCGCAGCCCACCGCGTAGAGGTTCGGGTGGTCCCAGCAGCGTTGCCACTGGTCGACGACGGAGTCGTGCGGAGAGGTGCCCATGACGTGCGTGCCGCCGCTGTGGCCCGCGCCCCAGTAGCGCAAAGGCTCGCCGTTGTGCTCGAAGTAGCGCTCGTCGTCTGGTTTGTAGGACGTGTAGTCGTCGGCTTTCAACAGCTCGAAGATGCCGTCCGAAGCGTGTTTCGCCGCACTCAGACCATCTTTGACGTAGTCCGACAGTCTGTAGTGGACGGACGGGCGCGGATTGCCCAGTGAGTCCACGGCATCGGACAGCGTGACGCGGTTGTGCGGGTCGGCCTCCTGCTCGATCTCGAACTGCAACGTGAACTGACGGCTGACGCGGTCGGCCACCGCCTGCCGGAGCGCCTTGCCCCGCAGGCCCGCCGCCACGAACTCGGCCGTGTCGGAGTCCGGGCTGCCCGCGGACCAGCCCCAGCCCCAGTTGCCGATCTCGATCCGGAACGGCGCTCGCCTGGCACGCTCGGGGCCGCCGCGGAACGCCTCGATGCCCGTGGTGGAACCCGGACCGCGGAACGGGCCGATCGCCTGGGGCATCAACGCCCAGGTGAGCAGGGCGGGGTGGTCCATGAGGTTGCGCCCGACCTGGTCACTGCTGTTCGCGAGGCCGGACATGAGCAGCAGCTTGGCGTTCTCGATGGCATGCGCCGCCAGGATCACCACGTCGGCTTCCGCCGTGTGCTCGGTGTGCCTGGGCGAGGTGTCGTCCTCGTAGCGCTGGTAGCTGACCTTGGTGACGCGGCCGAACTCGTCGGCGTGCACGCGGTTCACGACGCAGCGGGTGCGCAACTCGACCGCGGCGGACCACTGGCGCTGCGTCCGGTGCGGCGTGTACTTGGCGTTCTCGGGGCAGATCGGCACGCAGCTCGCGAAGCCGGTGCACCGGTGGCCCTGTGGCTCGTAGCCCGCTGTCGGGATGCCGTTGCGGGCCTGCGGGGTGCCGATGACCTGGAGCTCGCGCCCGTCGACCAGCGAACCGTCCACAACGGACGCGATCGCGTGGTCGAGGAACGTCCTCGGCAGGGCGTGCATGGGATAGCGGTAGCCGTCCGGGATCGGCAGGTGCTGGCGTTGCTCGTCCGCGTCGGCCGCGATGCCGATCTGCCACTCCGCGGCGCGGTAGTGCGGTTCGAGGTCGGCGTAGGTGATCGGCCAGCTGCGGCCGCGGCCCAGGTCGGCGGTGTGGAAGTCGTCCGGCCGCATGCGGGGCGTGATGCCGGTCCAGGCGGTGCCGGTGCCGCCGTTGATCCGCAGGTAGGGGCTGCAGTAGTCGAACGGGCCGGTGTTGATCAGGTAGTCGCTCGACGGCGCGGCCGCGGTGGTGCGGTAGGGCTTGAGCGGGGTCTTGGCGATGGCGGTGCGGAACCTGCTCACCGCGTCGTCGTTGACCTCGGCGCCCGCCTCCAGGACGAGCACCCGGAAGCCGTTGTCTCCCAGAACTTTCGCGATGAGGGAGCCGGCGAACCCCGCGCCGACGACGATCGCCCTCATCGCCGGCCGTTCCTGGGTCTCTGCTCCCAGCTGCCGAAGCCCGGCGGAGTCGTGCCCGGTGGAGCCACGCCCACGGCCTTCCACGCCAGACCCTCGGCGTAGGCGCGCTCGTCCGGGATCATCCCGCGCCAGACCCCGGTGTACCAGAGCTGGATGATCTCCTCGTCGGGCGCGCCGTCGGCCAGCGCGCGGTACGGCTCGACCAGTCCGGTCGACCTCAGCTCCTCCGCCGAGAACCCGGTCAGCTCGGCGGACAACTCCACGAAGGCGTCCATCGCGCCATCCTCTGGCGGAGGAACCGCCTGCACCAAACGATGTGGGCAAGGCTCACCCGCGTGGCGCAACCTCCAGCTCACCCAGCGCGGACCAGTCGTCCTGGTCGACGCTCTGGCTGATGATGCGCGGGGTCTCGGCCAGGTACTGCGGGAGCTCGGCCTGCGCGGCCTTGAAGTGGGCCGAGTTGACGTGGGCGCCCCCGGCGTCGCCGTCACGGAAGGCCTCCACCAGGACGTACTCGTTCGCGTCGTCCAGGCTGCGGGACCAGTCGAACCAGAGGCAGCCGGGTTCCGACCGGGTCGCCTCGGTGAACGCGCGGCTGATCTCGGGCCACGCCTCGGCGTGCTCGGGCAGGACGCGGAACTTGGCGGTGATGAAGATCAAGGCAGCCTCCTCGCTGGTTCTGCCCCGACCCTAGTCCGGTTGCGGGGTCAACGACCGGGCGAGGGCCGCCCCGACACCGGCACCCGCCCGGGTTGCTCCCCCTGCGAGGTCGGCCGACCTGCGCGATCATCGCCTCCGTGCCCGAGATGATCGACACCCGCAGGCGGAACCTGGTCGTTGCGGCCGTCCTGCTCGCCATGCTGCTGGCCGCCCTCGACCAGACCATCGTGTCCACCGCGCTGCCCACGATGGTGGCCGATCTCGGCGGTGGCGCGCACCTGTCGTGGGTGGTGACGTCGTACCTGCTCGCCGAGACGATCATGACCGTGCTGATCGGCAAGTTCGGCGACCTGTACGGGCGCAAGAAGATGTTCGTCATCAGCGTGGTGCTGTTCCTGGTGGGGTCGTTCTTCGCCGGCTGGTCCGAGTCGATGGGGACGCTCATCGCGTTCCGGGCCGTGCAGGGGCTCGGGGCGGGCGGCCTGATGGTGACGTCGACCGCGATCATCGCCGACGTCGTGCCGCTCAAGGAACGCGGGAAGTTCCAGGGGCTGGCCGGAGCGGTGTTCGGCGTCGCGACCGTGGCCGGGCCGCTGCTGGGCGGGTTGTTCGTCGACCACCTGAGCTGGCGGTGGGCGTTCTACGTGAACATCCCGCTCGGCATCGCGGTGGTGCTGGTGGCGCTGGCGGCGTTGCCGACGATCAGGACCGAGGGCAGCCCGAAGATCGACTACGCCGGCATCGCGCTGATCGCGCTGGCGGCCACCGGGTTGACGCTCGTCACGAGCTGGGGCGGCACCGAGTACGCGTGGACCTCGCCGACGATCCTGTGGATGGCGGCCGGGTCGGTGGTGCTGCTCGTGGCGTTCGTGCTGGTCGAGCAACGGGCCGCGGAGCCGATGCTCCCGATGAGGTTGTTCCGCAGCCGGGTGTTCACGGTGTCGGGGATCCTGAGCTTCGTGGTCGGGTTCGCGATGCTCGGCGGCATCACCTACCTGCCGATCTACCTGCAGTACGTACGCGGCGAGTCGGCCACGGCGTCCGGGTTGTGGATGCTGCCGTTGATCGCCGGGTTGATGACCACGGCGTTGCTCACGGGCAACACGATCAGCCGGACCGGGCAGTACCGGCTGTTCCCGATCATCGGGTCCGTCGTGCTCACGGCCGGGTTGTTCCTGCTGTCCCTTTTGGACGCCAGCACGAGCTACTGGGAGATGGGCGCGTTCATGGTCGTGCTCGGCGCGGGCATCGGCCTGGTGATGCAGGTGCCGGTGATCGTCGTGCAGAGCACCACGAACTACAGCGACCTCGGCGTGGCCACGTCCGGCATCAGCTTCCTGCGGACGATGGGCAGCTCGTTCGGCGTGGCGATCTTCGGCACGATCTACGCCAACCAGCTGCCGAAACACCTGGTGATACCGCAGGGAGTCGACCCGAGGGCCATCGCGAGCCCCGCCGCGGTGCACGCGCTGCCGGACGCGGTCAGGGCGCCGATCGTCGCCGGGTACGCGGAGACGGTGCAGATGATGTTCCTCATCGCCGCGCCGATCGGGCTGGTGGCGTTGCTGGTGGCGTTCTTCCTGCCGCAGGTGCAGCTGCGCGACACGTCCAGGGCGGCCGCCGCCGGCAACAGCGGCGTCGGCGAGAGCTTCGCGGCGCCGCCGTCGAACTCCTACGACGAGCTGCGCACGCTCGTGTCGAACGTCGTCGCGAAGTCCGGCGGGGATCCCGGGCCCGAGGTGCTGCGGCGGTCCGGGCTGGAGCTGCCGCTGGAACAGGCGTGGCTGCTGGGACGCGTGTACAAGGCGTCGACGGACGACGGCGTGGCCACGCTCGACGAGATCGCCGAGATGACGAAGGTGCCCGGCGGCATCTTCGAACCGACGGCGCAGGCGCTGGTGCGGTCCGGGCTGCTCGCGTTCACCGACGACGGCTACCGGTTCACCGACCAGGGCGCCGCGGTGTTCGAGCAGCTCGTGCGGGCGTGGCGGCGCTGGCTGATCGACCAGTTGGAGGACTGGCACGAGCCGGACCACCGCGACTTCGCCCGCGCGCTCGACACGTTCACCGACGAGCTGATCGAGAGCGGACGGCAGCTCAGCCGCGTCTAGATGCGCCCGAGCAGGGCCGTGGCCTCCGCGTCGCGGCCCTGCTCCCGGTACAGCTCCAGCGCCCTGTCCCACTGCTCGCGCGCCTGCCCGGTGTCCCCCGCCGCCGCGTGCGCGTCACCGAGGTGTTCCAGCACGGTGGCGAGCTCGGCCGAGTTGTCCAGCTCCCGGTACAGCGCGACGGCCTCGCGGTAGTGCGCGACGGCGTCGGCGTGGCGGCCGTCGTGGTGGGCGATGTGCGCGAGACTGTCCAAAGTGGCCGCCGATCCCTCGGCGTGCCCGAGTCTGCGGTTGAGTGCAATGGCCTCCTCGCAGAACGTGCGGGCCTCCGCGTACCGGCCGAGGCAGGCGAGGCGCCAGCCGACCTCGTTCAGGGACTCGGCCTCGCGGATCTCCTTGCCCGCCGCGCGGAACTTCGCCAGGCCCGCGAGCGAGTGCTCCAACGCCTTCTCCAGGTCGCCCTCGAACTCGGCCGCCCACGCGATGGCCCGGTGCGCGCCGCCGTGCGCCTCGTGGTCGTCGGTCTCCTCGAACAACTCCAGGCTGCGACCGAAGTGGCGGTGCCCGAGCGGGGACTGGCCCATCTCGACGTAGTTGGCGCCCAGGCACATGTGGGCGGTGCCCTGCTTGAGCGAGTCGCCGAGCGCCTCCGCGGCGGCCAGCGCCACGAGCCACGCCTCGGTGTCGTCGTGGGTGCGGCCGCGGCGGAGGTGGTAGTTGTTGAGTGCCCGGCCGATCAGCCAGGCCACGTCGAACTTCTTGCGCTCCAACGCGTGCCGTTGCTCGGTGAGGAGGCAGGCGTGTTCGGCGTCGAACCACGCCATCACCGCCGCGTTGCTGTCGAACGCGAGCGAGTGGCCGCTTTCGTGCTCCGGCAACACCTTGTGCGGTTCCAGTGTGAGCGCGGCGGCCCGGGTGGTGGCGGCGTAGAAGTCGGCGAGGCGGGTGCCGGGGTCGGCGGGGAGGTCGCCCGCGTACAGGCCGACCAGGTCGTGCATGCGATAACGGCCGGGCACGTGCTGCTGCACGAGGTGCGCGTTCTCCAGTTCCCGCAACAACATCCGGGCGCGTGAGGCCGGGCGGTCCAGCAGGGCCGAGGCGGCCGGGAGGCTCACGTCGGCGGTCCGCACGGTGCCGAGCAGGCCGAACGCCCGCGCCGCCTCGCCGGACAGCGCCGCCACGGACCACGAGAACACCGCGCGCAGGTTGGTGCCGATCTCGCCCGCGTCGAGCGCGTCCAGCGGCTGGTCGCGCAGCTCCTCGGCGAACGCGGCCAGCGGGAAGTCCGGTTCCATCGCGGCGCGGGCGGCGACGATCGACAACGCCAGCGGGAGGCCGCCGCACCAGGTCACCAGGTCGGTGACGACGCCGGGTTCGGCCGCCACGCGCTCGGCGCCGAGCCTCGCGACGAGGAACTCGTGGGCGTCGGCCGGGTGCAGGACGTCCAGCGACACCGAGCGGGCCCCGTGCGCGGCGACCAGGCCAGCCAGCTTGAGCCGGCTCGTGACCAGCACCGTCGCGTCCGGGCCCGGCAGCAGCGGCACGACCTGCTCGGTCGACCTCGCGTTGTCCAGCACGACGAGCAGGCGCCTGCCCGCGACGACGCTGCGGTACCGCGCGGCCCGCGCGTCGAGCCCGGCCGGGATCGTCTCCTCCCCCAGCGCCTCCAGGAACTCGCGCAGCACCGTCTCCGGTGGCGTGGGCGCGGCGGACGGGTCGAAGCCGCGCAGGTTCACGTACAGCTGGCCGTCGGGGAACTCGCCGAGGTGCCGGTGGGCCCAGTGCAGCGCCAGCGCGGTCTTGCCGATGCCGCCGGACCCGCCGATCGCCGTGATCAGGACGGTCCCGGACGTGCCGAGCGCGGCCAGTTCGCCGGTGCGGCCGGTGAACCACGGGTGCGGCGCGGGCAGCTGACGCGGACCTGTCGCTTCCGCGCTGCCCACCAGGATCCGCTGGTGCACGTCCTGCAACGGCCTGCTCGGGTCGACGCCGAGCTCGTCGGCGAGACGGCGGCGCACGATCTCGTAGTGCCGCAACGCCTCCGCGTCGTTGCCCGCGCGGTGCAGGGCCAGCATCAGTTGCGCGGCAAGGCGTTCGTCGTGCGGGAGTTCGTCTGTACGGTGCCGCAACGACGGCAGCAGCTCGGCGTGCCGGTGCTGCGCCAGCGCCACGTCGTTGCGGTCGAGCTCGGCGGCGACGCGTTCGGCGTGCAGGCTCTCGCGTTGCGCGTCGAACCACTCGGAGTCCAGCCCGTCGAGCGCCTCGCCTCGCCACAACCCGAGCGCGGAATCGAATTCGCGGTCGCGCACCAATGCGCGGAAGCGGAACAAATCCACCCGTGATGGATCTACTTCGAGGCGATATCCGGCGGGTGAGCGTTCGATGTCCAGTTCGAGCACCTTGCGGAGTTTGGACACGTAGCCGTAGAGCGTCTCGCGCGCCCGCAGCGGGGCCCGTTCGCCCCAGACCCGGTCGAGCAGGCGGTCCACCGGAACCGGCCGTCCCTCCTCCAACAGCAGCGCTACCAGCACAGACCGTTGCCGGACGTGGCCGAACTCGACCACCTCGCCCCGGTTGCGCACCTCGACGGCGCCGAGCAGCCCGAACTCCAAGATCACCCCTCAGCCAGTGGATTCAAGGTTCATCCTAGGTTCGTCCTTGATCAAAAGGGCAACGTCGCCGGTGCGGGCCGGACGGCTCGCTGGGACATCTCCCGGAAAAGATCGAGGGGTATTTTCGTGAAGTCTCGCAATCTCGTCCTGGCCGCCGCGGGTCTGGGGCTCGCGCTCATCGGCATCGCGCCGGTGACGGCCGGTGCGGAGACCTCCGGCGACGTGTCCGCGCAGGTGACCCGCAAGTCGGCCGCCTGCACCTCGCCCAGTGGCCAGAAGATCAACATCTCCTGGGGCGACGGCAGCGTCTCCACGACGGTCTACTACAACAACCACTGCAACCAGGCTCGCGCGATCGAGCTGGAGTTCGTGCGCGAGAGCGGTGAGCGCTTCAACAAGTGCTTCGTCGCGCCCGCCAAGACCAAGAGCAGCAAGAAGATCGACAACGGCAGCCCGAACAAGGTGTCGATCCTGAGCCGCTCCACCTGCCCGTGATCGGGTGCTAGCCGGATGACCTGGAGGGCCCCGCGAACAATCCGTTCCGGCAGCCCAGCCAACCGGGGCCCTCCACCATCGGCGCAGCGAAAGATCACCCGAGCGGACCAGGGCGAACCCGTTCCTCCACATGCGACCCTGAAGTCGTGAGCACCACGCGAATCGGGTCGTTCAACGTGGAGAACATGTTCGAGCGCCCCAAAGTGATGGGCCGCAACGCCACCAAGCACGCGGCTCCGATCCTGGCCGCCCACGCCCGCTTCAACGAACTCATCGCCACCGAGACCTACACGCCGGAAGTCAAGGAAGAGCTCAAGGAACACCTGACGACACTGGAGTTGCTCAGGAGTGACCGGAGCAAGTACGCGATCCTGCGGCGCATCCGGGGCCGGTTCCTCGCGCGCCACCGCACCGGCGAAACCTCAGTCGTGGCACGCGGTCGCGAGTCCTGGGTCGGCTGGGTGGAGCTCACCACCGAACCCATCAGCGAGCTCGCCACCCGCCACACCGCGCAGGTGATGCGCGACGTCGGCGCGGACGTCCTCGGCGTCGTCGAGGCCGAGTCGCGCGAACTGCTGCACATGTTCTCCAGCAGCATGCTCAAGCACGTCGGCTGGACCCCGTACGACGAAGTCCACCTGATCGACGGCAACGACGAGCGCGGCATCAACGTCGGATTGCTGACGAGAGAAGAACATCAGGTCATCACGATCCGGACGCACGTGTACGCGCGGGACAGCTCGGGCGTCATCTTCTCCCGCGACTGCGCCGAGTACCACGTCCGCACGCCCGCCGGCCCCGAGGTCGTCGTGCTCGTGAACCACCTGAAGTCCAAGGGCTACGGCTCCCCCGGCGACCCGATCGGCGCCCGCCGCCGCTTCCGCCAGGCCGTCCGGATCGCCCGCATCGTCAACCGGCTGCGCGACGAGGGCCACGAGTACGTCGCCGTCGTCGGCGACCTCAACGACACCGCGGACAGCGAGTGCCTGCGGCCGTTGTTCCAGCGCACCGGCCTGCGCGACATCAGCGAACACCCGAACTTCGACTGGAACCACCGCCTCGGCACGTACCGGGGCGTGGGCGAGAAGGGCAAGATCGACTACGTCCTGCTCACGCCCGAGTTGTTCGCCAAGGCCACCGGCGGCGGCGTGTTCCGCAAGGGCGTGTGGCGCGGCCCGCGGACCAAGAACCGTTGGGACGTCTACGAGACCATGACCGACGAGGTGCACGCGGCGAGCGACCACGCCGCCATCTACGCCGACATCGACTGGACCGCCTAGATCAGCTCGACCGTCACCTCGACGGTGTCGCCCGGACCCACGTCGTTCTTCTTGCGCACGGCGGCTTTGACGGGCAGCACGTAACAGCCCGACTGCTTGTCCGGGAACACCGAGGTCGACCACGTGCTCGCCCCGAGCCCGGCGCGGACCTTCACCGCGCCGAAGCCGGGGCCGGGCGCGGCGACGTCGCGGATCTGGTCGGAGACGTCCTCGGGCAGCGTCACGAACGTCCAGGTCTCGGTGCGGCGCGCGTCCCAGATCCACAGTTCCGCGTCGAAGACGAACATCGCCCCATTGTTCACAGCGGCGCGCTGATCCGGAACTCGGCGAGGTCCCGCCCCACCTCTTCCAGGTGGCCGGCGACATCGGCGAGCGGGATCTCACAGGCGGGCGCGTCCGCACGTTCGGCGTCCTGCGACAACCACGCCACGCCCTCGCGGAACTCCAGGCCGGGTTCGGGGCTGTGCCCGAGCCAGGGGCGTTCGCCGTCGCCCACCCACCGCCACTGACGCCAGTCCTCGAGCCCCGCGCAGCAGCCGGGCTCCACCTGAACTCCCGTCGCGGTGTCCCTCACGCGCAACCCGCCCGCCATGATCAGGCACTCCTGCTCCACCAGCCCGGCGTACGGCTGCGGGGCGTCCTCGTCGCGGTTGTACTCGTCGATGGCCGCGAGCGCCGCGTCGAACGCCTCGCGCGACATCCGGCCGGACAGCTCTCTGTGTGACTCCCGGTCACCTCGACCACGGGACGGAACTCGATCACTCCCCCATTATGGTGACGAAGGCCACCGACCATTTCGGTCGGTAAACCTACCGATCTGGTCGGTAAACGCCGTAAAGTCGGCCGCATGCCACGACACCCCAGGACCGGGGTCGACGAGAAGATCCTCGACGCCGCCGCCGCGCTCTTCGCGCGGCACGGCTTCGAGCAGACCTCGTTGAAGTCCCTCGCGGATGCCGTCGGCCTGTCCAAGGCCGGCCTGCTGCACCACTTCCCGAGCAAGGAAGCTCTCTTCGAAGCGGCGTGGGAACAGAGCCACATCTACACCCGGCACGTCCTGGAGCTGGTCAAAGACATGCCCGCAGGCCCGCAGAGGGACCGCAGGGCGTTGGAGTTGCTGGCTGACTACGCGCTCGACCGGCCGGGCATGGTCGCCCTGCTGTTCCGGACGATGACGGCGCCGGGCGAGGACCCGCAGCAGGCGCAGGACGAGCTGCTCCTCAACGAGATGTTCGTCATCGACCCCACCCAGGAACTCCCCCGCGCGATCCGGATCGTCGGCGCGCTCAGTGCCATGGCCGTGCTCACCCTCCTGGCCAACCAGGAGGGTGACAAGACGACGTGGCGCCCCTTGATCCTCGCTACCTGTTACGACGCACTCGGGCACCAGGAGGCCTGACCATCATGGCGAAACTGCTCTACAAACTGGGAATGGGCACCCACCGGCGCCGCCTTCCGGTCGTCCTGATCTGGCTGCTCGTGCTGATCGGCTCCGGCGTCGGCGCGTTCACGCTCGGCGGTGAGACGTCCAACTCGATGTCGATCCCCGGCCAGGAGTCCACGACCGCCCTGGAGCGCATCCAGGAGACGTTCGGCTCGGGTGAGACCGCGACGGCCAAGGTCGTCGTGCAGGCGCCGGACGGCCAGAAGCTGCCGCAGCACGTCAAGGCGATCACCGACCTGGTGGCCGACGAGGCGGCGCTCAAGGGCGTCACGTCCGCGACGAACCCGCTGGACCCGGCCGCGCCGAGCGTCAACAGGGACGTCAACGTCGGCTACAGCACCGTCACGTTCGACGTGAAGCCCGGTGAGGTCACCGACGAGCAGCGCGCCGAGCTGACCAAGGCCGTCGACAAGGCGCGCGCGGCGGGGCTGACCGTCGAGGTCACCGGCACCGCGATGCAGGAGACGCCGCACGTCGGCGGCCCGACCGAGGCCATCGGTGTGGTGCTCGCGCTGGTCGTGCTGGCGCTGACCTACGGCTCGCTCGTGACCGCCGGCATGAACCTGCTCAGCGCCGGTATCGGCGTCGGCATCGGCACGCTCGGCATCACCATCGCGACCGGGTTCATGGACCTGCAGTCGACCACGCCGATCCTCGCGTCGATGCTGGGTCTCGCGGTCGGCATCGACTACGCGTTGTTCATCATCAACCGCTACCGCCAGGAACTGCGCCGAGGCTCGGACGTCGGCCACGCCGTCGCGACCGCCGTGGGCACCGCCGGGTCCGCCGTCGTCACCGCCGGTCTGACCGTCGTCATCGCGCTGGTGGGCCTCGCGATCGCGGGCATCCCGTTCCTCACGCAGATGGGCGTCTCGGCCGCCGCCACGATCGTCGTCGCGGTCCTGATCGCGATCACGCTAGTGCCCGCGGTGCTGAGCCTGCTCGGCCGCCGCGTGCTGACCCGCAAGGAGCGCTCCGCCACCGTCGAGAACCCGGTGGAGCCGAAGGACCGCGGTGTCATCCGCGGCTGGGCCGGTGCGATCACCCGCAACCGCGTCGTCGCGCTGCTGCTCTCGGTCGTCGCGCTCGGCATCGTCGCGATCCCGGTGGCGTCCATGGACACCACGCTGATCCAGAAGCCGCCGGCCGGCTCCACCCAGGAACGTGCCGACCAGATCCTCGCGAAGGGCTTCGGCGACGGCTTCAACGGCCCGATCATCGTCCTGTTCGAGGGCGACGGCGCCGCCGCGACGGCCACCAAGGCGTCCGAGCCGATCACGAAGCTGTCCGACGTCGCCCTGGTGACGCCGGCCCAGCCGAGCCAGGACGGCAAGTCCGCGCTCGTCACCGTGATCCCGAAGTCCGGCCCGGACACAGTGGAGACCGAGAAGCTCGTCGCCGACCTGCGCGCCGAACTGTCCGGTGTGGAGGGTGGCAAGGCGTACGTCACCGGCGCCACCGCGGTCAGCGTCGACGTGGCCACGTCGCTCGACAAGGCCCTGCCGATCTACCTCGCGGTCGTCGTCGGCCTCGCGCTCGTGCTGCTGATCCTGGTGTTCCGCTCGCTGCTGGTGCCGCTGGTCGGCGTCCTCGGCTTCCTGCTGACGATCGGCGCGTCGCTCGGCGCCACCGTCGCGGTGTTCCAGTGGGGCTGGCTCGCGTCCGCGGTCAACCTCGACGGCACCGGCCCGTTGATCAGCCTCACGCCGATCCTGGTGATCGGCATCCTGTTCGGCCTCGCCATGGACTACCAGATCTTCCTGGTGTCCCGGATGCACGAGGCGCACCACCGCGGCGCCAAGCCGATCGAGGCCATCACCACGGGCTTCCGCCAGGCGGCCCCGGTCGTCGTGGCCGCGGCACTGATCATGTTCTCGGTGTTCGCGGGCTTCGTCCCGGCGGGCGAGCCGACCGTGAAGTCGATCGCGTTCGCCTTGGCCGTCGGCATCTTCGTGGACGCATTCGTGGTCCGCATGGTGCTGGTGCCCGCGGCGCTCGCCCTGCTCGGTGAGCGGGCCTGGTGGCTGCCGAAGTTCCTGCGCTGGCTGCCGGAGCTCGACGTCGAGGGCACCGCGCTCGACGAGCTGGAGACGAAGAAGGACAAGGAGCCGGTCACCGTCGGCTAACCCGTACGACGACGAAGGGGCCGGTCCACCTCGTGGGCCGGCCCCTTCGCTGTCTGCTGATCACGCACCCAGCGCGCGACCGTGCGCGGTGAGGGTTCCGCCGGTCCGCCGAGACGCGCCACGACCACGAGCTCCGCGCCGTCCTCGACGGCGATCGCCCACCCCAGGCCCTCGGTCCACAGCAGAGCGACGTCACCGGAGTGGTCGGGCAAGGAGCCGTCGACCGCGACGTAAACCCGCAACGGCTTGACGTCCTCGACGCACGAGGACTCCCCGCTCAACCCGAGCTCTCTCGTGACTCTCAGTGCGTAGTCCAGTGCCGCCGACATGTCGCCCTCCATCCAAAAGGGGTAGCCACGCCGACTGCTTGACGCAGAGCGTGGCTACCCCGGTGGGCGGAACGCAAACTCAGTCCGAAACCTTGGCCTCGTTCTTCACGTACGTGCCGTGCAGCTCGACCGGCTTGGCGTTGCGCCGGGCGCGCATGCGCAGGTTCAGGAACTCCACGAACACCGAGAACGCGATCGGCCCGTACACGTACCCCTTCGGGATGTGCTGGTCGAAGCCCTCGGCGATCAGGCTGCCACCGATCAGCAGCAGGAACGACAGCGCGAGCATCTTGACCGTCGGGTGACGGTTCACGAACTCCGAGATCGCCTTGGCGGAGAACAGCATCACGACCATGGCGACCACGACGGCCGCGACCATGATGCTCAGCTCGTCGACCATGCCGACGGCGGTGATCACCGAGTCGAGCGAGAACACGATGTCCAGCACCAGGATCTGCGCGATCACCCCGGCGAACGAGACGACCTTGCGCTCCTTCGAGTGGTCGGCGCCTTCAAGCTGCTCGTGGATCTCGAAAGTGGCCTTGCCGAGCAGGAAGAGCCCGCCCAGCAACAGGATCAGGTCGCGCCCGGATATCTCCTGGCCCCACACCGTGAACAACGGTGCGGTCAGCCCGATCACCCACGCCAGCGACGCGAGCAGGATCAGGCGGGTGACCAGCGCCAGCGAGAGGCCCACGACCTGGGCCCGGCGCCGCTGTTCCTCCGGCAGGCGCCCGGCCAGGATCGAGATGAAGATGACGTTGTCGATGCCCAGAACGATTTCGAGCAGCAGCAGCGTCGCGAAGGCGACCCACAGTTCCGGGCTCGTCATCCACTCCATCAACGGGTCCTTTCAGGTCGTGGGCTCGGAAAGGCCTACTCGCCCTCGAAGTCGCCGGAGTCCTCGAACATGTCGTCCATCATCTCGCCGACGACCATGCCGCCGACGACACCGGCGGCGCCGGCCGCGATGACCGTGCCCATGCCGGGACCGCTGCGGTGGTGGCCGCCGTGGTGGCCGTGCTGGTCGTAGCCGTGCTGCTGGCCGTAACCGTGCTGCTGGCCGTAGCCGGGCTGGCCGCCGAACGCGGGGTTGTGCCCGCCGAACGCCGGGTTCGCGTGGCCGCGCTGCGCCACCTGCGCGAGCCAGCCGTTGATCGCCGACGCCCAGTCGGTGCCCTGCGCTTCCTGGTGCGAGGCGCGGAAGTGACCGAACGAGTCACCGCCGGACGAGAACATGCCGCCGCGCTTGTCGGCCTCGAGGATCACGAACAGCTCGTGCGGCGAAGCCACGAACGTGAGCTCGACCTGGCTGACCGCGCCAGCGAACTGGCCGGGCGGGAAGAACTCGATCTCCTGGTAGAAACCCAGCTCCTGCGGCACGCCGTGCAGCCGGCCCGCCTCGACGTCCGCGCTGCGGAACTGGAAGCCGAGCTGCCCGAACGCGTTGAGCACCGCGTCCTGCGACGGCAGCGGGTGCACCAGGATCGGGTCGAGGTCGCCCTTGTCCGGCGCGCCCGCGATCACGAGCTCGGTACGCACGCCCACGGTCATGCCGGGCAGCTGGCCGCCGCCGACCGCCGTGATCGGGGTCTCCCACGGGATCGGCAGCTGGAACGGGATCGACACGGGCTGGCCCGCCGCGACCCGCACGCCCTGCGCCACGACGACCCGCAGGAACTCGGACACGCCGCCGTACTCGTGGTCGCCGTGCTCGACCTCGACGCGGGTGACGAGCGACAGCACGACCTGGCCGATCTCGGCGTCCGCGCTGCCGCCCTGGATGCGCACCTGCCCGGTGACGACCTGACCGGGCGTGGCGTGCGGCGAGTCCAGGACGGTGTCGACAGACGGGCCGCCGACGCCGAACGCGCTGAGCATCCGCTTGAACATGTGCGTTTCCTCTCTAGGAAACTCCGGTCAGCGGGCGCTGACCGGACTGGTGTCGGTTTCGTCCTCGAAGTCGCCGATCAGCTCTTCGAGGAGGTCTTCAAGTGCCGCGATACCAATGGTTTCGTCGTCCTCGACCAGCGCGAGCTGCGCGCGGGCGTCGCGCATCGCGGTCACGGCCTGGGCCACCGGCATCGCCGCCGGGAGCGTCAGCACCGGGCCCATCAGCTCGCGGGCCGGCGGGTCCTCGCCGCGGGCCGTGGCCCGCATGGCCTCGCGGATGTGCACGAGACCCACGTAGCCGTCCCGGCCCACGACCGGGAACCGCGACCGTCCACACTGGAGGCTGCGCTGCTCGACCTCCCGGGCGGTGACGGTCTCGGTGACCGTCGACGTCTCCGCGATCGGCACCATGACCTCCCGCACGGTGGTGCGCTGGACCTGGAGCATCCGCGTCAGCAGCCGTTGCTCGGCCTCGGGGATGAGGCCGTGCTCGGCGGACTGGCGCAGCAGCATCCGCAGGTCGTCCGGCCGGTGCGCCTGCGCCAGCTCGTCCTGCGGCTCGACCTTCAGCAGCCGCAGCAGGGCGTTCGACACCGCGTTCAGTCCACTGAGGAGCCAGCGGACCGAGCGGGCGAACGCGCGGAACGGCAGCGCGAGGATCAACGCGGACTTCTCCGGGTGCGCGATGGCCCACGACTTGGGCGCCATCTCGCCGACGACCATGTGCAGGAACACCACCAGCACGAGGCTGATCGCGAACGCGATGCCGTAGGCGAACGCCTCCGGCAGGCCGGTCCACGCGAGGGCCGGTTCCAGCAGGTCCGCGACGGCCGGTTTGGCCAGCGCGCCCAGACCCAGCGTGCACAGCGTGATGCCGAGCTGTGCGCCCGCGAGCATCAGCGACAGCTCGCGGACACCGGCCACGGCGGCCCGCGCCGCCCGGGACGTCTCGGCGGCCTGCTCCAGCCGGTGCCGCTTCGCCGCGATCAACGCGAACTCGGCGGCCACGAAGAAGCCGTTCAACGCCAGCAACAACACAGAGATCGCGATGCTCATCGGGACAACACCACCGTGTCGGGGACGTTGCGCGCGACGGTGGTGACCACCAGGCGCACGCCGTTCATCTCGATCTCGTCACCGGCCTCGGCCACCCGTCCGAGCTGGTGCAGCACCAGGCCGGACACCGTGTCGTAGGCGTCGTCGGCGGGCAGCTCCACACCGGTGGCGTCCTCGACCTCGTCGAGCCGCATCCGGCCGGGCACGCGCCAGTCGTCGCCGACCTTCTCGATCATGGCGGGCAGGTGGTCGTCCTCGTCGTGGATCTCGCCGACGAGCTCCTCGGCCAGGTCCTCCAGCGAGATCACGCCGGCGAACCCGCCGAACTCGTCGACCACGCAGGCGAGCTGGCGGCGTTCGGTGCGCAGCCGTTCGAGCACGGCGGGCAGCGGCAGCGTCGCCGGGACGACGAGCGCCTGCGACGCGATCTTCTCGATCGCGGTCGTGGACCGCTGCTCGGGCTCCAGGGTCAGCACCTCCGCGAGCCCCACGACGCCGCGCAGGTCGTCGAGGTCGTCGCCGACCACGGGGAACCGCGAGTTCCCGGTGTCCAGCAACGAGACCACGCGCGAGGCGGGATCGTCGAACCGCACGGTGTGGACGTTCACGCGGGGCGTCATCGCCTGTTCCGCGACGAGCCCGCGGAACCCGATGCCGTGCTCCAGCAGCCGGGTCAGCTCGGGGTCCAGGTGGCCCTGCTCCCCCGCGTCCTCCACGATCTGGCGGAAGTCCTCCGGCGTCGCGCCCTGCGGCAGCTCCTCGACGGGCTCGATGCCGATCGCGCGCAGCAGCCGGTTCGCCGCAGCGTCGAACAACCGGATCACCGGACCGGCGATCTTGAGGTACACCAGGGTCGACCCGCTCAGCGCGAGCGCGAGCTGTTCCGGCCGCGCGATCGCGAGGTTCTTCGGCAGCAGCTCACCGAGCACCATCTGCACGAACGTCGCGAACGCCAGCGCGATCACCATGGAGCCGGGGATGCCGAGGCCCGCGCCGAGCAGCGGCTCGGCCACGTAACCCACGAGCAGCGCCGTCACCGTGATGCCGAACTGGGCACCGGACAGCATGAACGAGAGCTTCTGCGTCACGCGATAGGCGCGTTCGGCGGCCTTCGAGCCGCCCTCGGCCATCTGCTGCAAACGGCCGCGATCGACCGCCATGTACGCGAACTCCTGGGCAACGAAGTACCCGGTGGCCACCGTCAGCACCACGATGGCGAGCAAGCCGGATGCGATCAACAAGGCGCACCCGGCCCAGTACTGCAGCCGTCTACATCGGCTTCTTCAGGCATGTTTCCAACAGTAGCACGTAGCACTGTATGGTTTGCAGGGACGGGAGGTGATCGGAGTGTCCGAAGCGCTGCTGAAGATCGGCGAGCTCGCCGCACGGGCGGGCGTGAGCATCCGCACCGTCGACTACTACACGACCCTCGGCCTGATCAGCCCCGCCCAGCGCACCGCCTCGAACTACCGCCTCTACCGCGCGGACGACGTGGAGCGCATCCACCTCGTACAACGCCTGGAGGTCCACGGTCTTCCCCTGGAGGACATCGCGCGCGCGTTCGCCGCGGGTCCCGCCGACACGGCGGCCGTGCTGGGGCAGATCGACATGGACCTGCGCACGTTGCAGGAGTGCGCCGACGCGGCCTCGCCGGAGATGCACGGGTTGCTGTCGGTGATCGCCAACCGGGTGCACTCGCTGATCACCATCGCGCTGCAACTGCCGCCCGACCTGCCGATGTAGTTAGGGTCAGGGTGTCGAAGGAGGCACCCCGTGGGACTTCGCAGCGCGCAGTGGTACGCCGGTGACGACCGCAACGCCTACATCCACCGCGCCTGGATGCGCCGCGGCGTCCCTTCGGACGGGTTCACCAGACCGCAGATCGCCATCGCCAACACCGCCTCCGACCTCACGCCGTGCAACGCGCACCTGAACGAGGTGGCGCAGTCGGTGTCGAACGGCGTGTACGAGGCCGGTGGCATCCCGCTCAACCTGCCCGTGGTGTCGCTGGGCGAGACCAACGTCCGCCCCACCGCGATGCTGTGGCGCAACATGGCCGCGATGGCCGCCGAGGAGATGGTGCGCGCCAACCCCGTGGACGGCGTCGTGCTGCTCGGCGGCTGCGACAAGACGATTCCGGCGTTGCTGATGGCGGCCGCGTCCGTCGACATCCCCGCCGTGGTGGTGCCGGGCGGGCCGATGCTCACCGGCACGTTCCGCGGCACTCCCCTGGGCTGCGGCACGGACGTGTGGCGGCTCTCGGAGGAGGTGCGCGCGGGCACGTTGTCGCAGGAGGCCTTCACGCGCTCCGAGTCGGCGATGATCCGCAGCCGCGGGCACTGCAACACCATGGGCACGGCGTCGACGATGGCGTTGGTGGCGGAGGCGCTCGGCACGGTCGTGCCCGGCGTGGCAGGGACGCCGGCGGCGGACAGCAGGTTGCTGGAGGCCTCGCACGGCACCGGCAGGCTTATCGTCGAACTGATCGAGAAGGACCGCCGGCCCAGCACGTTCCTCACGAAGGCGAGCTTCCACAACGCGATCGTGGCGCTGGCGGCGATCGGCGGGTCGACCAACGCCGTGGTGCACCTGCTCGCCATCGCCGGACGCCTCGGCGTCGACCTGACCCTGGACGACTTCGACCGCATCGGGTCGGGCGTGCCGCTGCTGGTGGACCTCCAGCCGGCCGGGCGGTTCCTGATGGAGGACTTCCACCGCGCGGGCGGGCTCCTGGCGGTGCTCAGAGAAGTGCGCGACCTGCTCGACCCGGACGGCGTCACGGTCACCGGACGGCCGCTCGTCGAGCACCTGGACGACGCGCCGATCTGGGACCCCGAGGTGATCCGCGCACGCACCGAGCCGATCATCGCCGAAGGCGGGATCGCGGTGCTGCGCGGCAACTTGGCGCCATCGGGAGCGTTGATCAAACCGGCGGCGGCGTCCGCGCACCTGCTGCAGCACCGGGGCAGGGCCGTGGTGTTCGACAGCATCGAGGACTTCCACGCCCGCGTCGACGACCCCGATCTCGACGTGGACGCCGACTCCGTGCTGGTGCTGCGCGGATGCGGGCCGCGCGGCTACCCGGGCATGCCGGAGGTGTCGAACATGCCGTTGCCGAAGAAGCTGCTGGAGCAGGGGGTGCGCGACATGGTCCGCGTCTGCGACGGCCGGATGAGCGGCACCGCGTACGGCACGGTGGTGCTGCACGTGGCACCGGAGGCGGCGGCGGGCGGGCCGCTCGGGCTCGTCCGGACCGGTGACGTGATCGTGCTCGACGTGGCGAACCGGCGGATCGACGTCGAGGCGCCGGACTTCCTCGACCGCTCCCCCAGTCCGGCGATGGCCGCCGCGTTCGCGGCACCGAAGCGCGGCTGGGAACGGCTCTACGTCGACCACGTGCTGGGCGCCGACACCGGAGCCGACCTGGACTTCCTGATCGGCTCCAGCGGCAGCGAGGTCACGCGCGAATCGCACTAGTGCGAATGGCCGTGCTCCTCAAGATGTCCCGCGTCGTGCGTGTGCGAGTGCGAGTGCGTTGATCCGCCGTGCGTGTGGGTGTGTTCGTGCTCCACGTGGTCATGCGCGTGTTCGCCGTGGGGATGGGTGTGAGTCACATCGCCGTGGGTGTGTTCGTGGGTGTGTACGCCGCTGGTCATACCCGTGATGCTGGCACGCCGCCGAGTTGCGTGCAGTGATGCCAGGTATTGCCTATTGCAAGTTCTTTGCTGTTAGCTGCTCCCCGGCAAGACGGACTTCGGGGGAGGAACTGGATGCGGCGAGCGGCTTTGGCGGCCCTGGTGCTGGTGGCGGGGTGCACCTCGCCCGACGGCGCGACGACCGCACCGGCCACGTCGATCGTGATCGGCGCGGGCAGCGAACCGGAGAACCTCAACCCCGTGCTGGGCTACGCCCCGGACGGCGCGGCCAAGATCTTCGACGGGCTCGTGGCCCGGGACGCGTCGCTCGCGTTGAAGCCGTCGCTGGCCGAGGAACTGCCGACGGCGTCGGCGGACGGCCTGACGTGGACGGCCAAGCTGCGCAAGGACGTCACGTTCTCCGACGGCTCGCCGCTGACCGCCGACGACGTCGTGTTCACCTTCAAGTCGGTGGTGGACAAGAAGGTGAACTCCACCATCGCGTCCCGGTTCGACGCGCTCGCGGACGTGGTGGCCGTCGACCCGGCGACCGTGAAGTTCACGCTCTCCTACCCGTACGCCCCGTTCCAGCAGGCGCTCGCGCTCGGCATCGTGCCCGCCGCGAAGCTCACCGGCACCGACATCAACAGCGCGCCGTTCAACACCGCGCCCGTCGGCACCGGCCCGTACACCGTCGCCGAGTGGCGCAAGGGCGACCGGATGGTGTTGAAGGCCAACGAGAAGTACTGGGGCGGCGCGCCGGCGGTCAAGTCCGTGACCGTCGTCTTCGTGCCCGACGACAACGCCCGCGCGACCCGCATGGCCGCCGGCGAGTTCGACGGCACGGTGCTGCCGCCCAAGCTCGCCCAGACCTACCGCGACCGGTCCGGCTACAAGGTCGTGCAGAACCCGTCCGCCGACTACCGCGGTCTCGGCATCCCGTCCGAACTGCCGCTCACGTCGTCGCCCCAGGTACGGCGCGCGATCAACCTCGGCATCAACCGCCAGGCCATGATCGACGCCGTGCTGGCCGGATCCGGCAAACCCGCCTCCACGCCGATCTCCCCGTACCTGAAGGACTGGTACGACGAGGGTTCGTCGTTCTCCTACGACGTGCCCGCGGCGGAGAAGCTGCTCGACGAGGCCGGCTGGGTCAAGGGCGCGGACGGCAAGCGCGCCAAGGACGGCCAGCCGGCGCGGCTGCCGGTGCTCTACCCCGCTCCGGACGTGCTGCGCAAGGAGCTCGCGCTCGCCACGGCGTCCGACATCGCGAAGCTCGGCATCGACGCGCCGGTCGAGGCGACGACGTTCGAGATCATGTTGCAGCGCCGGAAGGAAGCGGCGGCGGTGTGGGGCGGCGGCGACCCGTACGACCCCGACACGGCCGCGTACACGTTGCTGCACTCGCGCTACGCGGGCCAGCAGGGCTACGTGAACATGACGCTGTACAAGAACTCCACTGTGGACACCGCGCTCGACACCGCCCGGCGCAGCCTCGACCCGCCCGCCCGCAAGAAGGCCTACGACGACTTCCAGAAGGCGTACACGGCTGATCCCGGCTGGGCGTTCCTGGTGTTCCTCGACCACACGTACGTGCTGCGCGACAAGTGGAACGGCCAGGAGACCCAGGTCGAGCCGCACGACCACGGCCTCGTGCACGCCGTGTGGTGGAACCTCGAGCGCTGGACGCCCAAGTCGTGACGCGGGGCAGGGCGATCGGCCGGCTCGCGCTGCGGCGGCTGGCCTTCGCGGTCCCGGTGCTGCTCGTGGTGAGCTTCGCGTTGTTCGTGCTCGCGAAGCTCACCCCGTTCGACCCGATCGAACGCTACTTCGGTGTGCGGATCATCGGCGCCTCTCCGGAACGCGTGGCGCAGCTGCGGGAGAACTGGGGCGTCGACGAACCCGTCGTCTCGCAGTACTGGGCGTGGCTGACGCACGCCGTCACGGGCGACCTCGGCGACTCGTTGTCGTTGCAGCAGCCGGTGTCCGCGGTGATCGGCGACCGTCTCGGGTGGACGGTGCTGCTGGTGTCGGTCGGGTTCACGCTGGCGTTGCTGCTGGGGCTGCTGCTCGGCACGCTCGCGGCGTGGCGGCAGGGCTCGTGGCTCGACCGGTCGATCACCGGCAGCTGCTACGCGCTGGAGGCAGCGCCGGTCTTCTGGCTCGGCCTCGCGGTGCTCTACGTCTTCGCGTTGCAGCTGCGGTGGTTGCCCGGCGGTGGCGTGACGACGGGCGCGGAACCGCCGTCCGTCGGCGGGGTCGCGGTGCACATGGTGCTGCCGGTGACGGTGCTGGCGATCTCGCAGGCGCCGTGGTTCGTGCTGTTCGTGCGGCAGAACCTGCTCGAGTCGTTCACGCAGGACCACGTGATCGGCGCACGGGCGCGGGGCCTGCCGGACCACCTGGTGGTGTCCGGGCACGCGCTGCGCACGTCGCTGCTGCCGTTCCTGACGCTGCTCGGCGCCCGGCTGCCGGAACTGATCACCGGGGCGTTGCTGGTGGAGACCGTCTTCTCGTGGCCCGGCATCGCGCGGGCGACCGTCGAGGCCGCGCTGAACGTCGACTTCGCACTGCTCGGCGCGCTGACCGTGATGGCGACGGGCGTGGTGCTGCTCGGCAACCTGCTGGCCGACGTCCTGTACGCGCTCGCCGACCCGAGGGTGGCGCTCGATGGCTGACCTGACCTGGCGTCCCGCCCCGCGCAGCCGGCTCACGGCCGCGTCGCCCCCGCGCTCGCCGAAGTGGCGGCTCCTGCCGTCCGCGATCGTCCTCGGCGTCGTCGCGGTGATCGTGCTGCTCGTGCCGTTGTTCGTGCAGCTCAACGAGCAGTACGTCGACCTCGCGATCGCCAATCAGCCGCCGTCCGCCGCGCACCTGTTCGGCACCGACGAACTCGGCCGGGACGTGCTGCTGCGGTGCATCTACGCGCTGCGCGTCTCGTTGACCGTCGGCGTGGTGGCGGCCGTGATCTCGGCAGTCGTCGGCACGGCCGTGGGCGCGCTCGCGGGCTCGGTCGGCGGCTGGTTCGACCGGATCCTGATGCGGGTGGTCGACGCGATCGCCTCGGTGCCGCACCTGTTGCTGGGCATCGTGATCGTCGCGATCCTGCGGCCGAGCCTGCACGCCGTGATCATCTCGATCGCGCTGACGCACTGGCTCACGGCCGCCCGGATCGTGCGGTCCGAGGTGTTGTCGTTGCGCACCAGGCCGTTCATCGACGCGGCGATCGTCGGCGGCGCGTCCCGGCTCCAGGTGCTGACGCGGCACCTGCTGCCGAACGTCGCCCCGCAGGTGCTGCTGGCGACCACGCTGATGGTGCCGCACGCCGTGTGGCACGAGACGGCGTTGTCGTTCCTCGGCCTCGGGCTTCCGCCGCACGCGGCCAGCATCGGCAACATGATCAACGACGCCCAGCGGTCGTTGCTGCTCGGCGGCTGGTGGATGTCGCTGGCACCGGGCCTGCTGCTGATCATCACGACGCTCGCGGTGTCCGGCGTGAGCGGCGTGTGGCGGGACCGGCTGAACCCCAAGCGGCGCACGGAGCTGACGTGGTGAACCTCGAGATCGACCGGGTGTCCGTGCGGTTCGCGCTGCCCGGCGCGACGGTCGCGGCCGTGAACGACGTGTCGCTGACGCTGCGGCCCGGCGAGTGCGTGGCGCTGGTCGGCGAGAGCGGCTGCGGCAAGACCGTGCTGGCGTCGGCGCTGCTCGGGTTCCTGCCCGGCAACGCGGAGACCTCCGGCAGCGCCCGGCTGGGCGACGTGGACCTGCTCGCGGCCACCGACCACGAGCTCGCGACGACCGTGCGCGGCCGGAAGATCGGTCTCATCCCGCAGAGCCCGGCGAGCCACCTCACGCCCGTGCGCACCGCCCGTTCCCAGCTCGAGGAGGCCGCGCGGGTGCTCGGCGGGGACGCCCTGCAGGCCGCCGAACGGGCCGGGCTGCTGCCCGAACACCTCGACCGCTACCCGCACGAGCTGTCCGGCGGCATGGCGCAGCGCGTCGCGAACGCCCTCGCGCTCGTCGGCAACCCTCCGTTGCTGATCGCCGACGAACCCACCACGGGCCTCGACCGCGACCTCGTCGAAGGACTGCTGGACGAGTTCCGCAGGCTCGTCGACGACGGGCACGCCGTCCTGCTGATCACGCACGACCTGGCGGCCGCGCACCAGGTCGCCGACCGGATCGCGGTGATGTACGCGGGCCGGATCGTCGAGGTCGGCCCGGCACACGAGGTGCTGGACTCCGCGCGGCACCCGTACGCCCGAGGGCTCGCCAACGCGTTGCCGGAACGGGACTTCGTGCCCATCCCCGGCCAGCCTCCCCTGCTCACCGACCTGCCGGCGGGGTGCGCGTTCGCCCCGCGCTGCGACCAGGCCACCGCGATCTGCGAGGACCGCCCCGTGCTGACCGACGACCCGCACGCCGTCGCGTGCCACCTGCCGTGCTGACCGGGGCCGGCATCACCGCCGGCTACCGCGACCCGGTGATCACCGGCGTGGACCTCACCGTCCAGCCGGGACGGACGGTCGGGCTGGCCGGGCCGAGCGGGTCCGGGAAGTCCACTTTGGCCCGCGTGCTCGCGTTGCTGCACAAGCCGTTCGCCGGGACCGTGGAGATCGACGGCGAGACGGTCACGGGGTTCCGGTTCCGGGCCCGGCAGCGGACGAAGATCGGTGTGCTGTTCCAGCAGCCCCGGCTGTCGGTCGATCCCCGGTTCACGTTGCGCCAGGCCATCGCGGAACCGGGCGGCGACCGCGTGGACGAGCTCGCCGACCTGGTCATGCTCACCGACGACCTGCTGGGCCGCCGTCCGCACGAGGTCAGCGACGGCCAGCTGCAACGCGCGTGTCTCGCGCGCGCGTTGGCGTTGAAGCCGCGCTACCTGATCTGCGACGAGATGACGACGATGCTGGACGCGTCCACGACGGCCGCGCTGGTCGGCGTGATCCGCGAGTACCAACGTGAATCAGGGGCCGGAGTTCTCGCGATCTCGCACGACGCCACGCTGCTGGGCCGCTGGGCGGACGAGACCGTCAGACTTTCAGCACCGCGTCCACGATGACGTTGTTCCGGTAGCTGCCCGCGACCCGGTCGAAGTCGCCGCCGCACGTCACGAGCCGCAGTTCGGAGAGCGGCGTCGGCCCGTACACGGCCTCGGTCGGGAACGCGGTCTTGTCCGTGGTGTGCGTGCCGCTGACGACGAACGTGAGCTTGCTGCCGTCCTTTCGCTCCACGACCACCTCGGCGCCGGGCTGCAGCTCGGGCAGCCGGAAGAACACCCCGGGCCCGGTCTTCGAGTCGACGTGCCCGGCGATCACCGCGGGCCCGGCGTCCCCCGGCGCGACGCCCTTGGCGTACCACCCGGCCTTGTCCGCGCGGGTCGGCGGCTCCAGCACCCCGGCCGCGTCGACCTTCAGCGACTCCAGCGTCGTCTCGACCCCGATCGACGGGATCGACACCGTCACCGGCTCGGGCACCTCGTCGTCGCCGGATCCCTTGACCACGTAGATCAGCGTGACCAGCACCGCAACGCCCATCAGCAGCTTGCCCTTGGCCATGTCAGCCGAACCGGAACAACCGGCCGCGCACCGAGAACATCGCCACGCCCACGATCAGCGCGATCACCAGCGCGGTGAGCCAGTCCCAGCCACCGGACATGCCGCCGAACCCGGTCTCCTGCCCGCCGCTCGGCACGACCTCGGCGCCCTTGGCGTCGGTCCGCAGCTCGATCCGCCGCGCGTTGACCAGCAACGAGTAGACGCCGCCCGCTTCGAGCGGCGCGTCGAGCCTGGTCGAGTCCTTGCCGCGCTGGGCCACGTCCAGGGCGTCCTTGCTGGGCGCCACCAGGACGTAGCCGGTCGTCGAGTTCGGCTGCACACCGCGGTGCACCGCCGTGCCGGCCCGCAGCAGGTCCGTCTCCGCGTCACCCGCGTTGATCACCCGGACCCGCGCCTGGCCGTTCGGCGGCTGGCTGATGTCGTCTTCCAGCGTCCTCATCGTGGACGCGATGTCGACGACCGTGTACGCCTGCCCCGAGGCCGCCCGCACCGTCACCGACCGCAGCAGCGGACTGCCCGGCTCCGCCATGCGGAACTCGACGACGTGCTCCCCCGGTTCGACCCGGCGGTAGTCCCAGAGCTGGGCGTAGTCGAGGGTGCCGAGCTTGACGCCGTCGAGGACGGCGTCGACCCGTGCCTGGTCCATCGAGAAGTGCCCGAGGCGGACGTAGGTGCCCGTCGCGGCCTGCGCGGGCGTGGCGCTGAGCAGCAGCAACAGCACAACGGCGAGCACTCGCACGCGGACCCCTCCCCTCACCGGACGCGCTCTAACGATAGCTCCTGATCAGCGTCTGATGGAGTTCGGTGGTCCGCGACGTGCGCTAACTCCGGACGAACCGGTCGGTCACGTCCTCTCCGTCCGGGAGCACCGCGAACAGGTCCACCGGCGTCCGCTGCGAGACCATCTCGCTGCGGTGCAGCCTCTTGAGCTTGTCCCTGGCCACCACGACCTGCTGGCTCGGCGCCGACAACACGAGCACCGGCACCGCGCCCTGGGCGACGTGCGCGCCCACCCGGTCGGTGTGCCCGCGGCCGAACTTGAGCACCCTGCCGTACCGGACGAGGTAGAGCAGGGACGTGTCGCCGCGCAGGCGCTTGAGTCTGCTCACCTCACCTGTCTCGTCGTCGCGGCCCCACGTGCCGTGCGACTTCGTCAGCCACCGGTACCCGGTCCACGGCAGGCCGTGCACGTCCGTCGCGAGCACGGTCCAGCCCGGCCGGAAGTACTTGGCCAGGCGGATCTTCACGGTCGTCGCGGCGAGGAACTCCGAGTTCTCCCGCCAGGTGCCGTCGAGCTCCAGCCGGTGCGCGATCTTCTGCACGGCCGGGTCCGGAACGGACCTGTCGTCCAGGCACACCAGGCACCTCGTGCGCCGGCCGGCGCCGCACGAGCGCGCGACACCGCACCAGCCGCACTGCTGGATCTGCACCTCGGCGCCGCCCGGCCGGTCGTGGAGGACCTTCATCTGGTCCGCCACGATCAGCAGGCACGGCCCGCACAAAGCACACCACGCGACCTCGGTGACCTCTTTGCGCGGCAACCGGGTCATGCAGTTGATGCACTGCTTCACTTTGCCCTCCCCTTGCGGGAAAGCCTATTCCAGCGCCCTTCGCAGGCGCGAGGAGACGAGCGCGTGACGAGGATCGGTGACCGGGAGCAGCAGGTGCAGGCGTTCGAGCACCTCGACGTCGTCCCCGCTGTCCGCGAACGACAGCAGCGCGGCGAGATCTCCCCGCTCCAGCACTCCCCTGCGCACCGCGGCGGCGAGATCCACCCGTTCCTCGCGGACCACGGGCGCGTCCGAGCGGGGCAGCAGATCACCGCCGTAGCGCCGGGTGGCCTCTCCCGCGTCGCCCGACCGGAGCGCGCTGCGCACGTCCAGGAAGTCGCCGCGCACCACCGCGTCGAGCCGGTACGGCCTCGTCAACAGGACACCACCGAGCTGCGCACGCAGCCTGTGCAGCTCCGCGCGGACCGTGGTCGGGTTCCCACGTTCACCATAGAGCAACAACGCGAGTTGTTCCGCCGTCAGTCCCTTGGGGTGCAACGCGAGCGCCGTCAGCACCTCGGCGTTGCGCAGGGTCAGGGTGAGCGGCCGCCCGTCGAGGTCGGCGTGCAGGCCGTTGAGGAAGTTCAGCGTCAGCACGTGCTGACGGGGCGCGAACTGCTTGAGGTGGTGCGTGGCGAGCTGGGCGGCGGCGGACACGAGCTGCGCGACGGCCGGGTGCATCGTCTTGAGCGGTCCACTGACGTCGACGACGCCGAGCAGCAACCCCGTGTGGGGGTCGAGGATCGGGCTCGCCGCGCACGTCCAGCCGTGGTAGGTGCGCACGAGGTGTTCGCGCGAGTGCACGGTGACGGGACGGCCGGTCGCGAGCGCCGTGCCCATCGCGTTCGTGCCGATGACGTCCTCGCTCCAGCGCGAGCCCTCGGTGAGGTGGACGCGTTCGGCGCTGTGCCGCACACCGTTGTCGCCCTCGCACCAGAGGATGGTGCCGCGGGTGTCGGTGACGATCATGATCGTGTCGTCCATCGACAGCGTGTGCGTCAGCAGCGGCACGGTGTGGGCGAGCGGGTGCGCGCCGCGCAGGTCCGCGATCTCGTCGGGCGCGTAGACCACCGGGGCCTCGTGGCGGTCCGGGTCGACGTGCGCGGCGAGGGAGCGCCGCCACGACTCGAAGATCACCGGACGTGCGGCACCCAGCTCCACTGGGTCCATTGGTCCAGGATGCAGGCCACTACACCGCGTGGGCAAGCCTGTGGTTAGTCCTTTCGGATGCAACGTGGGTGAAACGTTGCCGGTTCTACGTTCGCCGCCTGTTCGCAACGACGCGGAAGGCAGGGCGCATGGCGAAGTACGCGGCTCCAGGACAACCGGACAGCGTGGTCACGTATCGCGACCGCTACGACCACTTCATCGGTGGCGAGTACGTGCCGCCCGCCAAGGGCCAGTACTTCGCGAACCCCACCCCGGTCACCGGTGAGGACTTCACCGAGATCGCCCGCGGCACCGCCGAGGACGTCGAACGCGCGCTGGACGCGGCCCACGGCGCCGCCCGCTCGTGGGGCAAGACGTCGGTCGCGGACCGCGCGAACGTGCTGAACAAGATCGCCGACCGGATCGAGGCCAACCTCGAGATGCTCGCGGTCGCCGAGACGTGGGAGAACGGCAAGGCGGTGCGCGAGACGCTGGCGGCCGACCTGCCGCTCGCGGTCGACCACTTCCGCTACTTCGCGGGCGCGCTGCGCTCGCAGGAGGGCGGCATCTCGCAGATCGACGAGGACACGGTCGCCTACCACCTGCACGAGCCGCTCGGCGTCGTCGGGCAGATCATCCCGTGGAACTTCCCGATCCTGATGGCGGTCTGGAAGCTCGCCCCCGCGCTCGCGGCCGGCAACGCCGTGGTGCTCAAGCCCGCCGAGCAGACGCCGGCGTCGATCCACGTCCTCATGGAACTGATCGCCGACCTCATCCCGCCGGGCGTGCTGAACATCGTCAACGGGTTCGGCGTCGAGGCGGGCAAGCCGCTCGCGTCGTCGCGCCGCGTCGCGAAGGTGGCGTTCACCGGCGAGACGACCACCGGCCGGCTGATCATGCAGTACGCCAGCGAGAACATCATCCCGGTGACGCTGGAGCTCGGCGGCAAGTCCCCCAACGTGTTCTTCGCCGACGTCGCCGCGCAGAAGGACGCCTTCTACGACAAGGCCCTCGAAGGCTTCACGATGTTCGCGCTGAACCAGGGCGAGGTCTGCACGTGTCCGTCGCGGGCGTTGGTGCAGAGCGACATCTACGACTCGTTCATGGCCGACGCGGTGGAACGCACCAAGGCGATCAAGCAGGGCCACCCGCTCGACACCGAGACGATGATGGGCGCGCAGGCGTCCAACGACCAGCTCGAGAAGATCCTCTCCTACATCGACATCGGCAAGCAGGAAGGCGCGCGCGTGCTGACCGGCGGCGAACGCGCGGACCTCGGCGGCGAGCTGTCGGGCGGCTACTACGTGACGCCGACGATCTTCGAGGGCGACAACAAGATGCGGATCTTCCAGGAGGAGATCTTCGGCCCGGTCGTCTCCGTCGCGCGGTTCTCCGACTACGACGACGCGATGAAGACCGCCAACGACACGCTGTACGGCCTCGGCGCGGGCGTCTGGTCGCGTGACGGTTCCGTCGCCTACCGCGCGGGCCGGGACATCCAGGCGGGCCGCGTGTGGGTGAACAACTACCACGCCTACCCGGCGCACGCGGCGTTCGGCGGCTACAAGCAGTCCGGCATCGGCCGCGAGAACCACAAGATGATGCTCGACCACTACCAGCAGACCAAGAACCTGCTCGTCAGCTACTCCCCGAACGCCCTGGGCTTCTTCTGATGCCCCGCGTCGCACTGACCCCTGAGGCCGCGGACGTGCTCCGCGGCCTCAGGGCCGACCACGGCGACCTGATGTTCCACCAGTCCGGCGGCTGCTGCGACGGGTCCGCCCCGATGTGCTACCCGCTCGGGGAGTTCCGCACGGGCGGCTCCGACGTGCACCTCGGTGATCTGAGCGTGGACGAGTTCGTCGTTCCTGTGTGGATGTCCGCGGCGCAGTTCGAGTACTGGAGCCACACGCACCTCACGATCGACGTGGTACCGGGCCGTGGGAGCGGTTTCTCGCTGGAAGCACCGCTTGGAATACGTTTTCTGGTGCGCTCCCGACTGCTGACCGACGAGGAGCTCTAGGCACCACTAGTCTCTGCGCATGACCGTCCAATGCGGATGCTGCGGAGCCGAGATCACCTCTACGGACCGCATCGACTACAGGTTGAACCGTCCGGAGCAACTGCTCGGCGTGCCGGCCGACCAACTCGGCGCGCCCACCGGCGGCCTGCTCGTCGGCCCGGACGGTGCCTCCTACCTCCGTTGCCTGCTGCCGATTCGGCTGACCGGCGGAACCGAGATCGTGTTCGGGGCGTGGACGCGGATCAGCAAGGTCGACGCCATGTACGCGCACGCCGTGTGGGACAACGACGAGCAGTACGCGAACCTCCGCGTCGCCGGCACGTTCGCGAACGTCATCAAGCCGTGGGACGTCTTCGGGACCGCCGTCGAGGCCACCGTGCTCAACACCGACGAGCTGCCCTACTTCACCTCGCACCCGTTGCTGGAACGGGAATGGGACCGCGACGAGGTGCTGTGCCGCATCCGGCACCCGTTGCCCGTGCCCGTCCGCGAGACGCTCGGCGAGGTCTGGTCCATCGAGCGCACCGAAGGCATGCGGTGCGTCGTGGACGGCCGCACCGTCAGGTTCACGAGCCCGGACCGCCGCGTCTCCCTCGACGTCTACGCGGACCTCACCGGCGGCAGCGTGAGCGACTTCCTGGGCGCGGTCCTCGACGGTTACCCGGCGAGCGCCGAACATTCCGTCACGCACGACGGCCCGGAGCTGCGGCACGCGTTCTGGCTGAGCGAGGTGATCGACGGCCACGAGGAACAGGTCTTCCACGCCCACGTCGTCCGCCCCGGCACGATGATCTCCGTGCGCTGCGTCCACCGCTACCCGGTCGACCGCGCCTGGGCGCAGCACGTGCTCAACAGCGTCCGGTACGTCGGGTGACGGCCTGCGCCTGCTGCGGCGTTCTCGTGGACGAGTCCGGCGCCCTGGACCTGGACCTGGGCCTGCCGCCCGGCGTCGTCTCGCCGACGCCGGCGGCCCAGGGCAACGTCCTGTTCGCCGGTTCCGACGCCTACGTCCGCTGCGTCCTGCCCGTGGAGCTCACCGGCGACCTCGAACTGTGGTTCGGCGCCTGGATGCGGGTGCCGTTCGCGGACGCGGAGCACGCCGCCGCCGTGTGGGACGGCCCCGGCTACGCGTCGCTGAAGTTCACCGGCACGTTCGCCCACGACCTCAAGCCGTGGAACGGCCTGCGCGGCGTCCGCGTCGTCGCCGAGGTCCGCGAGCCCGACGACCTGCCGGAGTACGTCGACCACCCGGTGCTCGGCACCGTCGCGGACCGCGACGAGGTGCTCAGCGGCTACCTCGTGGCCCTGCCGATCTCGATCCGCCAGAAGCTGCCCGGCACGTGGAGCATCGAACGCACCGCGGGCCTCACCCCGCACGTGCTGGAGGAGGGCCTGCGCTTCGCCGGTCCGGGCCGCGCGGTCTTCGTGGACGTCCGCCGTGCCCAGGGCACGCCCGCCGCCCAGTTCCTGGAGATGGCCCTCGACGGCGCGCCGTCCGTGCCCCCGTCGCAGCGGTTTCAGGAGCAGGACGGCGTGGAGCTGCGGCACGCGTTGTGGCTGGAGTCCGCCTCGGGCCAGCACGAGTTCCACGGGCACGTGGCGCGGTTCGGTGAGATGCTCGTCGTGACGTGCGTGCACGACGACCCCGCCGACCACGCGTGGGCCCGGCACGTGCTGAACAGCGTCCGCTTCAAGCGCGTGACTCGCTCGTAACGTCAGGGAAATCCCAAGTTTGTGTGAGTGAACTGGACCACTTATCCGGGCGGACTGACTATTCCCGCCATGAACGTCCTGCTGGCATTCGCACTCACCGCGAGTCTCACGTCGCCGGTGCCGCTGCCTCCGACCGCACCGTGCCCGGAGAACGTCCCCGCCGGCACCACCTGTTACGAGGGCCGGGACCCCAACGGCGCGTACTACACGATCGCCGTGCCGAAGAAGTGGAACAAGACGCTCGTCGTGCACTCCCACGGCGGCCCCGACCTCGGCGACCCCACGCCGGAGCGCACGCGGGACGACCTGAACCGCTGGGCCGTCATGGTGAAGGAGGGCTACGCGTGGGCGGGCACCTCGTACCGGCGCGGCGGGTACGGCACGCGGATGGCGGCCGAGGACACCGACAACCTGCGCAAGATGGTCGTCGGCATGCTCAAGCCCTCGAAGGTCTACCTCCACGGCCAGTCGTGGGGCGGCAACGTCGCGGCCAAGACCATCGAGCTGTACAAGGGCTATGACGCCGCGCTGCTGACGAGCGGTGTGATGGCGGGCGGTTCGCGTGGTTACGACTACCGCGTCGACCTGCGCGTGGTCTACCAGTACTACTGCGGCAACCACCCGCGGCCGTCCGAGGCGCAGTACCCGCTGTGGCAGGGCCTGCGTCCGGGCTCCACGATGACGACGGCCGGTCTGCGCAGCCGCATCGAGGAATGCCTTGGCGTGGCGGGAAGTCGCACGGCCGAGCAGCAGCAGAAGCTGAACGACATCCTCGCGGTCACCAAGATCCCCGAGGAGACCCTGAACTCGCACCTGAACTTCGCGACGTTCACGTTCCGCGACATCGTCCACAACCGACTGGGCGACCGGAACCCGTGGAGCAACACGGGTGTCGTCTACAAGGGCTCGCACGACGACAAGGCCCTCAACGCGGGCGTCGAACGCTTCGCCGCGGACCCTGCCGCACGTGCCGAGCTGGCCTACGACAGCGACCTGACCGGCAAAATCAACATCCCGGTCCTGTCAGTGCACGCCATCGGCGACCCGACCGCGTTCGTCGAGCACGAGTCGGCCTACCGCGACACCGTGCTGAAGGCGGGCCGCTGGTACAACCTGGTGCAGACCTTCACGACCGAGGCCACGCACAGCGCGTTCAGCGACTCCGAGTACGCCGCGGCGATGCAGTCCCTGTCGGCGTGGGAGAAGTTCGGCCTGCGCTCCAACCCGTTCCTGATCTCGGCGGCCTGCCCGAGCCAGGACCGCAAGTACGGCACGGGCTGCTTCTTCAACCCCTGGTACAAGCCCGCGTCCTACGAGTCTCGGGTCGCGCCCCGCAAGTGACCCGGTGAAACGGTCCGGCTCGCACACCGCCTCCAGGAAACGCTGTGCGAGCCGGATCTTGACCTCCACCAAGCTGGAGGTATCACGCTCTTCACCATGAGCGATCTTTCCCAAATCGAGAACCTCGTCGCCACCGTCCAGCACGCGATGCAGAACGAGCGCGCCGAGGAGTTCATCGACCTCTTCCGCGCCGACGCCGTCTGGACGACCGCCCACGGCAAGCGACTCACCGGCCGGGACGAGATCGCCTCCTTCACCCGCCAGGTCCTGCCCGGCGCGACGAAGGAGGCGACCGCCACCTACGAGGTGGCCCACGTCCTGTTCATCCGGCCCGACGTGGCGGCTGTCAAGATCCGCCAGCGCCCGGTCCGTCCCGACGGCACGCTGATCACCGACGAGAACGAGGGCTCACCGCTCTACATCCTGTCCAAAGAGGACGGCGCCTGGCGCATCGCCGCCGGCCAGAACACCATCGTCCTCTAGCGTCCCTGCAACGACTTCACCTTGTCGCCGAACGTCCAGTTCTTCGACCCGTCCCAGTTGATCGACCAGGTCATGAGCCCCTTGAGCTGACCGCCGAAGCTGTTCCAGGCCTGCCCGACCAGCGTCGGGTTCATGTACCCGCCACCGGCCCCGGGCTGCGCCGGCAGCCCGGGGACCTGCTTGTCGTACGGCACCTTGATCGTGGTCCCCTGCACGACCAACCCCTTGTTGAGACACTGGGTCTGCGCCACGAAGCCTTGCACGGTCCCGGCCGAGTAGCTGTCACCGCTGCACCCGTACATAGACCCGTTGTAGTACTGCATGTTCAGCCACCACAACCGGCCGTTGTCCGCGTACTTCTTGATGATCGGCAGGTACGCGCCCCAGATCGACCCGTACACAACGCTGCCACCGGTCACGTACGCGGTCTCCGGCGCCATCGTGAGCCCGAACCCTGCCGGCATCGCCGCCAGCACGCCGTCGATGATGCGAATCAGGTTGGCCTGCGACGCCGACAGCTGGTTGATGTTGCCGCTGCCCACCAGACCGGTCTCGATGTCGATGTCGATGCCGTCGAAGTTGTACTTCTTGAGGATCGGCACCACCGTGGCGACGAACCGGTTGGCCACGGCGGTGGAGCTCAGGTCGATCCCCGCCGCCGCACCCCCGATCGACAGCAGGATGGTCGCGCCGTTCGCCTTGGCAGCACACATCTCGGCCGGCGTCGCCACCTTCACACCGGCGTCCATGCCGTCCTCCCACAGCACGGTGCCGTCGGACCGGATCACCGGGAACGCCGCGTTGATGACGTTGTAGCCGTGCTGCTTGATGCGGCTGTCCGTGATCGGCGTCCAGCCGAACGGCGGGTGCACGCCGTTGGACGCGCCGTCCCAGTTCTCCCAGTAGCCGTGCAGGACCTTGCCGGCTGGGCGGGGTTTGAGGGCGCAGGTGTCGGCCGCCTGGGCGGTGGACGGGACCAGCAGGGTGCTCATGAGCAGAAGCAGGGCGGTCATTGCCCTCAGCAGGTTGCGGGCAGACATTCGCTCACCTTTCGCTTACAGGCGGCGACCCGCTGTCATTGAAGCACGAAATGGTCCAGACCTCTAGCGGAGGCGGGTGGGTTGCCGGGACGAGGCGGGAGTCGCGTCGGGCGGGTGGGGCGGGATGCAGGCACGAGTTGGGCGGGCACGGGGTTGGGCAGGATGCGGGGTGGATCGAGACGCGGGCACGGGGTGAGGCGGACGCAGGGTGAGGCGGATGCGAGGCGGGTAGGTGAAGGCGGGGCGAGCGGGGGCGGGGCGAGCGGACGAACAGAGGCAGTGCGCGGTTCGGGGGTATGCGCTGACGTCGCGGTTAGTGCCCCCGGTGGTGGCGCAGGCAACGCGGGGCGGCAGGCAAGGACTAGGGGCCGAGAGGTCAGGCGGGATTGTTGACCGCGCGGTCCAACGCCTCCGCGGCGAGCGGGCGTGTGGCGTTGTGCGGCGGGGGCGCTTGGGCAGGGCGCGCGGAGGCGCGGAGGCGTTGGCTGAGCAACGGCTCCGCGCCTCGGTTGCGCGTCGGCTGGGCGTTGGGTCCCGCCGCCTGGTTTGCGGGTTCGCGTGCAGGCTGCGTGGCCTCGATGGGCGCGTGGCCGTGGCGCTGCGGTTGGGTTACGGGTGGGCTGGGGTCCAGAGGGTTTCTTCGGTTTGCTTCCAGAGGCGGACCGCTGACTCCTGGTCCTGGGTGTAGGGGGCCTGGCCTCGGGTTCGGTTGGCCGGGGTGGTGGGGAGTGCTTCGGCGCAGTCTTCGAAGTACTTGCCGGAGGTGTTCGCCAGCAGGGGGGTGGTGGCCACTACCAGCGTGGTGGCGGCGCCCTGTTCTGGGGTTTTGGTTCGGCGGGTGGTGGTGCCGCCGGTTTCGCGGATCTTGGCTTGGAGTTCTTCGGCCGTCAGGTGGCGTTGGAGGTTGGTGGCGATGCTGCCTGGCATCAGGGCGTTCATCGTGATGCCTTCCGGTAGCCAGCGGGTGGCTGCTTCCACGCCGAAGAGGATGTTGGCCGTCTTGGACTGGCCGTAGGCCTGCCAGCGGTCGTACTCGCGGTGGGTGTAGTGGATGTCGTCGAAGACGATGTCGCTCATCAGGTGGGCCGAGGAGCTCACGTTGACCACTCGGGCGCCTTCGGCTCGCAGGGAGTTGAAGAGGCCTGTGGTGAGGGCGAAGTGGCCGTAGTGGTTGGTGGCGAACTGAAGTTCCCAGCCCTCCGGGGTGCGCGTCAGCGGGGTGGCCATGACGCCCGCGTTGTTGATCAGCAGGTGGAGGGGGCCGTCCCAGTTGCGGGCGAAGGCCTTGACCGAGGCCTGCGAGGCCAGGTCCAGGTGGGCCGTGGAGATGGACTTGTTGCCGGTGGCCTTCATCAGGGCGGTGGCCACTCGCTGGGCCGCGTCCTGGTCGCGGGCGGCGATCGTGACCTCGGCGCCCGCGGTGGCCAGGGCGCGGACGGTCTCCACGCCGATGCCGGAGGCGCCGCCGGTGACGACGGCTCGGCGGCCCGTCAGGTCCACGTCGGCCACCACTTCGAGCGCCGTCGTGTCGAAGCCGTACTGGGTGGTGATCATGCTTGCACCTTCAGGGTCTCCTCGGAGAGCTTCCACAGGTGGGAGGCGGACTCCGGGTCGGTGGCGTAGGAGGCGAGGCCGTTGGTCATGCCCGGCTCGTTGGGCACGGCTTCGTCGCAGTCTTCGAAGTAGAGGCCCGAACGGCCCTCCACCAGCGGCGAGACGGCCAGGACCAGGGTGGTGGCCGCGCCCTGTTCCGGGGTCTTGAGCTGGAGCGGACGGTCGCCGCCGCGCAGGCGGATGCGCTCCTGCATCTCCTCCTGCGAGATGTGGCGCTGCAGCGCCGTGAGGATGCCGCCGGGCATCAGGGCGTTCATCGTGATGCCGTCGGACGACCAGCGCCTGCCAGCCTCGACGCCGAAGAGGATGTTCGCGGTCTTCGACTGGCCGTACGCCTGCCAGCGGTCGTACTCGCGGTGGGCGTAGTGGACGTCGTCGAAGACGACCGGGCTGTTCAGGTGGCCGGACGAGCTCACGTTCACGACGCGGGCGCCCTCGGCGCGCAGCGCGGCGTGCAGGCCCGTGGTCAGCGTGAAGTGGCCGAAGTGGTTCGTGGCGAACTGGAGCTCCCAGCCCTCCGGCGTGTGGGTCAGCGGGGTGGCCATGACGCCCGCGTTGTTGATCAGCAGGTGCAGCGGGCCGTCCCACGCGGACGCGAAGGCCTTCACCGACTCCTGCGACGTCAGCTCCAGCGGAGCGACGAGAACCGAACGATTGCCCGTGGACGCCGTGACGGCCGCGGCGACCCGCTGACCGGCCTCGACGTCGCGGGCCGCGATGGTGACCTCGGCCCCGGCGGCGGCGAGAGCCCGCACGGTCTCCACGCCGATGCCCGACGCCCCACCGGTGACCACGGCGCGACGGCCCGAGAGGTCGACGCCCTCGACGACTTCGAGAGCCGTGCTCCCGAACCCGAACGGGGTGGTGATGCGCTCACTCATCAGATTTCCCCAACCTGTGTCGTACACTGAAACGGAGGTGCCTCCGGTTCGAGTTCCACCGTAAACGGAGGAGCCTCCGTTTCGCAAGTGACGTACCCCATAGGAGTGATGAACGTGCGTGCCGACGCGGTCCGGAACCGAGGGCTGCTGATCGAAGTTGCCAAGGACGCGTTCACGCACCGGAAGGACGTGACGCTCGGCGCCATCGCCAAGGAGGCGGGCGTCGGGATCGGCACGCTCTACCGCCACTTCCCCACCCGCGAGGCGCTGATCGAGGCCGTCTACCGCACGGAGCTGGAGAAGCTCTGCGACGCGGCGCCCGAGCTCCTGAACACCCACGAACCGGAGGCCGCGCTCCGGGAGTGGATGGACCGCTTCATCGCCTACGCCGCGACGAAACACGACCTCAAGGACGCGCTGCAGGCCGTGATCGCACTGGGCCTCAACCCGTTCGAGCACAGCCGCGCGAAGATGACCGAGGCCGTCGAGATCCTGCTCGCGCCGCTGGGAGCGCGCACCGAGCCGATGGACCTGATGGCACTGCTGATCGGCGTCGCCCAGAACGGCGACCCGGCTCAGGCGAACCGGATGCTGGACCTGATCATGAACGGGGTTCTCCACGACGCTCAGCCCGCTGAGCTTCGAAGCGCTCCACCAGCACCGGCGCCTCGTTGAGCAGGAACTCGTAGAAGTCCCGCATGTACGCGAGCCGGTCGCGCGCGCGACCGGCCCCCACCGCGTCGACCCCCTCGTCCACGGCGCGGAGCACCTCGTCGACCACCGAGTGCTGACGCGTGTACAGCGTCGTCCAGGCGTTGTCGCGCATGCGGAAGTGCTCCCGCCGGCTGCCCGCGACGTGCACGCGCTCGATCAGCCCCATCTGCGCGACCATCCGCACCGCACCGGACACCGACCCCGCGCTCACCCCGAGCTCGGCCGCCAGGTCGGCCGCGGTCAGCGTCTCCTGCTCGGAGAACAGGAACGCCGCCAACGCGCGCGCCCCCATCCGCTGCATCCCGACGCCGACCAGCGTGAGCGCCAGACGCTCGGCGGCCTCCCTGCGCTCTGTCTCGCCCGTCACAGCCACCCTGTCTTCAGAAATTTCTGAACGTTCGCTAGCCTCAATCCTAGGGGAAGGGGCTGGTCATGGCCACAGGACTCAGCGGCAGAGCGTTGATCGTCGGAGCCGGGATCGCCGGCCTCGCCACCGCACTCCGGTTCGCGCGCAGCAAGTGGGACGTCACGGTCCTCGACCACGGCACCCACCAGCCGGTCCCGATCACCGGCCCCGACCGCCACGCCGCGCGCCGGCTCGCCGCACTCCCCCACGGCCTGCGCTACGAGACCCGCACCAGCAGGGTCACCGGCCTGCACCCCGACCGGTTCGGCGTCACCGTCACCTTCCACGACCACGAGGACGAGTGGTTCGACGTCGTCGTGTGCGCCCACCCCTGCTGCGAGGCGGAACGATTACCCGGCCTCTGCCTGGAGAACTGGTCCCGCGACCACATCGCCCTGCTGTACCGCGCCGTCCGCGACACCGGCCTCCCGCTGAGCGCCGCCGAGCTCCTCGCCGACGCGTTCGACATCCACACCGACGACCGCACGGCTTTTGCTTGGTGGGAGACCACTCTGAAGCCACACGCGATTAGGCGGGCCTTTACCCACGCCCGGTAAGCCTGCTTCTCATGACCACGTTACGGAGACGCACGTTCATCGTGGGCGGCCTCGCGGGCGCGAGCGCCGGGGTCCTCGTTCCCAGTCTCGCCAACGCGATCGGCTACCCGTTCACCCTGGGTGTCGCGTCCGGCGAACCGGCCGCGGACGGGTTCGTGATCTGGACCCGGCTCGCCCCCAACCCCCTCAACGCCGACGGCCTCGGCGGCATGGCGAACACCAACACCGCCGTCGAGTGGCAGGTCGCCACCGACGAACGCTTCACCGCGATCGCCCGCACCGGCACGTTCACCGCCACCCAGGCGAGCGCCCACTCCGTGCACGTCACCCTCACCGGCCTCGAGCCGGGACGGGAGTACTGGTACCGCTTCCGCACCGGCGGCCACATCTCCCCCGCCGGCCGCGCCCTCACCGCACCGGCCGTCGGCACCCAGCCCGAACTGACCATGCTCTTCGCCTCGTGCTCGCACTACGAGGAGGGCTACTTCACGGCCTACCGCCGGATGGCGGAGGAGCAGCCCGACCTGATCCTGCACCTCGGCGACTACATCTACGAGGGCGCCGCCACCACCACGAAGGTCCGCAAGTTCGCCCCCGCCACCGAGATCAGCACGCTCGCGAACTACCGCGTCCGGCACGCCCAGTACAAGACCGACCCCGACCTGCAGGCCGCGCACGCCACCGCGCCGTGGCTGGTCGTCTGGGACGACCACGAGGTCGAGAACAACTACGCGAACCTCGTCCGCAACGACAGCTCCCCCGCCGGTGACTTCAAGGCCCGCCGCGCCGCCGCCTACAAGGCCTACTACGAGCACATGCCGCTGCGCAGCGCCCAGGCCCCGACCAACGAGAACATGCTGCTGCACCGCAGGGTCCGCTGGGGCAGCCTCGCCACGTTCCACATGCTCGACACCCGCCAGTACCGCGACGACCAGGCGTGCGGCGACGGCACCAAGGTCTGCCCGGAGGCCGACGCCTCGGCCCGCACGCTCACCGGCAACTCCCAGGAGACGTGGCTGACCGACGGCCTGCGCCAAAAGCTCGGCACCTGGGACTTCCTGGGCCAGCAGGTGTTCTTCGCGCAACGCCTCGCCGCCGCCGACGGCTCCAAGAGCATGGACTCGTGGGACGGCTACACCGCCAACCGCGCGCGCATCCAGAACGCCTGGGACACCAACGGCAACAAGGGCACGGTCGTGCTCACCGGCGACGTGCACCGCAGCTGGGCCGCCAACCTCATGCAGAACTACGGCACCCAGAACCGGATCATCGGCACCGAGCTCGTCACGACGTCGATCACGTCCGGCGGTGACGGCAACGCCGCCGACAACAGCCTCAACCCGACGCTGAACCCGCACGTCAAGTACTTCAAGAACCTGCGCGGCTACGTCAGGACCCGCACCACCTCGACGCAGATGAACGTCGACTTCCGCGCCGTCGACAAGGTCACCGTGCGCGACTACCCGGTCAAGACCGTCGGCAGCTACGTCGTCGAGGCCGCCAACCCCGGATTGCAGGCACCGTGAAGACACTCCTGATCGCGAGCCTCCTGCTGGCACCCGCTCCCATGACGTGGTCCACGGTCAACAGCGACTCGACCGGCGACCAGGACAACGCGTCCGTCTCGACCTCCCGCAACGGCTACACCGCCGTCGTGTGGGAGGACGACCGCGACACCACGGCGCCCGAGGACCCGGTCCACTCCGACGTCTGGATCCGCCTCTACAAGGAGGGCGCCTCGGTCTACGAGAAGAAGCTCTCCACCGGCGGCACCGGCACCTGGCGGCACTGGCAGCCGGACGTGTCGGTGCGCGAGGACGGCAGCGCCGTCGTCGTGTGGTCGGAGGACCCGGACGGCAACGGCTACTACAACATCGCCGTGCGTTCCGTCAGCGCCTCGGGCACCGTGTCCGGCTCCGGCACGGCCAACGCGAGCGCGGACGGCCAGCAGTACTTTCCCAGCGTGGCAGCGGATCCGGACGGCCCCGGCTTCGCCGTCACGTGGGAGGACAAGCAGGGCACCGCCGCGCCCACCGTGCGGGTGAGCATGTTCGCGTCGATCAGCTCCAAGTCCTACGAGGCGCTGGTCAACAACGCGGGCGGCACGCACGCCAAGCCCCGCGTGGCGATGGGCGCGGCCGGCAACGCCGTGATCGTCTGGGAGGCGGACGCGAACGTCGCCCGCAAGATCGTCACTCCCGCCGGTGGCGTGAAGCAGGCGCAGACCACGACGGGGCAGGGAAAGCGCCCCGCCGTGGCGGCCAACTTCAACGGCGACTTCGCCGTCGCCTGGGAGCAGTCGGGCGTCCGCGTCCAGTCGTTCACGGCCGCAGGCGTCTCCCGGGGTGCCGTGGCTCAGACGACCGGCGCGGACCCGCAGGTGGGCATCGACGACCAGCTCGGCGTCGCCGTGACGACCGCCGAGGCTCTGGACGTCCACACCAGCGTCTACAACCCCGACGGTTCCACGACCGGCCGTCCCGAACGGCAGCTGACGGTCTCGAACGCCACCGGCAGGCAGGACGAACCCGCCGTGGGCGTCGACCCGTGGGGCCGCGTCACCGTCGTCTACACCGACGACAACGACGGCAACGGGTTCGACCAGATCTACCTGGGCACCGGCCTGAGCACCCAGCAGTGGTGACTCAGCGCTGATCGAGCGGCCTGCGCCGCTGATGGACATCCGTCAGCGGCGCGGGCTTCCAGAACCCGTTGGGGTCGTAGGTGTCCACGCCCGGCGGCACGATCTCGTCGATCCGGTCCAGCACGTCGTCGGTCAGCACCAGCCCGGCGCCTTCCAGCAACGACTCGAGCTGCTCCATCGTGCGCGGCCCGGTGATCGCCGACGTGACACCGGGGTGCGTCGTCGCGAACGCGATCGCGAGCGCCGGCAACGACACGCCCATCTCGTCGGCGAGCTTCGCGAACTGCTCCACCGCCTCGAACTTCGCCGCGTTGCGCTGCATCGACTCGTCGAACCGCTCGGGGTTCAGCGACGCCCGGAACGCCTCCGGCGACGCTCCCTTGCGGTGCTTGCCCGTCAGGAACCCGCCGCCCAGCGGACTCCACACCAGCACCCCCATGCCGAGCCGTCGCGCCACCGGCAGCACGGCGCGTTCGATCCCCCGCGCCAGCATCGAGTACGGCGGCTGCTCGGTGCGGAACCGCATCAGCCCGCGGTTCACCGCCACGTGGTGCGCCTCGACGAGCTCGTCGGCACCGAACGTCGAGCAGCCGAACGCCCGGATCTTGCCTTCCCGCACCAGATCCGTGAGCGCGGACAACGTCTCCTCGACGTCGGTCGTGTAGTCCGGCCGGTGCACCTGGTAGACGTCGATCCAGTCGGTGCCGAGGCGCTTGAGGCTGGCCTCGACCGCGCGGACGATGTAGCGACGCGAGTTGCCGCTGCGGTTGCGGCCCTCCCCCAGCGGGAAGTGGAACTTCGTGGCCAGCACGACGTCGTCGCGCCGGTCCTTCAGGGCCTTGCCGACGATCACCTCGGAGTCGCCCGCCGAGTACATGTCGGCGGTGTCGACGAAGTTGATGCCGGCGTCGAGGGCGCGGTGGATGATCCGCACGCCGTCCTCGTGGTCGGCGTTGGCGACGGAGCCGAACATCATGGCGCCGAGGCAGTGGTGGCTGACCTCGATGCCGGTTCCCCCAAGAACGCGATAGCGCATGTTCATGCGGCGAACCTATGAAGTAGAGCCGACTCTAGGTCAAGCGTGATGCCGGAAGGCGCGGGTCGTGGTCACGGCAACCGCCCCGGTCGTCGCCTGCCTGTCGAGGCCGTGCCGGCTCATCCCCGTGGTCGGCAGCTTCACCGGCGTGGCGTTCGGCGTCGGCGAGACAAGGTGGTGGGCGTGCGCGTTGGCAGCCGTCTGTCTCGCAGAAGTCGCCGACCGGGTGTGTCCGGGTGAGCTGGACCTATGCTCGGACGCATGGGGCTGAGCATCGGACAGGTGGCCGAACGCACCGGACTGAGCGTGCACGCGCTGCGCTTCTACGAGAAGGAAGGCATCCTCGCGCACCAGGTCCACAGAGGACCGGGAGGGCGGCGGGTCTACACGCAGCAGGACGTCGACTGGCTGCGCATGTGCATCATGCTGCGGATGTCCGGGATGCCCGTGCCGGAGATCCGCCGCTACACCGAGCTGGTGCGCCAGGGCGACGGCAACGAGCTGCAGCGCCTCGACATCCTCAAGGAGCACCAGGAGCGCGTTCAGCAGCAGATGGTGCAGCTGCAGGAGTGCCTCGACCTCATCACCTACAAGGTGGGCAAGTACGAGGACTACGTCAATTCGATCGCCACCAGGGCCGTCGGCCAATAATCTCGGGGCCATGCCCGTAGTGCTCTCGCTGAACGTCGCCCCGAAGACGGTCCCGGTCGACTACGCCCGCGCGGGTGTCACCGGCATCGGCAAACGTCCCGTGGACGGTCCGCTGCTGGTCAGCCCCGTCGGACCCAAGGGTGAGGCGGGCAGCGGGGTCGCGGGCGACGCGATCGGCGACTGGACCGTGCACGGCGGGGAGTACCAGGCGGTCTACGGCTACGCGCGCGAGGACCTCGACTGGTGGCAGTCCGAGCTCGGCACGGGCTTCGAGGCCGGGCAGTTCGGCGAGAACCTCACCACGCAGGGCATCGACCAGACGACCGCGCTGGTCGGCGAGCGCTGGCGGATCGGCACGGCGTTGCTGGAGGTCACCGGGCCGCGCATCCCGTGCCGGACGTTCGCCGAGTTCCTGGGGCAACGCGGCTGGGTCAAGCGGTTCACCCAGCAGGTGCGGCCGGGCGCGTACTTCCGGGTGCTCGAGGAGGGCCTGATCGGGCCGGGCGACGAGATCACCGTCGTGCACCGGCCCGACCACGACGTCACGGTCGCGCTGTTCTTCCGCGCCGTGACCACGGAGGCCGCGCTGCTGCCCCGGTTGCTCGACGCCGGCGACTCGGTGCCGCCGGAGGTCGTCGAGCTGGTGCACAAGCGTTCCGTGGTCGAACTCGACACCTAGACCAGCGGGAAGTTCCGCACCCAGCGCTTCTGCCACGGCGTCTCCACCGCGCGCTTGTGGTAGTTCGCGCGCGTCCACGCCACCGCGTCGGCCGCCGGCACGCCCGCCAGCACGGCCAGGCACGAGATCACCGTGCCGGTCCTGCCGATGCCGCCGCTGCACGCCACCTCGACCCGTTCGCCGGACAACGCGCGGGCGTGCAGCGCGCGGATCTGCGCGATCGCGGCCTCGTGGTCACGCGGAAGGCGGAAATCCGGCCAGTCGATCCAGTCGTGCGGCCACGGCACGTCCACGGGCTTCGGCTGGAGGTACACCCCGTACTGGGGATGCGGCTCCACGATCCTGCCGTCGCGCAGGCCACGCCCCGTGATCACGGCGCCGTCCGGTAGCTCGATCGTCTTCATGAAACGGTCCCCCACACAGTCGTTCCGAATGCTGTCCGGTGAACTCGGGGGCCTCGGAACGGATTGCTCCGTTCGTACTAGTCTCGCCGAGTTCGCCGAAGAGTCGAAGGTGGTGGCGGTGCGACGAGGCGCCAGGAACGATCAACGGTTCACCGGGCTCACGATCCTCGCGGCCACGACCGGACTCGTCCTGTTTCTACCGCCTCTGCTGACCGCCGCCAACAGCGGGGGCACCATCGCGGGCGTACCGCTGGTCGCCGCGTACCTCTTCGGCGCGTGGCTCGTGGTGATCGCGCTCGTCGCCGTGCTCGTCCGGCGGTCGGGCTGACGTGCTGCAGACCTGGTTCCTCGTCACGGTCTCCGTCGCCTACCTGGCCGTGCTGTTCGCGATCGCGTTCTACGGCGACCGCAGGGCCGACGCCGGGCGCAGCATCGTCGGCCGCGGCACGATCTACGCGCTCTCCCTGGCGGTGTACGCGACGTCGTGGACCTACTACGGCAGCGTCGGCCGGGCGGCGTCCACGGGCGTGAGCTACCTGTCGATCTACCTCGGGCCGACGATCATGCTCGCGCTCGGCTGGCTGGTGCTGCGCCGGATCATCCACATCAGCCACCGGCACCGCATCACGAGCCTCGCCGACTTCGTGTCCGCCCGCTACGGCAGGAGCGCGCGCCTCGGCGGACTGGTCGCGGCCATCGCCGTGGTGGGCGTCGTGCCGTACATCGCCTTGCAGCTCAAGGCTGTCTCCACGACGTTCGAGATCATCCGCCGCGCGCCCGCCATCACGCCGTCGTCCTCGCTCGGCCAGGTGCCGGTGCTGGAGGACACGGCGCTGTACGTGGCGTTGCTGCTGGCGGGCTTCACGATCCTGTTCGGCACCAGGCATCTCGACGCCACCGAGCGCCACGAGGGCATGGTCACCGCGATCGCGTTCGAGTCCGTGGTGAAGCTCGTGGCGTTCGTCGCGGCGGGCATCGCCGTGACGTGGGGCCTGTACGACGGGTTCGGCGACCTGTTCGGCCAGGCGTGGACGGCGGGCCACACGGAGTTGTTCACGCTCGGCGACTCGACCGGCACGTGGGTGTGGCTGAACGTGTTGTCGCTCTTCGCGATCGTGCTGCTGCCGCGGCAGTGGCAGGTCGGCGTCGTGGAGAACGTCGACGAGCGGCACGTCAAGCAGGCGATGTGGATGACACCGCTGTACATGCTGCTGATCAGCGTGTTCGTGCTGCCGATCGCGGCGGCGGGCCTGCTGCGCTTCGGGGACGGCGCCGAGGCGGACACGTTCGTCCTCACCGTCCCGATGGCCGCGGGCATGGACGCGCTGGCGTTGCTGGTGTTCGTCGGCGGGCTGAGCGCGGCGACGGGCATGATCATCGTGGAGACCGTGGCGCTGTCGACGATGGTGTCGAACTCGATCGTCGTGCCGATGCTGCTGCGCCGCGGCTACCCGGGCCGCCTGGCACGCCTGATCCTGGTGACGCGGCGGCTGTCGATCGTCTTCGTGATGCTGCTCGGCTACGCGTACTTCCGGCTGGCGGGCGAGAGCGCGGCGCTGGTGTCGATGGGCCTGGTGTCGTTCGCGGCCGTCGCGCAGTTCGCGCCCGCGATCCTCGGCGGCCTGTTCTGGAAGGGCGGCACGCGCGACGGTGTCGTGGTGGGCCTGGTCGCCGGGTTCGGCGTGTGGACGTACACGTTGCTGCTGCCCAACTTCGCGGCCACGGGGTGGGTGCCGACGGCGTTCCTCGAGCACGGGCCGTTCGGGATCTCCGCGCTGCGCCCGGAACACCTGCTCGGCGTGAACGGCATGGACAACATCAGCCACGGCATGTTCTGGAGCATGCTCGTGAACGCGGGCTGCTACGTGGTGGTGTCGTTGCTCGGCCGTCCGCAGGCGCGCGAACAGGCGCAGGCCGTGCTGTTCGTCGACGCTCTCGACGACCCGTCGCGCCCCCGGTTGTGGCGCAGCCGGGTACCGGTGTGCGCGCTGCACGACGTGCTGGCCCGGTCGCTCGGACGGCGCGCCGCCGCGAAGGCCCTTGGCCCCGTCGACCCCACGTCCACAAAGGACGCTGACCCGGAGCTGGTGCACCACGTGGAGACCGTGCTGACCGGCGCCGTCGGTGCGGCGTCCGCGCGGATCATGCTCACCTCGGTCGCCGGCGAGGAACAGCTCGGCGTCGAGGAGGTCATGGAGATGCTCGACGAGGCCTCGCAGGTCGCGGCTCTGGAGGAACGCCACCGCCTGGCGCGCGAGCTGCACGACTCGGTGTCGCAGGCGCTGTTCTCGATGACCCTGCACACCCGAGCCGTCGAGCTCGCGCTGCAGAAGCAGGGCGGCGACCCCGACGGCCCCGTCGCACGCGGCATCACGTCGTTGCGCGGCCTCACCCAGGACGCGCTGGCCGAGATGCGCGCCTCGCTCTTCCAGCTCCGCCCCGACGGCCTGCGCGAGGACGGCCTGGCCGAGGCGATCCGCAAGCAGTCCGCCGCGATCGCCTCCCGCGAGGGCGTCGTCATCGCCGTCGAAGCCCCCGGCTACCGGCTCGGCCTGGACGACCGCGCGGAGTCGGAGCTGTTCCGCGTCGTGCAGGAGGCCGTGCACAACGCCGTGAAGCACGCCAGCCCGCGCCGCATCGCGATCACGCTGCGGGAGGAGGGCGACGGCGTGGTCATCGAGGTGGCCGACGACGGTGTCGGCTTCGACCCGGCCGCCGCGCGGGCGCACGGCATGGGCCTCGTGAGCATGCGGGAGCGGATGAAGCGGATCGGCGGCGGCCTCGTCATCGACAGCGGCCCGGCCGGATCGACGGTCCGCGCGGTGCTGCCCCCGGCGACGGCGGGAGCACGCCGTTGAGCCGTCACGACGGCCCGGCGTGTCGAACCCGCGACGACAGCAGCACGGCGTTGATCTCGGCGACTGAAGGAGTGAGGCGTTGATCCCCTTTGCCCCCTTGGCCCCGGTGGACTCCTCGGTCCCCATCAGGGTGTTCCTCGTCGACGACCACGCGGTGGTGCGGCGCGGCATGCGGGCGTTCTTCGAGATGCTGGACGACATCGAGGTCGTCGGCGAGGCGGGCGACGGCGAGGCGGCCCTGGCCGTGCTCGCCGGCCTGGACGACCTGCCGGACGTGGTGCTGATGGACCTCCTGATGCCCCGCCTGGACGGCATCGGCGCCACGAGGGCCATCAAACAGCTCTACCCGCGGGTGGAGGTGGTCGCGCTGACGTCGTTCTCGGAGGCGGACCGCGTGCACGTGGCGCTGGAGGCGGGCGCGGCCGGCTATCTGCTCAAGGACGCCGAGGCGGACCAGGTGGGTGCGGCGGTGCGGGCGGCGACGCGCGGGCAGGTGCACCTCGACCCGGCGGTGGCCAGGACCCTCACCCGGTCGCTGGCGGGACCGGCGCGCACGGCCGCCGCGCTCACGCCGCGGGAACGGGAGATTCTCGTGCACGTCGCACGGGGCCGGTCGAACCGGGACATCGCCGAGGTGCTGGTGATCTCGGAGCGGACGGCGCGCACGCACGTGTCGAACGTGCTCGGCAAGCTGGGCCTGGAGTCGCGGACGCAGGCGGCGCTGTGGGCGGTGCGGGAGGGCTTGGTCGGCGACGCCGGGCAGGCGTAGTTCGCTCGGGCGGTGGGTCCCGGGAACACGGGACTCTTGGCGGGTTCGCCGGGGTCGCGGGGTCTGTCAGCATGGCCGCCATGTACTCCGACCGGGCGCTGGTCATCGGGGCCGGCTTCGCGGGACTGCTGGCCGCGCGGGTGCTGGCCGAGTCGTACGGCGACGTCGTGGTGGTCGAGCGCGAGGTGATCGGGCCCGGGTTCCGGGAGGGCGTGCCTCAGGCGTGCCTGTTGTCCGAACCGGTGCTGGGAGCGGTGGAGTCGCTCTTTCCCCGGCTCGGGGGCGAACTGGAGGAGGGCGGCGCGGTCCGGGCCGACCTCGGCAGCGACCTGCTCGTGCGGCTGCCCGGCGGGTGGGCGCCTCGGGAGTGGCTCGGGGTCGAGGTGCTGGCGGCCAGTCGAGGAGCCGTGGAGCGGGCCGTCCGGCGACGGCTGGGACGGTTGGCCAACGTGTCGATCGTGGACGGCGTGGCGGTCGACGGGCTCCTGCACGACCGGGGCGCGGTCACCGGGGTGCGGGGGTGGCGCGGAGATCGGCCGTTCACCGACTACGCGGATCTGGTGGTCGACGCGTCCGGGCGGGACGGGAAGCTCGTCTCGTGGCTCGCGGAGCTGGGGGTCCGGTGTCCGGCACCGGTGATCGTCAACGGGCGGGTCGCGACCGCGTCCCGGCTCTACGAGATCAACCGGGACCTGGGGCTGGACTGGAAGATCGCCTGCGAGGTCACCCGTGCGCCCGCGGCGAGACGCGGCGCCGTGGTGTCCTCCGTGGATGGTCGGCGGTGGCTCGTCACGCTGGTGGGAGCGGACGGCGAGATGCCGCCGGTGGACGAGGACGGGTTCCTCGAGTTCGCGGCGAGCCTGCGCTGCCAGGAGGTCGCGGAGATCGTCAAGACGGCCACGCCCGTGTCGGAGATCCGGGGCGCGGTGAACCTGCGGAGCCGCTCGAACCGCTTCCAGCAGGTGACGGACTGGCCGCGCGGACTGCTCGCGCTGGGCAACTCGGCGGTGTCGCTCAACCCCGTGCGCGGGCACGGGTTGACGCTCGCCGCGCTGAACTGCGCGGACCTGCGGGCGTTGGCACGCGAGCACGACCTCGCGCAGGAACCGCTGGTGTTCCAGCGCGCGGTCGCCAGGGCCGCCCGGATTCCCTGGCAGGCCACCACGTCGGCCGATCTCGGGTGGAGCGCGAAGAAGCTGCCGGTCAGGACTCGGGTGGCGCGGTGGTACGCCGAACGCGTCGTGCGGGCCGTGCCGGGGAGCAGGCGGGTGCACCGGGCGTCGGTGCGGGTCGCGCAGCTCGTCGACCACCCGGCGCGGTTGCTGCGGCCGGGCGTGCTGGTCAGGGCGTTGGCGCGGGGACGGCCGGACCAGGCGTAGCCGGGCGGGCGCGCTTCGGTCGGCGGAAGCGTGCCGGGCGGACGGAAGCGGCTTGGCCGGGAGGAAGCGCGTCACGGCCAAACGGAAGCGCGTCGGCCGGGCAGGCGCGGCTCGGCCAGGCGGAAGCATCCCGGACAGGCGCGGCTCGGCCAGGCGGAAGCGCGTCGGCCAAACGGAAGCGCGTCGGCCGGGGAGGCGCGCCGGGGCCGCGTGGACGCCGTGGTCGGTGCGGTCCTCGCCGGGATGAGGTCACGCGCAACGATGGCGCGTGCCGCACCCCGGCGGATCGGCTGGCCGGCGGACGGAGCGAACAGGTCCACCGGTGGCGAACCTCGGCCGGGTTACGAGCGGAGGCCCTCGACGACCGAGAGGTAGTGGACGTTCGTCATGACGCCCAGGATGTTGCCGAACGGGTCGACGACCGACGCCGTCACGAAGCCGTCGCCGCGCTCGCGTGGTTCGTCGTGGACCTCGGCGCCCAGGTCCAGGAGCCTCGCCAGCGTCGCGTCCAGGTCGTCCACGGCCCAGTAGAGGATCTGGCCCGACGGGCCGTCGGTCGGCGTCACCTGGAAACGGCGCTGCACGATGCCCAGTTCCGCCTGGAAGTCGCCCAGCCGGAACTCGACGTAGCCGAGCACGCCGTCCGGGGCGTTCCGCGAGAAGTAGGCGTCGACGCCGAGGAACGACGCGTACCAGTCGCGTGCCTCGTTCACGTCGTCGGCGAAGTAGGACACGGTCGACATGCCTCGCAACATCGGTTGCCTCCAGGAAAAGGTCGGGCGGTGTGTTTTGAGCTTCGGCCGTAAAGTGCTCATCTTGTGAGCACTTTTGGCGGGAACCTGGGGACATGCGCGCAGACCGTCTAGTCGCCGCCCTGTTGCTGATGCAGGCCCGAGGTCGGGTGACCGCCGCGGAACTCGCCGCGGAGCTGGAGGTGTCCAACGCGACCGCCCGGCGTGACCTCGAAGCGCTGTCCGCGGCGGGGGTACCCGTGTACCCCCAACCGGGGAGACGGGGTGGCTGGCAGCTCGTGGGTGGCGCGCGCACGGACCTGAGCGGGCTGACCTCGGCCGAGGCCCAGGCGTTGTTCCTGATCGCGGGACCCGCGGCGACGGTCGCGCCGGAGATCAAGTCGGCGCTGCGCAAGCTGGTCAGGGCGCTGCCGCAGACGTTCCGGGCGGAGGCGGAGGCCGCCGCCGACTCGACGCTCGTCGACACGGCCGCGTGGGGTGCGGACACCCAGGACCGGCCGGCCCTGGTCAAGGGGCTGCAGCTGGCCGTCGTCAAGCAGGTGCGGGTGCGGCTGACCTACCAGAAGCGGGGCGAGGCGCCGAAGGGGCGCGAGGTCGACCCGTGGGGGCTCGTCGACAAGGACGGCACCTGGTACTTCATCGCCGGCACCGCGGACGGGCAGCGGACGTTCCGGCTCGATCGGATCCTGGGTATGACCCTCACTGGCACCCCATCCACCAGACCAGCGGACTTCACGCTGGCCGGCGCGTGGGACGAGGTCGTCACGGCCGTCGAGGGGAAGCGGTCGGAGACGGCGACGACCGTGCTCGTGCCGACGCGGTACGTCCGGATCTTCCAGCACATGCACGGCCGCCACTGCACGGTCGTCGAGGACCTCGGCGAGCGGACGAAGATCGAGCTCACCGCGCCGACGGCGCTCGACCTCGCCCGCAACGTCGCCGGGTGGGGCGGGCTGATCGAGGTCGAGTCACCGGACGTCCGGGAGCACCTGGCGCGCATCGGCGCCGAGCTCGTCAGGCAATACCCGCCTGCTGCTCCAGCCGCGCCAGCCGAGTCATGATCATCTCCAGCACCTTGGCCGCGTCCTGGCCCGCCTGCTGCTGCTTCTGCACGTGGATGATGCCCGCGAGCGCGGTCTGGACGGCCCGGCGCGTGCCCTTGAGGTCGGCGCCCTGGTCGCGCAGTTCCTGGCCGCCCGCGCCGTCCGGTTCGGCGAGGAGGCCGAGCAGCAGGTGCTCGCAGCCCAGGTAGTTGTGGCCGAGCGCGATCGACTCCGTGACCGCGAGCTCCAGTGCGGCGGCCGCGTCGTCGCCGATGCCGGTTTTCCGGCCCAGGTCCACGGGAATGAAAGTGGCGAGACCGTTCGGGTCGATGTCGATCGCGCGGAGGACGTCGAGGGCCAGGTTCCCGCCCTCCCGCACGATGCCGGCGAGGAGGTGCGTGGTGCCGATCTTGACTCCTTGGGCGACCTCACCGGCTATCTGGAGTGCTTTCCAGGCCCGGTCGGTGACCTGCGGGAAGTTCTCGCGTCTGAGGTCGGTGACGGTGAGCCCCCTGATCGCGGCGATCCGCTTCACGGAACCTTCGAGCGCGCGCTGGCAGATCGCCGAGACGGGGATGTTCATGTCCTTCACGGATTCCGCCAACTCGTCAGGGAGGTACACGTTGATTTTTGGCATAACCCCATATGTACCCCCACATAGGGTTACAGTCAACGGCGAACGCGGCAACCGTCACACTTGTGAGTGATCAGAGGGGACGGGTAAACCACCGTGGAGGAGAGCAGCAGGCTCATCGGGAGCCGCTACCAGTTGAAGCAGAAGGTCGGCCAAGGGGCGATGGGAGTCGTCTGGCAGGCCTACGACGAGCAGCTCCACCGCGTCGTCGCCGCCAAGGAACTGCTCGCGCTGGACGGTCTCGACGACGCCAGAGTGGATCGCGCGAAGGCCAGAGCCATGCGCGAGGCCCGCCTCGCCGCCCGCCTGGAGCACCCGAACGCCATCCGCGTCTACGACGTCGTGGAGGAGGACGGCAGGCCCTGGCTGATCATGGAGTACCTCCCCTCCCGCAGCCTCGCCGCCGTGATCACCGAGCAGGGCACGCTGCCGCCGCGCGAGGTCGCCCGCATCGGGTGCTACACCGCCGCCGCGCTGGCCGCCGCGCACCGCCACGGCATCCAGCACCGCGACGTGAAGCCCGGCAACGTGCTGATCGGCGACCAGGAAGTCAAGATCACCGACTTCGGCATCTCCCGCGCCACCGGGGACGACGCCACGGCCACCGCGACCGGCACCGTCGGCACCCCGGCCTTCTTCTCCCCCGAGGTCGCCCGCGGCGAGGACGCCGGTCTCCCGTCCGACGTGTTCTCGCTCGGCGCCACGCTCTACAACGCCGTCGAGGGCGGCCCGCCCTTCGGCACCGCCGACAACCACCTCGCGATGCTGCACCGCGTCGCCGGCGGTTCGATCATGCCGCCCGCGAACGCCGGTCCCCTGCTGTCGCCGGTGCTGTTCCGGCTGCTCGCGACGGATCCCGCGCGGCGGCCGAGCATGCAGGAGGCGGTGCACCTGCTGGCGGCCGTCGTGAACGAGACGCCGCAGGTGTCGGAGGCCACGGCGGTCATTCCGGCGACGGTGAAGCTGCCCGTCGAGGCTCAGCCGGAGGCGAAGGCCGCGCAGGAGTCGGCGGCCGCGGCGGCCGGGCTGGTCGCGGGGGCCGCGGCGGCGGAGGCGGCCGGGTTGGTGAGCAGGCCTGGGTCAGGTGCGGCCGCCGCCGGTGAAGCCGGCGCGGCAGCAGCGGCGGCGGGTGGAGCCGCCGCAGGTGAGACCGCGGCGACGGCCAGCGAGGACGCGGCGGCCGGGGCGGCGGGAAAGGTCGCGGCGGACGAGGTAGCAGCGGAGCAACTCGCCGCCGAGCGCGTTGCCGCAGACGAGGCCGCGGCCGCGGCCGCGGCCGCAAGCGTTGCCGCGGAGAAGGCAGCGGCGGAAAAGGCAGCGGTTGAGAGGGCAGCGGCTCAGAAGGCGGCAGCCGAGCGGGCAGCGGCCCAGAAGGCCGAGACCGACCGGGCCGCGGCAGAGAAGGCCGCCGCCGAACGAGCGGCCGCCGAGTCCGCGCGGATCGCCGCGGCGGCGACGGCGGTGGCCGCTCCCGCAGCAGTAACCCCGGCCAGCACCCCACCCGTACCCCCATCGCAGCAGGACGAGGAGCGGCGCAAGTTCCCGCTCGTCCCCATCCTGATCGTGCTGCTGGTGATCGCGGTCGGCGTCGGCTCGTTCCTGTTGTGGCCCAAGGGCGGCACCAACAACAACGCCCAGCCGCCCGCGAGCGACAACCAGACCGGCGGCACCACGACGGGCCAGACCACGGGCCAGACGACCGAGCAGTCGCAGCCCCAGCAGCCCGGCAGCAGCCAGGAGCAGCCGCCGGCGAACTCCGCGACGCAGCCGCCCGCCAACACCCCGAGCCAGCCGCAGGCCCCCGCCGGTCCGAAGAACGCGCAGGAGGCGATCACCGCCTACTACGCGCTCATCCCCGGCAACCTGCAGGAGGGCTACTCGCTGCTCACGGAGCAGTTCAAGGCGACCAAGGCGGGGTCGTACGAGAACTACCAGTCGTGGTGGGGCAAGTACTCCGGCGTCCAGGTCTCGAACCCCGTGCCGCAGGGCGAGAACGGCATCACCGTGACGCTCACCTACATGAAGGGCGGAGCCGTCGACACGACCGAGACGTCGACGTTCACGTTCGTGCAGCAGAACGGCAAGTGGCTGATCAACAGTCAGGCATGATCGTGGCATGACCCGACGCGCACTCGTCACCGGAGCATCCCGCGGCATCGGCGCCGCGATCGCCCACGCACTCGCGGACAGCGGCCACCGGGTCGCCGTCCACTACCGGTCCGGGGCCGCGGAGGCGAAAGCCGTCAGCGAGAGCCTGAACGGCGACGGCCACGTCACCGTTCAGGGCGACCTCGGCGCGAACCAGGCCGAGCAGGTCGTGAACGAGACCGTCGAGAAACTCGGCGGTCTCGACGTCCTCGTCAACAACGCGGGCCTGTACTTCCTCCACCCCATCTCCACGACGAGCTTCGAGGAGTGGCAGGACGCCTGGCGCCGCACGATCGAGCTCAACCTGTACGGCCCCGCCGACCTCGCCTGGCACGCCGTCCGGCACATGGCCCCCGGAGCCAGGATCATCAACGTCGGCTCGCGGGGTGCGTACCGGGGTGAGCCGGATGCCCCCGCGTACGGGGCGGCGAAGGCCGGGCTGCACGCGATGACGCAGTCGCTCGCGCAGTCGTTGGCGCCCCAAGGCATTGCGGTCGCGGGGGTGGCGCCGGGGTTCGTCAACACCGAGATGGTCACCGAACTCATGGCGGGACCGGCGGGGGACGCCATCCGCGCGCAGAGCCCGTTCGGGCGCGTGGCCGAGCCGGAGGAGGTCGCGTCGGCGGTGGCGTGGCTGGCATCGGAGAAGGCGACCTGGGCCAGTGGCACGATCATGGATGTGAACGGGGCCTCTCACCTGCGATAAGAGGACGATCGCCGACCGGAACGAGTTCCGGTCCCCAGTTGATCTTCCAGCAACCGGTCTAGACCACTAACGTCGCGGTGGGCGCTCGACGAAGTGGAAGGCCTCCCCCTGCAATGCGTTCATTCCGCTCACGCCTCGGTGCCGCCGGCCTAGCGCTGGCCGCCGCCGCGGCGACAGTGACAGTCATGGCGCCTGCCGCGCAGGCCGCCTACCCGGCCGGATTCAAGAGCGTCGGCTACATGCCGTCGTGGTCCGGCGATGTGAACACGCTTCCGTACAACAAGCTGACGCACATCAACTACTCGTTCGTGCTGCCGAACGGCAACGGCACGCTCCAGGGCGTGCCGGACCCCGGGAAGCTGCAGACGCTCGTGAGCCGCGGTCACGCCGCCGGTGTGAAGGTCTCGATCGCGATCGGCGGCTGGAACAACGGCAACGACTCGGCGTTCGAGCAACTGGCCGGCAACGCCGGTTCGCGGACGACGTTCGTCAACAGCCTGGTCAACCTCGTCAACCAGTACAACCTGGACGGCGTCGACATGGACTGGGAGTACCCGGATCCGGGCCAGTCGGCGAACAACTACACGGCGATGATGCGCCAGCTCGGCACCGAGCTGCACAACCGCGGCAAGCTCCTCACCGCCGCGGTCGTCAGCGAGGGCGGCACGGCCAACGGCGTCCAGCCCGAGGTCTTCGGCATCGTCGACTGGCTGAACATCATGGCCTACGACGGTGGCAGCCCGCACGCGAACTACGACTGGTCGATCAACTCGGTGAACTTCTGGAAGGGCCGCGGGCTTCCCGCGAGCAAGGCCGTTCTGGGCGTTCCGTTCTACAGCCGGCCGACCTACATCTCCTACCGCGACATCGTCGCGGCGGACCCGGCCAACGCCAACCGCGACACGTACAACGGCAACTCCTACAACGGCTTGCCGACGATCCGTCGCAAGACGCAGTGGGCGCTGTCGAACGCGGGCGGCATCATGAACTGGGAGCTCTCCCAGGACACGACCGGCAGCACCAGCCTGCTCAACGCCATCTGGGAGACCGCCGGCAACGGCAACCCCCAGCCTCCGACCGGCGGCACCATCACCGGCTTCGGTGGCAAGTGCGTCGACGTGGCCGCGGCGAACTCCGCCAACGGCACCGCGGTTCAGCTCTACACGTGCAACGGCACCAACGCGCAGCAGTGGACCCGCAACGGCAACACGTTGCGCTCCCTGGGCAAGTGCCTCGACGCGTCCGGCACCGCCAACGGCGCCGTGACCCAGTTGTGGGACTGCACGGGTTCCGGCAACCAGAACTGGACGCTGGAGTCCAACGGCCAGCTGCGCAACGCGGCGTCAGGAAGATGTCTCGACGCCACCGGCAACAGCTCCGCCGACGGCACCCGGCTCCAGGTCTGGGACTGCTTCGGCAGTGCCAACCAGCGCTGGGCGATCAACGCCTGATCGCAGGAACTTCAGCCCGATGACGCAGGCGATGATCCCGGTGAGGAACACGATCTTCCACGCGGAGACCGTCTCCTCGCCGGTGATCATCGCCCACGTCACGGTCAGCGCGGCGCCGATGCCGACCCACACGGCGTACGCGGTCCCGATCGGAATGCGCTTCATGCCGTAGGACAGCCCGACCATGCTCAGCGTCACGGCGACGACGAACAGCACGTAGGCCTCTTTGGACAGTGCCGTCGCCCAGACCGCTTCGAGCACGGCGCTTCCCAGCAACACGGCCCAGTACATCTAGCTCACCACCTTCAGGCCGACGACGCAGCCGACCAGCGCCGTCAACACCAGCGCGCGCTTGACGTCGAGCTCCTCCTCGCGGCGCAGCACCGCGACGAGCACCGTGAGCACGGCTCCCACGCCGACCCACACCGCGTACGCCGTGCCGACGGGAATCCCCCGCATCGCCCACGCGAGGCCGACGACGCTGGCCGTCATCGACACGGCGAACACCACCACCGGCCACGGCCGGCGGAAACCCTTCGACGCGGCCAAAGCCGTCGCCCACACGGCCTCCAGCACCCCGGAAGCCACCAACACCACCCAGTACATTGGTACGACCGTACCAGAAAAACGCATTCCCGACCGCTACGATCCCGTGATGTGGCTCCCAGCCTGGAAAACCTGCTGGTCGTAGGCGTCGCGTCGAGCGCCTTGTTCGACCTGACCGAGTCGGACGCCGTGTTCGCGTCCGAGGGCAAAGAGGCCTACCGGGCCCACCAGGAAGCGCACCTCGCCGACCCGTTCGCACCGGGCGTCGCGTTCCCGTTCCTGCGCCGCCTGCTCCAGCTCAACGCACTCGCGCCGCTGGTCGAGGTGATCGTGCTGTCGCGCAACTCCCCCGACACCGGCCTGCGCATCCTGCGCTCGGCCGCCCACCACGACCTGAAGATCAGCCGCGCGATCTTCACCGAGGGCCGCGCGCCGCACGAGTTCATGCCGGCGCTGAACATGTCGTTGTTCTTGTCCGCCAACGAGAACGACGTCCGCAAGGCGACGCTCGCCGGCATGCCCGCCGGTCAGGTGCTCACGTCGTCGTTCCAGGACGACGACGATCCGGCGCTGCGGATCGCGTTCGACTTCGACGGGGTGCTGGCCGATGACGCGTCCGAGCGGATCTACCAGGCGGGCGGGCTCGACGAGTTCCAGCAGCACGAGGCGTCCCACGTGGTCACGCCGCTGGATCCGGGGCCGCTGCGGAACTTCCTCGCGGGCGTGAACCGGATCCAGCGGCACGCCGAGGACCGCGTCCGCGTCTCGGTGGTGACCGCGCGGTCGGCCCCGGCGCACGAGCGGGCGATCAACAGCCTCAAGGCGTGGGGACTGACGGTGAACGACGCGTTCTTCCTGGGAGGGTTGAAGAAGGCGCCGATCCTGGACGTGCTGAAGCCGCACATCTTCTTCGACGACCAGCGCGGTCACCTGACGCGGACGGTGCCGTGCGTGCACGTGCCGTTCGGGGTGTCGAACGAGAAGAGCCCGGCTACCGAAGGGTGACCGGGCTCTGTCCCAGGAGAACTACCTCGCGAGGCCGTCCTCGATCGCCTTGATGATCGCGGGACGGAGCTCCGCCGCCGAGATGATCGCGTCGACCGCGCCCACCTCGACCGCGCGCTGCACGCTGTGCACCCGGTCGAACTCGGCGGCCATCTCGTTCAGCTTCTCGGTCCGCACCGACTGACGCGTCGACGCCAGCTCACCGGTCAGCGCGGCACGCTCCGCACCGGAGGCCTCGGAGACCGCGGACTCCAGCTTCTTCACGCGCGGGTCGTTGGCCGTGCGGCCGTCCACCTCGCGGGCGAACACCACGGCCGCGGCGGGGGCGCCGCCGATGACCGAGGCGAAGGAGCCCTCGACCGCGAGCACGGTCATGGACGGGTTCAGGGCCTTCGAGAAGACCACGAACGCGCCGCCGTGGTAGCGCGAGATCACCGTGAAGACGATCGGGCCGCGGAAGTTGACGATCGCGCGGCCGATCTCGGCGCCGTACTCGAGCTGCAGTTCGCGCATCGACTCCGGGGAGCCGTCGAAGCCGGACAGGTTCGCCAGCACCACGAGAGGCCTGTTGCCCGAGGCCGCGTTGATCGCGCGGGCCGCCTTCTTCGACGACTTCGGGAACAACGTGCCGGCGGTGTAGGTGTCCGGGCCGTCGGTGGGCGGGAAGCCGGTGCGGGAGACACCGCGCGACTCGACGCCCAGCAGCGTGACCGGGATGCCGCCGAGGTGCACGTCCTGGACGACGGCGGTGTCGGCGTCGGCCATGCCCGCCCAGCGCTCCAGCACCTCGTGGTCCTGGTCGGACAGCGCGCGCATCACGGTGCGGATGTCGAACGGCTTCTTGCGGTCCGGGTTCGACTCCAGCGAGAAGATCTCGCCGACCGTGGTGAACGGGCTGTCGCCGACCACGTGCGGGAACGACGAGACGTCGCGGAACGAGGGGTCCGAAGTGGACACTCGACGCGGGCCGGCCTCACCGGGAGCGATGTAGCTGTGCTCGTAGTGGGCCAGCAGGACGTCGAACGCCGACCGCAGGTTCGGGGCCCAGTACTGCGCCTGGCCGTTCGGGCCCATGACGCGGTCGTAGCCGCCGATGCCGTAGTTGTCCTCCGCCGAGACGCCGCCGGAGAAGTCCAGGGCCTGCTTGCCGGTCAGCACCATCGCCGAGTCCGGGGTCATGACCAGGATGCCCTTGGTGTGCATGAGCATCGTGGCCTCGGCGTTCCAGTACGGCTGGGCGCCGACGTTGATGCCGTTGACGACGACGTTGATCTCGCCACCGTCCTGCGTGAACTCGACGATCCGCTTGAGAGCCGCGGCCACCCAGTCCATGTTCTCGACACCGGAGCTCATCGAGATCTTCGCGCCGGACGAGAGCGAGAACCACTCCAGCGGAACGGTCAGCGACTCGGCCAGGTCGATCGCGTGGATCACCCGCGAGCACTCGGGCTCGGCCAGCGCGCCCAGCGACTTGGTCGGGTCGCCCAGCAGCACCACGCGCTTCATGCCCTCGGGGTACGCCGGGGTCGGCGTGGTCACCACACCGACGACGATGCCCGCCTTGTTGCCACCGCGCGGGCGGTCGACCGGAACCAGCGCGCCGTCGACGAGGTCGTGCTCCACGAAGGAACCGCCGTCGCCGACGAGCATGTCGACCAGCTCGTACGGGTAGATCGTGCCGCGGGACTGCGCGCGCAGCACGTTCTGGCGGTAGTCGTCGAGCGGCTGGATCGGGTCCGTCGGCGGTTGCACGAACGAGAACCGCACGCCGGCACCGGCGTCGTTCGCGATCCGCACACCGATGTCGGAGAGCTCCCCGGTCACCGGGTCGCGGCGACGCGCCAGGAACAGGACCTCTTCCAGGTCCAGGCCGGCGGTCGTCGGCAGCACGCGCTGGGCGATCGCGTCCAGGTCCTTCGACCCGAGCTCGGTCGGCGGCCACGCGTAGAGCACCACGCGGTTGGTCGCGAGGCGCGTGCGGCCACCCGACTGCGCGCGGGCCCGGCGGATGCCGTCCAGGCACGTCGCGAGGACGTCCTCGGCGGCGGGCAGGGCGACGATGCGGCCCTCGTCGTCGCGCAACGGCGTCAGGTCGCGGACCTGGCCGAGCGCCACGAGGCGTTCGTCGGACTTGTTCGCCTTGGCCACGGCGCGGAACAGGTACACGTCCTCGTCCACGGAGGTGAGACGCGTGAGGTCGAACTCGCGCAGCCGTTCGAGCTGCATGCGTTCGGCGATGCGCGGGTGGAGCCCGCGCACCAGCCTCTCCTCGGCGAACCCGTTGGAAGACGGGCGGAACGTGAAGTGGTGGTGCATCGACTCGCCGAGACGGCCCGCCACCGTGGTGGTGACGCGGGTGATCGTCGGCGGCAGCTGGTGCGCGGCCAGCGCCGAACCCAGAGCGGCGGCCATCTCGTCCTGATCGGACGGTCCCTCGGTCCACTTGACGTAGAGGTCCGCGACGACGGCGCTGCCGGTGCCGTGCTTGACGACCTCTCCGACGGCCTCGGTCAGCGACGCGAACTCCACCGCCGTCGAGATCAGGCGGGTCTGCTCCGGCGCGTTCTCCGCGATGAAGAACGCACCTTCGACGCGCGGGGTCTCCAGCGCCTTCTTGGTGTAGTAGCGGCGGGCCAGCACCTCCAGCAACGGGGTGTTGTCCGCGCCGGGCTTGCCGATGCGCTGGCCGAGCAGGCGCACCAGCGGTTCGGCCGACGCCACCATCGCCACGATCCGCTCCTCGCGGTCGGCGGCGGCGGGCTGCCCGTCGAGGTAGATCAGGTGCTTGCGGACCTCGGTGTGCACGCGGGCACGGGTGCGGCGCACCAGCGGCTGCGCGAACCAGGTGAACACGACGCTGCGGGCGAGGTCGGCCACCGCCGGGTAGCGGACCTGCGTCGCGGCGATGATGTGCTCCAGCACCAGGCCGATCTGGACCCGCTCGGCCTCGACCGGCGGTGCCTCCTGCACCCACTGGCGCAGCACGGTCGTCGCGACGGCCGCGTCGAACACACCGCGGCGCAGCGCCACGAAGATCCGGAAGACGGCCTGCTCCAGCTCGGGCGTGCGGTCGAGCTCGGTGATGCCGTAGTGGCCGATCACGTTCTGCAGCCGGGAGCGGAAGCCCTCCGGCAGCGCGGCGCGGTCGGCGTCCAGCGTCTTCAGGTAGGTGTGGAAGTGCTCGCGCGGAGAGTGGATGTGGTTCTCCGGCTTGGTCTCCTCGCCGGCCGGACGGTTGCGCGAGAGGTCGCACAGGTCGGCGAAGATGCCGAGCAGGTTCGCCTCCTGGACGAGCGGCCGCTCGGCCAGGTCGTGCCGTGCGCCCATGTAGTTCCTGAGCACGCGCTCGGTCTCGCCCGCGGTGGTGTCGAAGCCCAGCAACAGGTTGCGCAGGTCGTCGAGACCGTCCGCGACGAGCTCCTCCGGCCGCACGCCGGTGCGCGGCGCGGGCAGTTCCAGCTCGACTGCCGAGTCGGACTTCGCGACCTCCTCCGCGCCTGCCTCGTCCTCGATCTCCTCCAGCTTGAGCAGCGCTCCACCGGCGGGGACCTGGGTGCCGACGACGACGTTCAGCTCCTTGAGGCGAGCGCGGAACGGCGCGCGCAGCACCGTCTCCATCTTCATCGCCTCGAGCACGAGAACGGGCGCGCCGGCCTCGACCTCGGCACCGACCGCGAGCGGCGTGGCGACGACGAGCGCGGGCATCGGCGAGCGCAGGACACCGCCCTCGTCGCGGGTGACGCGGTGCGTGACGCCGTCGACCTCGACCTGGTGGACGGGGCCGTGCGTGCCGGTAACCACGCGGAACCGGCTGCCGTTGACGGTGATCTGACCGACGTGGTGGTCGAACCGCTCGACGTCGACGTCACCGGTCAGCACGGTCTCGGAGTCCGCGGCGGACACGCCGACGCGGTAGCTGGTGGCACCGACGCGGGCGACGTTCACGACGTACGGCGTGCCGCGCAGCACGAACTCGAGCTTGACCGCGCCCTCGTGGTTGGTGCGCGGCTGACCGCCCCGCGCGGAGGCGAGCAGCTCGGAGCGGTTGATCTGCTCCTCGTCCTCGTAGACCTCGATGCCGGCCGCGGCCAGCGCGATCGCGGAGTGGCGGTGCGAGATCAGGCCGCCGTCGGCACGCACGCGGTCGATCCACGACGTGTCGGCGCTGCCGTCGATCACGGCGGGCTCGTCCAGCAGGTCGAGCACGAAGCTCTTGTTGGTCGTGCCGCCCTCGATGATGACCGTGGTCTCGGCCATGGCGCGGCGCAGCTTGCCGAGCGCCTCGTCGCGGTCGCGGCCGTACGCGATGATCTTCGCGATCATCGAGTCGAAGTCGGCGGGGATCTGCGAGCCCTCCGCGACACCGGTGTCGACGCGGATGCCGGGGCCGGCCGGGAGCTCCAGACGAACGATCGTGCCGGGGCACGGCGCGAAGTCGCGGTCCGGGTCCTCGGCGTTCAGGCGCGCCTCGACGGCGTGGCCGAGCTCGACGGGCTTCTCGCCCTCCAGCTTGCCGCCACCCGCCACGTGCAGCTGCGCCTTGACCAGGTCGAAGCTCGTGGTGATCTCGGTGATCGGGTGCTCGACCTGGAGGCGGGTGTTGACCTCGAGGAACGCGAAGAGCTTCTCACCGGGGTGGTAGAGGAACTCGACGGTGCACGCGCCGCGGTAGCCCACGGCGTTCGCGAGCCGCTCGGCCGACGACTTGAGCTCGTCGACCTGGTGCTGCTCCAGCACGCAGGAGGCCGACTCCTCGATGATCTTCTGGTTGCGCCGCTGCACCGAGCAGTCGCGGACGCCGAGCGCCCACGCCGTGCCCTGGCCGTCGGCGATGACCTGCACCTCGACGTGCCGGGCGCCCGTGACGAGGCGCTCCAGGAACATCACGCCGGAGCCGAACGCGCGCGCGGCCTCCAGGCTGGTGCGCTCGAAGTTCTCCTCCATCTCGGCAGGAGACGTGATCTTGCGGATGCCGCGCCCACCGCCACCGGCGGTCGCCTTCAGCATCAACGGGTAGGTGACCTCCTCGGCCACCTTCAGGGCGTGCTCGAGGTTGTCGACGGCACCGCGCGACCACGGCGCGACCGGGACCCCGACCTCCTCGGCGATCAGCTTGGAGCCGATCTTGTCACCGAGCTTGCGCATGGCCTCGGCGGACGGGCCGACGAACGTGACGCCGACCTTCTCGCAGAGCTCGGCGAACTCGGGGATCTCGGCGACGAAGCCCCAGCCGACCCACGCGGCGTCGGCCTTCGTCTCGACGAGGGCGGTCTCCAGCACCTCCAGGTTGAGGTAGGGACGATCCGCCGCCAGACCGAGGTTGTAGGCGAGGTCCGCTTCCCTGACGAAGGGGGCGGACTTGTCGACATCGGTGTACAGGGCAACGGTCTCGATCCGTTCCCCTGACTCGGCGGCGAGCTCACGGACGGCGTGGATCAGCCGCATTGCGGCTTCCCCGCGGTTGACGATCGCTACACGACTGAACAACGACTTGGCTCCTCGCGGACATACGACCTCAGCGGCAAACGCCGCCCAATCGGTGTACACACTCTCGTCTACTACCCGGTAGGAAAACCGCTAGATCGAAGCGAGTTGAGCAGCGTGGTTTGTATGAAACCAACAAGCCACCAGGTCCTTGACACAGTCTCGCTTGAGCGCGTGGCACAGCTCACCACGCGGGGTGGCGGGGTGCGCACGGAAACGGTTCAGGACTGCGGGACCCGGATCACGGATCCCGGGGTGATGACGTTCGGGTTGGTGATCACGTGCGGGTTCGCCCGCACGAGCCGGGTGTAGAGGTTGCCGGTGCCGTAGAAGTGCGTGGCGATCGACCACAACGTGTCGCCAGGCTTGATCTCGTACTCCTGGTAGACGCGGTAGCCGGGCACGATCCGCGGCCCGTAGACGACCGGGACGATCACCTTGTCGACCTCGGCGCCGTCCTTCGGCGAGACCCAGAAGACCTCGACGAAGAGCCGGTCGAGCGCGAACGACGCCCCGGACACGTCCGCCCGCACCTGGAACTGGCCGTGGCCGCCGGTGCCGTCGCCCGCCGTGAACGTGCCGGTGACCTCGTCGTGGCCCTCGTGGATCCGGTAGCCGAACTGGGCCTCGAACGCGCCGCCCGCGGTGCCCGCGATGTGCACGCGGCTCCCGACGAGGCCCTGCGGCCGGGGCTGCTGGATGTCGATGGACATGGTTTTCCCCTTCCTCCACCCGATGAGTCGGAGCGGGAAGGGGTGGCGTTGCCCGGGGTCACCCCGGTGGCGCAACGGCTGGTGGTGGAGGTCGGAGTCGAACCGACTGTGCGCGAGGCTCCCGTTTTACAGACGGGCGGGGCTCCACAGCCCCATCTCCACCATGGTTGCCCCGAGCACGAAGACGTGCCCTGAGCTGGGGAGATACCTCGGATATCGGCGCATGCGGACCACTGTGCCGGATCTTGCCGACGGGCGCGACCGAATTAGTTGAGCAGCGCGATGGAGAGGTTCAGGGCCGCCGCGAAGCTCACCCACGCCAGATAGGGCACGAGGAGCAGACCGGCGGCCTTGTTCCGCCGCCAGAAGACCACGACCAGCGCGGCGATGGAGAGCCACAGCACGAGGATCTCGGCGAACGCCGGCCAGAACCAGCCGAGCCCGAAGAACAACGGCGTCCAGGCCGCGTTCAGCACGAGCTGCGCGCCGAACAACGTCAGCTCGCCGCGCGAGGCCCCGGCCCGCCACGCCAGCCATCCGGCGGCCGCGATCATCACGTAGAGCGTCGTCCACACCGGACCGAACAGCCACCCCGGCGGTGCCCACGCGGGCTGCTCCAGCATCGCGTAAGTCGACCCGGCCGACACGGAGAACAACGAGCCCACCACGGCCGTGACCAGCACGGCTCCCGCGAACAGCCCCAGGGCGCGGACGGGGTGCCGTTCGGATACGAGAGTCATGCCACGGAGGTACCCGCTCAGGCGCCCGGCAAAGCACGCACGATCCCGAGCACGGCCGCGCGGCTCGGCCGCTGCCGTTCGGCGGGACCCAGCAGGGTGAGCTCGTCGACCAGCACGGCCTCGCGGATCGCCGCGTCGTGGCCCGGCAGCTCGGCGCGCAACGCCTCCACCAGCCGTCCCCGCAACGCGCGGCCCAGCGGGTCGTCGGTCGGCAGGTGCCGCCAGTGGGTGCTCAGCACGCGGGACGCCACGGCCTCACCGCCGACCGCCCAGAGCAGGCGGATCATCCGGTCGGCGAGGCCCATGAGTCACACAGTGCGGTCCGGCGGTCGCGCTCGCAACCGCCGGACACGCGAAACGCCGCTACTTCTTCTTGCCGGAGAACAGCGCCTTCACCTGGTTGCCCCGGCGGCGCAGGCCCCACTTCGTCACCCGGATGAGCGCCTCGCGGACGATATTGCCGCTCATCTTCGACTCGCCGAACTCGCGCTCGAGGAACGTGATCGGCACCTCGCGGACCCGGAAGCCCAGCTCGATCGTGCGCCACAGCAGGTCGATCTGGAAGCAGTACCCGGCCGACGCCACCGACGCGAGGTTGAGCTTGCGCAGGGTGTCCGCGCGGAACGCCCGGAAGCCGCCCGTCATGTCGCGCACGTTCGCGCCCAGCGCCAGCCGCGAGTAGAGCGAACCGCCCAGCGACAGGAACTTGCGCTGCGCGGGCCAGTTCACGACCTCGCCGCCCGGTACCCAGCGCGAGCCGAGCACGAGGTCGGCCTGCGGCAGCGCGTCGAGCAGCCGGTGCAGCTGCTCCGGCGCGTGCGAGCCGTCGGCGTCCATCTCGCAGATGACGCCGTAGTTGCGGTCGAGCGCCCACTGGAAGCCCGCGACGTACGCGGCGCCCAGACCGGCCTTCTCGGTGCGGTGCATCACGTGGACCCGGTCGTCCGCGGCCGCCATCTCGTCGGCGAGCTGGCCGGTGCCATCGGGGCTGCCGTCGTCGACCACGAGGACGTGCACCTCGGGCAACGCCGTGTGCAGCCTCTTGACGATCTTTCCGATGTTGTCCCGCTCGTTGTAGGTCGGGATCACCACCAGCACCTGCCCGAGTTCCTGGTCAGGCTGCCGCGCCATTCGAGTCCTTCCGTCGTCGGGTGAAGCCCGGCGCCAACGCCACGAGGCCCGCAGCGGCAATCACCCACTCGGGCCAGGCTCCTAGCCAAGTCGCCAGCGTAGTCTGTGACCGCAGCGGCAGTGTCGCGACCAGGGCACCAGGCTCGAAAAGCCCAGTCTTCTGAGTGACGGAACCGTCAGGCGAGACCAGGGCGCTGACCCCCGAGGTGGCCGCCACGACCACCGCCCGCCCGTGCTCCACGGCCCTCACCCTGGACATGGAAAGCTGCTGGTAGGTCATCTCCGTGTAGCCGAACGTGGCGTTGTTCGTCGGGATCGCGATGATCGTCGCGCCCGCCGTCACCGTGTCGCGGACCACTGAGTCGAACGCCACTTCGTAACAAGTGTCAATCGCGACCTTCGCGGGTCCCATGACGAAACCCTCGGGGTCGGTGCCCGGCTGGAACACCCCGGCCCGGTCGACCGTGGACGAGAAGAGCCGGAAGAACGAGCGCATCGGCATCGTCTCGCCGAACGGCTGGAGCTTGCGCTTGGTGTAGGTGTCCGTCGGGCCCTTCTCCGGGTCCCAGAGCACCACCTGGTTGCGCGGCAGCCCGTCGTTCTTGTCGACCACGACGGCGCCCACCGCGATCGGCGCCTTGATCGCCTTCGCGGCCTGGTCGATCCGCGCGGCGGCGTCGGGGTTGCGGAACGGGTCGATGTCGGACGAGTTCTCCGGCCAGATGACGACGTCGGGCTGCTTCTGCTTCCCCGCCGCGACGTCGTTCGCGAGCTCGATCGTCCGGTTGACGTGGTTGTCGAGCACCGCGCGGCGCTGGGAGTTGAAGTCGAGCCCGGCGCGCGGCACGTTGCCCTGGATCGCGGCGACCGTGACGGTCCCGGCGGACGCGTCCACCCCCACCGGCAGCACCAGCCCGGTCACCAGCGGCACGGCGAGCAGCGGCAGGCCGAGCTTCCAGTTCCTGAGCAGCCAGAACAGCCCGAACCCGGTCAGCACCACGCCGAACGTCAGCAGCGGCGCCCCGCCCAGCGACGCGAGCGGCAGGAACCACCCCTCCGGCTGCCCGAACGCGATCTTGCCCCAGGTGAACCCGCCGAACGGCACCAGCCCGCGCACCCACTCGTCCGCCACCCACAGGCACGCGGCCCACAGCGGCCACCCCGGCACGCGGGAGATGAACGCCATCGCGGCCGTGCCGAGCGAGATCATCAACGCGCACACGAGCGCCAGCGGCAGCCACGCGATCAGGCCGACGAACTCCCCGGTCCACCGCAGCAGCGGCACCATGAACCCGAGCCCGAACACCAGCCCGTACCCGAATCCGGCGCGCGCACGCTTGTCATAAATCACATGCGCGAGGACCGCGAAGCCGACCGGCGCCAGGAACCACAGCGGACGCGGCGGAAAGCTCAGGTAGATCAGCACACCGCCGGCGAGGGCGAGTGCCGTCCGGGTGAGGACCGGCACGCTCAGTTTTCGCCTGCGCGCGGGCAATTCCGGCGATTCCGGCGTGATGGGGGGTGCGACCACCCGATCAGCGTACGAGGCCCAGGAGTACACAGAACGTATGACCTACGTCGATCTCGTGTTGAAGCAACTGTCCACAGACGACGAACGCGAAGCACTGATCGGCGGCGACACCAGACTCACCCGCGCGCAAGCCCGTGACCTGCTGTTCCGGCTCGCCGACGGACTCGTTCGGCGCGGCGTCGGCCCCGGCGACGGCGTGGCGGCGTTCGTCGGCAACACCCCCGAGGCAGTCCTGCTCACCGTCGCCGTGCACCTGCTGGGCGCCCGGCTCGTCTACGTGCCGCCGGAGCCGGGGACCGGCGAACTGAAGGCGTTGATCGACCACGCCGAGGTCAAGGGTGTCGTGGTCGACCCGGCGTTCAGCGACCGGCTCGACGGCTGGGACCTGAACGACCTCCCCGGCGAGCCGGCCGAACGCCCGGCCGCGCCGGACTTCACCACCGTCATGTACACCGGCGGCACGACCGGCCTGCCCAAGCTCGCCGTGCACCGCAGTGACAACCGTTGGACGGACCGCGCGAACACGCCGCCTCTGAACCTCCTGTGCAACACGCTCATCACCCACGGCAGCGGCTCGGGCGGGTGCCGGCTCGCGCTCATGACCGGGTCGAAGCTCGTGCTCGGCCCGTCGGCGTTCGACGCGGACACGTGCGTGCGACTGATCCGCGAGGAGCAGATCAACGCGACGTTCTTCGTGCCGCCGATGCTGTACGAGGTCCTCGACCACCCGGACTGCCCCGGCCCGCAGTTCGGCGTCGTCATCGTCGGCGGCTCCGCGCTCGCCCCGAAGCGGCTGCGGCAGGCGATCGAGAAGTGGGGCCCGGTGATCAACCAGGGCTACGGCATGACCGAGGCGATGGCCATCGCGATGATGCCTCCCGCCGACATCGACTTCGCCAAGCCCGACACGTTGCGGACGGTCGGCAAGGCGAATCCGGTGATGGAGGTGGAGACGCGCGACGGTGACGTGTGGGTGCGCGGCCCGTCGGTCATGGAGGGCTATTGGGGTGAACGGCCGCTCGCCGAAACGGCCGATGGCTGGTTCAACACCGGCGACATGGGCCACTTCGACGACGACGGCTACCTGTACCTCAACGACCGCAGCAAGGACGTCATCGTCACCGGCCGGACGTCCGACAACGTCTACTCCCGCCTGCTCGACGACTTCCTGGTGACGCTGCCCGGCATCAGGCAGGCCGCGGCGGTCGCCCAGCCGGACGAGGCGTTGGGCGAGGTCGTGCACGTTTTCCTGGTCTCCGAAGGACCGGATGTCGATGTCGACAGGATTCGTGCTTCGGTCGTGGCCGAACTGGGTGAGCTGTACCAGCCCAGAGGGGTCACGGTCGTGGACCGGTTGCCCCTGACGAAGGTGGGAAAGGTCGACAAGCGCAAGCTTCGTTCCCTGTTTCGGTAAGGTTCGGTCAAACCCAGGAGGTGACGGATGCCCCGTCCAAGCGTGGAAGCCGAACGCAAGGCGCAGATCCTCGCGTCCACCTGCAAGGTGATCGCGGCCGAGGGCTTCCGCCATCTCCGGGTCTCCGACGTGGCCAAGGACGCTGGCGTGTCCGGCGGGACCGTGCACTACTACTTCGAGACCAAGCGCGAGCTCACCGACGCCGCGTTCGAGCACTGCTTCGAGATCTCGGTGCGCCGCCGTCGCTGGATCCTCGAGTCCGACGAGCCGCCGCTGTCGCGCCTGCGCATGGTGGTCGAGTCGTACCTGCCCGAGGGCGCGGAGACCGTGGAGGCGTGGAAGGTCTGGGCCGAGCTGTGGGTCGAGGCGATCCGCAGCCCGGAGCTGCAGGAGCTCAACGAGCGCTTCTACGGCGAGTGGCGCGACATCGTGGCGAGCATCTTCCGCGACGGTCAGGCGTCCGGTGACCTCGTCACGTCCGGCGACCCGCTGGAACTGGCGAACATGATGGTCAGCATGCTCGACGGGCTCGCGCTGCAGGTGCTGGCGGGGTCGAAGGCGATGACGGTCGACACGATGCGCACGACCTGCCTGCGGTTCGTCGACCAGCTGTCGACCGCGTCCGTCTAGACGTTTCCGGTGCCCGTTCTGTTGAACGGGAGATCCCCGGTTTCGGGTGACGTCGATCATCGGGGTCGAACCAGGGTTGGTCCCCGATGCTGGAAACACCCTGAACTGGGCATCCTTGATGCATGACCACGACAGTCGCATTGAGCAGGCCCAGGACCAACCGGATGATCGCGGGTGTCTGCGCGGGGCTCGCCCAGCGCTGGGGCATGAAGGCGGGCACCGTGCGCCTTCTGTTCCTGCTGTCCTGCCTTCTGCCCGGACCGCAGTTCGTCGTCTACATCGTGCTCTGGGTGATCATGCCCGACCGCGGCTACTGATCGGCTCGCCGCCGGTCTTCTCGAACAGGACGGCCTCGGGCAGCCCCACGCGGGTGCCGTCGCCGAGGCTCCTGTTCGACGTCCACAGCTGAGTCCGCAGGGCCTCGTTCTCGACGGACAGGACGTCGGCGTTGTGCCGCATCGGCTCTCCGGTGCCGCGCCGCCACCGCGCGACGTCCGTCCAGAACCGCTCGACCTCGTCCCACACGTCGAGGGTGCGCGGCCCGAGGGCCATGCGGATCTCCTGCGCGGTGCGGATCTGCTCCAGCCCGTGCGAGGCGAGGTTCTGGAAGTCCTCGACCAACTCCGCCACCAGAGGGCGGTGGGCGTCGTCGGCGAGCAGCTTCTCCGCGACCCGCGCGACCGTGGGCAGCACGTCGTCGGGCGCCGACCGCTGGGCGGCCACGTAGGCCGTGACCATGGCGGCGCTCGACTCGCTGCGGTCTTCGAGGTGCTTCCAGCCGAACCCCGACGCGTCGACGAGCTTGTGCGCCGCGCTCCTAAGTCCCCACACGTGCTTCTCCCCCGAGCTCCGTCCTGTTGAGATCATCTCATCCGGCTCGGTCGAGGGTGTGAGCGCGCTCCCTCAACCAGACGATCTCCCTGGCCAGCCACGAGCCGGGGCCGAGAACGCGCCCGGCCCGGGCGTGGAAGTCGCGTTCGGCCTCGACTCTCGCGACGACGCGTTGCCCGAAGTCCCGGCGGTCCTCCAGGCCGTACTCGTCGAGCAGGACGCGCACGAGTCCGAGCTGGTGGTCGAGGTCGTGGACGATCTCGGCGCCGAGCAGCCACAGCCAGGCGGCGTAGGCGAGATCTCGTGCGCGAGGTCCGGGCGCGGCCTGGTCGAAGTCGAACGCCGCCGACGGCAGCCCGTCGACGAACGTCACGTTGAGCGGCGAGAAGTCGTTGTGGCACACGGTCTCCTCGCCCTGGGCGAGCGGCGTGCCGGCGGTCGCGTCGTGCAGCCGGCGCACCAGCCGGGCGGCGGCGGCGATCTGGTCGCGGGACCAGTCCCTGGGCCGGAAGTCGGAGCGGGTCTCGCCGGGCTGGAAGCTGAGGATCTCGCGTCCCCGGTCGTCGATGCCGAGCAGCTTCGGCGCCGCGTCGACGTCGTCGAGGTGCCGCAGCAGCCGGTGCACGAACGGCGAGTGCGGGCCGAGCGGCCGGCGAACGGTGTCCCCGACGCGGACCACTCCCTCGGTGATCCGGCCGCCCGTCAACGGGATCTCCACGCTCGTCACTCGAACTCCTCCTGGTTGTCCTAAGGTCGTCTGCGCGCTCATGAGATCGAGATCCACGAGCCGCTGTCCAACAACCGACACGCGTGGACGAACAACCAGGAGTTGTGCGTGGAGCTGGACCTCGGTGCTGTCCGGGCCTTTCTGGCGGTGGTCGACGACGGCCACTTCACCGAGGCGGCCGACCGCCTGGGCATGACCCAGCAGGCCGTGTCGAAGCGGATCGCCAGGCTGGAGTCCGATCTGGACGTCACACTGCTGACCCGGTCGCGCACCGGAGCCGCGCTGACCGAGGACGGCTCGGCGTTCCTCCCGCACGCACGGGCGTTGATCGGTCTCGCCGACCAGGCCACCTCGATGCTCCGCGCGCGCCGCCGGCCGCTGCGCATCGACGTGCTCGCCCGCGTCGCGGCGCCGATGGACCTGGTCAGGGCGTTCTACGAGGCCGGCGACGTGGACGTGGACATCGTCGTCTCGCGCGGCGACACCGACCGCCACACCGCGCTCGCCGACGGATCGGTGGACGTGGCGTTCGGCCGCGTCACGGGCGCGCTCCCCGCCGGGATCGAGTGCGTCCCGGCCTGCCTGGAGCCGATCCCGATCCTGGTCGGCCGCCGGCACCGGCTGGCCCGGCGCCGGTCGGTGCCGATGGCGGAGCTGGCCGCGACGACCGCGTGGATGCCGGGCTGCGGCGGCGAGAGCGAGTGGGCGGACTACTACCGCCGCCTCGGCGCCGAGTTCGGCGTCGTGATCGACACGTCCGGCCCGGTGTTCGGCGGCGAGCACGTCATGGACGAGATCGCAGCCTCCGCCGACCTGGTCACGTTCGGGACCACGCGGCAGTTCCCCGTGCACCCCGGCGTGGTCCAGGTGTCCGTCACCGGTCCCACACCCGTCTACCCGTGGTCGCTGCTGTGGCACGCGGCCAACCGGCACCCGGCGATCCCGCTGCTCGTCGCCCACGTCCAGGCGCGCCACCGCCCGGTCGACCCGCGATCCCAGTGGCTGCCGGACCGGGCGCCGGTCAGCGGTTCTCGTCGATCGGGATCCCGGCCAGCTCCTCCGACAGGCCCGTGAACGACTCCGGCTCCACCCGGAACCACCCGTCGAACGGCTGCGTCATGCCCACGCACAGCACGCAGACGAACGCGAGCACCGCCGAGGTCAGGCACATCTGCAGGATGTGCCGCTTGCGGGCGGTGAACCCGATCAGCAGCGGGAACAGGATCATCGCGACGGCGCCCGCGATCGTGCCGATCAGCATGATCCGGCCGGTGTTGTCGAGGCCGCTCGCGGAGTCCAGGCGGTCGCGCCGCAGGTCGGTGACCTCGCGCAGGCGTTCCAGGGACCGTTCGCGTGCGCTCTTCACCTGGTCCGGTGTGGACGGCAGGGCCAGGACCTCGGTGTGCAGCGAGTTCAGGGCCGTGGTGGTGGCGTCGTCGGACTCGCCCACGGCGAGCTTCGGCCATTCCCTGTCCGCCACCAGTTTCGGGTACTCGGTGAGCAGCGAGCGGATCTGGTCCCGCTGGGGCTGCGGCATGACGGCGGTCTGCCAGTAGACGTCGGCGACGGCGGCGGCCTCCTTCGCGGCGTTGTCCTCGGCGGCGCCACCCTCCTCCCAGACGATCACCATGTAGAACGCCAGCGCCACGATGAACAGGCCGCTGATCACCGCGCCGAGGAAGCCGCGCGAGTCGGCGTCCCTGTCGTCGGCCTGCTCGTGGGCGCGCGCACGCCCGAACAGCAGGAAGGCGACCGCCGTGACGACCACCGACGCGAGCACGATGACAACGCCGTTCCACATGGACTCCATCTCCCCACAGCGGGCACCGTTTGACCACAGACACCACGCTTCCCGGCACTCTTCCCCGCCCATCAAGAGCAACGGGGCGTTGATCATGCTCACGGCAAGTCCACATCGGAGGGCGTGTCCTGAAGTCGTTGACACGAAAGAGAGAACCGAACACGACGGACTTGAACGGAGAGTGAGGACGGCGTGATCTCCATGCGGTGACAAGCACCCGCGAGCGTGCCAACCTGTGCCGACCCCGACCGGAAGGCGTGGCATGCGTGTCCCGATCCTCATCGCCGTCGTGCTGCTGGTTCCACTGCTCACCCCGGGGCCGCCGGTCGCCGCGGCCGAGGTGTGGCACACCCAGTTCGACGAGGCGGTGTACGGGGACGTCGCGGTCGTGGGCAACTCCGTCCTGACCTGCCCGACGGCCGAGCAGGCGGGGCCGCATCCGAAGTACCCGCCGCAGTCCTGTGTGGACGCGTTGGACCGCAAGGGTTCCGGGCCGTCCGCGCTCAACAACGGCCACCGCATGTCGTGGCTCGACGCCGACACCGATCCGGCGACGTACAACTCGTCGACCGCCCGGCTCACCATCCCGGACGGCGCGACCATCGCCTACGCCAAGCTCGGCTGGGCCGGCAGCGCCACCTGCCGCGACGGCGTGACCCCACCCGGCACCCCACGTGACCCCGTCACGTTCAACGGCACCAAGGTCTCCCCCGGCACGTTCGCGATCGACGCGCCGGGCGACCTGACGCACACCGACAACGCCTTCTACAGCGCCGAAGCCGACGTCACCCGCGCACTGACGAGCGGCACCGTGACGGTCGGCAACGTCTGGGCGCCGCAGGGTCTCGACTGCTTCGGCGGCTGGTCGCTCACGGTCGTGTGGAAGTTCCCGAACGCCACCGCCGCCGCGCCCGCCCGGCGGCACGTGGCGGTGCACGGCGGCCACGTCCGCCTCCCCACCCAGAAGCCGCTGCTCGCCACGCCCATCGCGCCGACACACCCCACAGGTGGAGTCATCCGCATGGGGATAACGGCGTACGAGGGCGACTGGGCGACCGACGGCGACCAGATGCTGGTCAACGGCCAGCAGGTCGGCGGGCGCAACGCGTTCACGTCGTTCGCGCAGGGAGCCGCGCACCCCAACAACATGAGCGTCGACGCGTACACCGCGACCATCGGCGAGAACGTCCTCAAGCCCGGCACGAGAAGCGCCGAGCTGGGGTTCAAACGCGCCGACGACGCGTTCCTGGTGCAGAGCATCGCCTGGTCGTTCCCGCTGCCGGAACTCACCCTGGCCGTCACCCCCGACAAACCGGCCGCGCACGCCAAGGAGACCGTCACGCAGACCGCGACCGTCACGAACGCCGGTGACGCGCCCGCCGCCGACGTGACGGTGTGCGGCAAGCCGGTCGGCACGCTCGCCCCGCGCGCCACCGTCACGCAGACCTGCACGTCCACGGCCGCTGACGACGACTACCCGGCGAACGTCGAGGTCAGGGGCGCGAGCCTCGCGGGCGACCAGCTGACGATGCAGAAGGCGTACACCGTGGACGTGCTGCACCCGGCGTTGCGCGCGACCACCGCCACCGAACCGATGACCGCGCTACCGGGCCAGCAGGTCACGTTCACGACGACCGTCACGAACACCGGCGACACCCCGCTCTTCGGCCTCACCGCGAAAGCGGGTCAGCCCTGTAACCCCATGCAGGGTCAGCTCGACCCCGGCGCCTCGTCCACGGTGGACTGCACCGCGGCGGCCGGGGACGAGAGCGGCCCGCTGACCGCGACCGTCACCGCCGCCGACCGGATCGGCGGCAAGGTCGAGGCGACGGCGTCGGTGCAGGTCAAGGTCATCTACCCACGGCTGACGATCAGCGCGGCCTGGTCGAAGGACCGCGCCCGCGACGGCGAGGAGGTCACGGTCACCGTCACGGTCGGCAACCCGTCGGACGCGCGGATCGCCGACGTCCGCGTCGAGGGCGAGCCGGCCGCGTGCCGCCGCACGTTCGACGCGCTGGAACCACGGCAGCGCGTCACCTACACGTGCCTCGCCACGGCCCCGCTGAACTCACGGCTGACGGTGTCCGGCGCCGGCACCGACGTGGCCATCAGCGAGAGCGCCCTGGTGCGCGTCGAGTCGCTGTCCGCCCCGCCGCCGCCCGTCGTGCAACCGTCCTCGCCGCCACCGGCGGAACCACTGCCTCCGCAGCCCGTCGCTCACGTGGAACAGGTTTCGAAACCTGCCGCCGGCGGCATCGCCGCGGTGGTCGGGATGATCGGCATGGTGGTCGTGGCCAGCGCTTTGTCCGGTCTGGGCCGTCGCTGAACACCGCGAGAACGCCCGTTCACAACGTGAACCCAGGCGTGTCGTTTCGGAGCCGGATGCGGTAGAAGGGTCGTGTGGAGATCACCGCCTTCCTCGACCGCAAGCTCGCCCGCCGGTTCCGGACCTACGACACCGACGGCGACGGGTTCATCGAGCGGGAGGACTTCACCCAGGCCGGTGAGCGCACCACCAAGGCGTTCGGGCTGACAGCCGACGACCCGAAAGCCGCGCGGTTCCACGGGATGCTGCTCGGGCTGTGGGAGCACCTGGCCTCGGTCGCCGACACCGACGGCGACGGGCGGATCAGCGTCGACGAGTACAAGAAGGCGTTCGCGAACGGCCTGCTGGAGACGCCGGAGTCGTTCGACGAGGGGTACGTGCCGTTCCTCGACGCCTTGATGGCCGTCGCGGACGAGGACGGTGACGGCAGGCTGACGGTGGAGGAGCACGTGGCGTGGACCGGCGCGCTGATGGGCCTGTCCGAGGCGGATGCGCGCGGCATCCACGACCTGCTGTCCGACGAGGACGGTCTGCTGTCCACACAGGCCTTGCTGGCGGCGATCCGGGAGTACTACTTCTCCGAGGATCCCGCCGAGGCGGGCAACTGGCTGCTGGGGTCGTTGGACTGACGTGCTGCTCAGGACGCTGCAGGAGCACGCGGCCCGCGCCCAGCCCGCCGCGCACGTGCAGGAGGCGGGCGGCTGGTGGCTGCGGCACTCCCCCGGTGACGCCTGGTGGGTGAGCGCGGTGCTGCCGCACGACCGCGAGGACCGGGTCGAGCAGGCCGAGGAGTTCTGCGCCGAACGCGGCTCCGGCGCGCGGTTCCAGATCACGCCGGGCGTGTGCGCGGAGGATCTCGACCAGACGCTCCACACCAGGGGTTACACCCGGGGTCATGACATGTCGTTGCAGATCGCGTCGACCGCGGACGTGCTGCGGCAGTCCCACTCGGACGCGGGCGAGGTGACGGTCCGGCCGACCGACGAGTGGCTCGCGGCGTGGCAGGCGGTGACCACGCGCGACGTCAGCGCCGAACGGGACCTGCTCAGCCGCGTCGAGCACCCGTCCGCCTACGCGTACGCCGAGGTCGACGGCCAGGTCGTGGCCGTCGGACGCGCGGTGGCCGAGGAGGGCTGGGCCGGTGTGTTCGGCATGGCGACGCTCCCGCACGCACGAGGCCAAGGCGCCGCACGGTCCGTGCTCGCCGCTTTGGCGAGCTGGGCGGCCGCGCGCGAGGCGAACCACATGTACCTGCAGATGGAGAAGGCGAACACCACGGCGTTCCGGCTGTACGAACGGACGGGGTTCCGCGAGGTGTGCACCTACCACTATCGAATTCGTGGATGACCAATCACGAATCAAGAAGCACGGGACGGGCGCGCGAGTTAGTTTTGCGCCATGACCAGGACGGCGCCGCACGACGCGGACACCCATGATCTGATCCGCGTGCAGGGCGCGCGCGTGAACAACCTCCGCGACGTCGACGTGGAGATCCCGAAGCGGCGGCTGACCGTCTTCACCGGTGTCTCCGGTTCGGGCAAGAGCTCGCTGGTGTTCGGCACGATCGCGGCGGAGTCGCAGCGGCTGATCAACGAGACCTACAGCGCGTTCATCCAGGGCTTCATGCCCACCCTGCCGCGTCCCGAGGTGTACCTGCTGGAGGGCATCACCACGGCGATCCTGGTCGACCAGCAGCGGATGGGCGCCGACCCGCGGTCCACCGTCGGCACCGCGACCGACGTGAACGCGATGCTGCGCATCCTGTTCAGCCGCCTCGGCGCGCCGCACATCGGCGGCCCGCAGGCGTTCTCGTTCAACGTCGCCTCAATCTCCGGCGCGGGCGCCGTGACGATCGAGAAGGGCGGCCAGAAGGTCAAGGAGCGCCGCGAGTTCTCCATCACCGGCGGCATGTGCCCCCGCTGCGAGGGCCGCGGGCAGGTGTCCGACATCGACCTGACCGAGGTCTACGACGAGTCGAAGTCGATCCTCGAAGGCGCGATCAAGGTCCCCGGCTACAACGTCGACAACCAGTGGACCGTGCAGACGTTCGCGCAGTCCGGGTTCATCGACCCGGCCAAGCCGATCCGCAAGTACACCAAGAAGGAACTGCACGACTTCCTCTACCGGGACCCGATCAAGATCAAGGTCAACGGCATCAACCTGACCTACGAGGGCCTGATCCCGAAGCTGCAGAAGTCGATGCTGTCGAAGGACCGCGAGGCGCTGCAGCCGCACATCCGGGCGTTCGTGGACCGCGCGGCGACGTTCGGCACCTGCCCCGACTGCGCCGGCACGCGGCTGACCGAGGCGGCGCGATCGTCCAAGATCAAGGGCGTGTCGATCGCCGACGTGTGCGACATGCAGATCACCGACCTCGCGGACTGGATCCGCGGGGTGAAGGACAAGTCCGTGGCGCCGTTGGTCGACAAGCTCGCGCACACGCTGGACTCGTTCGTGGAGATCGGTCTCGGGTACCTCTCGCTGAACCGGCCGGCGGGCACGTTGTCCGGTGGCGAGGCGCAGCGCGTGAAGATGATCCGGCACCTCGGGTCGGCGCTCACCGACGTGACGTACGTGTTCGACGAGCCCACGATCGGGCTGCACCCGCACGACATCGAGCGGATGAACAACCTGCTGCTCCGCCTGCGGGACAAGGGGAACACGGTCCTCGTCGTCGAGCACAAGCCGGAGACGATCGCGATCGCGGACCACATCGTCGACCTCGGTCCCGGTGCCGGACGGGGTGGCGGGACGATCTGCTTCGAGGGGTCCCTGGAGGGGCTGCGCAAGTCCGACACCGTGACCGGGCGGCACCTGGACGACCGGGCGTCGCTGAAGTCGTCGGTGCGCGAGAAGACCGGCGTGCTGGAGATCCGCGGCGCTTCGGCGAACAACCTGCGCGACGTCGACGTGGACGTGCCCCTGGGCGTGCTGACCGTCGTCACGGGCGTGGCGGGGTCGGGCAAGTCGTCGTTGATCCACCAGTCGCTGCCGCGCGACTCGGGCGCGATCGTGGTCGACCAGACGCCGATCAAGGGGTCGCGCCGGTCGAACCCGGCGACCTACACCGGTCTGCTGGAGCCGATCCGCAAGGCGTTCGCCAAGGCCAACGGCGTGAAGCCCGCGCTGTTCAGCGCGAACTCCGAGGGCGCCTGCCCGAACTGCAACGGCGCCGGGGTGGTGTTCACCGACCTCGGGATCATGGCGACGATCGAGTCGCCGTGCGACGTCTGCGAGGGCAAGCGGTTCGACCAGGCCGTGCTGGAGTTCAAGTTCGGCGGCCGCGACATCTCCGAGGTGCTCGCGATGCCGGTCGCGGAGGCCGTGGAGTTCTTCGGTGAGGGCGAGGCTCGCACTCCCGCCGCGCACGCGATTCTGGCGCGGCTGAAGGACGTCGGCCTCGGCTACCTGTCGCTGGGCCAGCCGCTGACGACGCTGTCCGGCGGCGAGCGGCAACGCCTGAAGCTCGCCACGCACATGGCCGACAAGGGCGGCGTCTACGTGCTGGACGAGCCGACGACCGGCCTGCACCTCGCGGACGTCGAACAGCTCCTCGGGCTGCTCGACCGGCTCGTCGAGGCGGGCAAGTCGGTGATCGTGATCGAGCACCACCAGGCCGTCATGGCGCACGCCGACTGGATCATCGACCTCGGGCCGGGCGCCGGTCACGACGGCGGCAAGGTCGTGTTCGAGGGCACGCCCGCGGACCTCGTGGCCAAGCGCTCGACGCTGACCGGCGAGCACCTGGCCGACTACGTGGGCGCGCCGGCCCGTCGCAAGAAGCGCTGACGCCTACTCGGCCGCCTTCTTGATGGAGGCGGCCTCGGCGGCCACGTAACGCCTGGTCATCGACCTGGTGAGCAGCCAGCCGAAGCCGGCCAGCGGTCCGGTCAGCAGCAGGCTGAGGGTGAGCCGGGTGCCGTTCTCGTGCGGTTCGACGAGGTGCTCGGCCGTGATCTTCACGCCGGGCGACTTCGACTCCCACGTGAACGATCTGTTCTCGACGAGCTCGGTGACCGTCCACACCGCCTCGGACAGCTTCGGCTGTTTGAGGCGGGTGCGGGCGCCGACGCGCAGAGGGCCGTCGTCGAGGCGTTCCGCGGTGGTGACGGTGGGGATGCGTTCCGGCCACCGTTCGACGTCGGCGAGCACCGCCCAGACCTGGTCGGGCGGTGCCGCGATCGTGGAGATGTTCTTGAGGCCCGGCATGCTTCCGGAGTCTAGAACCGCTTTTCGATCTCCTGCACCGCTTTCCCGGCGATGTCCTTGGCGGCCTGACGCGGTGAGGTGCCCTCGGTGAGGACCTTGGTCGTGAGCGCGCGCATGCTCGTGCGGATCTTCTCGAACGCCGACTCGGCCGTGGGCTCGATGTCGCCGAACAGGGTCCACCACCACCAGGAGTTGGTGGCGGAGTTCGCGACGACGTCCGGGATGATCACCGCGTCGATCCGGGCCTCGGCTTCGGCGGTCACCGGCATGTTGGCGGCTTCGACGATCAGCCTGGCGTTGACCTGGTGCGCGTTGGACCCGGTGATCGCGTAGCTGGTGGCGGCGGGGACGAGGACGTCGGCTTCGGTGGTGAGCCAGCTGTCGCGGTCCCGTTGCTCGTCCTGCGGCCTGAGCTTCGTGCGGTCGATGGCGCCGTGCGCGTCCCTGCTGAGGAGCAGGGTTTCGACGTCGAGGCCGTCCGGGTTCGCGACGACGCCGTGGACGTCCGCGAGTCCGACGATCCTGACCCCGGCCCGGGCGAGGTAGCGGGCCGTCGCGCCGCCCATCGAGCCGAAGCCCTGCACGAACGCCGTGGGGTCGGTGAGCTGGAGGTGTTCGGCGGCGGTGAGCGCGGCCTGTGCGACGCCGTAGCCGCCGACGAGCTCGTCCAGGCTGACGCCGTCTTCCGTCACCTGGAACGCCTCTGCCAGCCGTTGGCGGGCCTTCTGCTCGTCGTCGAGCAACGGGTAGACGGCCTGGATGGACGACTCGAGCCCGATCTTCGCGATGGCCTCGTCGATCGTGGACTGCCGCAGCCCGAGGTCCTCCCCCATCGTCCAGAAGCGTTCGATGTAGGGGGACATGGCTTTCAGGTACGCCGTGAGGACGTCCTTCGCCCGCGGGTCGTAGGGGTCGAAGTCGATGCCGCCCTTGGCACCGCCGAGCGGGACGTACTTCGCGTCCGGGTCGTAGTTGAGGGCTTCCTTGGCGGTCATCCCCTCGGCGAGACCGCGCACCTCGTCCATCGTGCAGCCGGCGCGCATGCGCAGACCGCCGCTGCTGACGCCGCGCACCAGCCGGTCGATCACGAGGTAGCCGCGCGCCTGCGTGGCCGGGTCGGTCCAGGCGACCTGGAGATAACTCATCGAACGCACCCCCTTGACTTCAGCGTATGACCGCGGTCACATGGTCCGTCCCGAATAACTGACTGGCGACTCAGTTAACCATCTGGAGGGCCCGTGAGCGAGGTACAGCCTCTCAGCGGAAACTGGCTCAGCGAACGCACGCACCTGCGCAAGTCTCTCCGCCGCACGGACGTGACGTTCTACCTGCTCTGCACCCTCGTCGGGCTCGACACGATCGGCAGCGTCGCCGCCAGCGGCCCCCAGGGGCTCGTGTGGATGGTGATCCTGGCGGTGGTGTTCTTCCTGCCGTACGGCTTCCTGACCACCGAGCTCGGCACGGCGTTCCCGGTCGAGGGCGGGCCGTACGTGTGGACGAAGCTCGCGTACGGGCGGCTCGCGGCCGGCGTGAACCAGGTCCTCTACTGGCTGTCCAACCCGTTGTGGATGGGCGGGACGCTGGCGATCATCGCCGTGACGACGTTCGAGACGTTCTTCCTGCCGCTGGGGATGGCCGGCAAGCTCGTCGCCGGTCTGGCGTTCATCTGGATCGGCGTGCTCGCGGTGGCGGCGTCGTTGCACGTCGGCAAGTGGGTGCCCATCGCGGGGGCGTTCGCGCGCATCGTCCTGCTGGGGTTCTTCATGATCTCGGTGGTCGTCTACGCCGTTCGGTATGGCGTGCAACCGTTGGCCGGGGCCGACTTCATCCCGACCTGGTCGGGTTTCGTCGTGCTGGTGCCGGTGCTGATCTTCAACTACGTGGGGTTCGAACTGCCGTCCACCGCGACCGAGGAGATGACGGATCCGCAGCGCACCGTGCCGTTCGCGATCCTGCGGGCGGGGCTGTCGGCGTTCTTCCTCTACGGCGGCCCGATTCTCGGCATCCTGCTGGTGGTGCCCGCGTCGCAGATCCAGGGACTGGGCGGGTTCATCGACGCCGCCAAGCAGGTGCTGACCGTCTACGGCGGGTCCGTGGCCGCGGACGGGACCGTGACGCTGACCGGCGCGGGCGCCGTCCTGGGCAGCGTGTGCGCGGCCGGGTTGATCGTCGGCGTGCTGACGTCGGGTGTGTCGTGGGCGATCGGCGCCCACCGCGCGCAGGCCGTGGCGTGTGCGGATGGTTCCGGTCCTGCGTATCTGGGCCGGCTCTCGGAGAAGCACGGCACGCCGATCCACGTGAACGTCCTTTCGGGAGTGTTGGCGTCCGTGGTTCTGGTGACAGCGTTGAACCTCAGCGGTGGCGACTCCGAGAAGTACTTCACCGCCGGTCTCGCGCTGGTCATCTGCACGACGTTCATCAGCTACCTGCTGACGTTCCCGTCGATGCTGGTGCTGCGGTACCGCTCGCCGGACGTCTCCCGCCCGTTCCGCGCGCCTTTCGCCTGGCTCATCACGATTCTGACGACCGGGCTGGTCGGGTTCACCGTCGTGGTGCTGATCTGGCCGCTGGAGCTGCCGTCGGCGTTCGAGGGCCAGCGGACCGAGTACACGCTCTCGCAGGTGGTGCCGCTGCTGATCGTGATCGGCATCGGTTTCCTGTTCTACGCCCTGGGTTCCCCGACCCGGGCTCGCGACCGGGAGCTCACTTCGACATCTGCATGAGGAACTCCGCGTTGCTCCGGGTCTTGCGCAGGCCTTCGACGATCACGTCGATGTCCCGGTCCGCCATGGCCCGGCGCACCGCGTCCATGATGGTCATCTCCTGCTTGGAGGTGATGAGCTCCGCCTTGCGCGTGCTCGACTGGGTGAGGTCGATCGCCGGGTAGATCCGGCGCTGGGCGGCCTTGCGATCCAGCTTCAGCTCGGCGTTGCCGGTGCTCTTGAGCTCCTCGAAGATCGCCGTGTCGGCCAGCGACCCGGTCTCCACCAGCGCGGTGGCGAAGATCGTCAGGCTGCCGCCGTCCTCGATGTTGCGCGCCGCTCCGAGGAACTGCTTGGGCGGCGTGAGCGCCCGCGCGTCGATGCCGCCGCTGAGAATCCGGCCGCCGTTGGGCTGCGCGAGGTTGTAGGCCCGCCCCAGCCGGGTGAGCGAATCCAGCAGGATCACCACGTCCTGGCCGTCCTCGACGAGCCGCTTGGCCCGTTCGACGGCCAGCTCGGCGACCCGGATGTGCTCGTTGGGGTGCTCGTCGAAGGTGGAGGTGAACATCTCCCCCGGGATCGTCGTGCGCATGTCGGTGACCTCTTCGGGCCGTTCGCCGACGAGCGCCACGATCAGATGCACCTCGGGGTTGTTCTTCGCGATCGCCTGCGCGATCTGTTGCAACACAACGGTCTTGCCCGCCTTGGGCGGCGCCACGATCAGCGCCCGCTGCCCCTTGCCGACCGGCATGACCAGGTCGATCGCCCGGCTGGTCAACTCTTCCGGATCGTGCTCCAGCCACAACCTCTCGTTGGGGTAGAGCGGCGTGAGGTCCTCGAACCGAGGCCTCTTGTGCGGCGCGCGCCCGTTGACCGTGTCAACGCTCACGAGCCTGTCGTTCTCGGCCTCCCCGCTGATCCGGTCGCCGCGCCGCAGGTCGAACTGCTTCACGAGCGCCTGCGGAACCTGAGCCCCGCCAACGAGAAACGCCTTGTTGTTACGTACGTCGAGTACACCGATGTCCATCGGTACTGTCCTTTCAGGAGGGTTGCGTGAAGTACGCCTCATCGACTCCTCGGCCCACTTCAGTGGCCGTTGTGGAGGAGAGCGCTTCAAATACAGGTCCGCCAGCGTGAGAAACTGGAGGGTCTTGGCTGCGGATCTCTGACGGTCCAGCAGCTGATCCGGTCCTACGTGCGCTATGCCGCACACCGCCGGTATGAACGAACCATAGCAGAGAACGTCAACCGCGCACCTGTTATTCCGAGCACGCGTCCCTCAACCGGACCAACAGCCCCCTCGCGTCCTCCCGCATCAACGAACTCCACAACGCCAAGTCCCGAGCCGCGTTCCGCCGGACGTGCCGAGCAACCCCTTCATCCCACGCCACCGCCCGAGCCACCCCAGAAGCCCACTCCCGCTGGTCGTGCCTGAGCCCGACCGCAACCCGAGCAGCCCGCATCCGCACCACCGCCCCACCCTCAACGCCCCACAACAACTCCACGGCCCGAGCGGCATCCAACGCCCCCAGCCGCCGCAACACCTCCACCCGCCGCAACGGCTCAGCCAACGCCGCCAACTCGGCCAGGGTGGCCATCACCTCCCGCCGAGCCGTCCGAGCCGCCTGGTGCAGAGCGACGGCCGCCTTGGCCCGAACCAGCACGGGCAGCCCCTCATCGGCCATCATCGCCCGCGCGATCGCCGCCGCCCGCTTCCTCCCGGCCGCCCCGAACTTCAGCAGATGCCCGACCGACCTCACCCTCAACGCAGGCCTGACAACACCGTCCTCCGCCACCCGCGCAAGCAACTCCATGCCGACAACCCGATCATCACGAGTGCAGGTCCGCAGCACCTCCGCCGCCCGCACCCGCGCAGCCACCAGCTCGTCCGTGTCCCGAATGCGACGCAGGGCATCAATGTCCTCGCGGGCCGCAAGACCGTCGATCCGATTCAGCCACACCTCACCCGGCACGTCGACGTTGAGATCGCCGAGCACACAGGCGGCCTCCCCGCGAACCCGACGCGGCAGACTCACGTCCGTCACCGCCGCGAACGCTTCGTCGCGCACCCGCCACCACTGGGCCTCACCCATCCCCGCGAGCGCGTTCCGTGCCGCCCTACCCGGCAGCCGTTCGAGCACCTCGACAGCCTCGGCGTGGAAGGTGAACGACACGCCGAACAGAGCGACCGCAGCCCGAATCCGTTCCCGTCGCGTGGTTTCGGGCCCGGCGATGACATCTCGAATCTCCGCGACCGCCTCGTCGCGCAACGGCAGGTCGTCCCACAGGTCGGCGGTCGGCACCCGGACCTCGATGGAGATCGACCGGATGTGCAGACGACTGCGTTCGAGATCGGTGCGCACCGATCGCCGCAACGTGCCGATGAGCGGGCGCCACGACTCCCCCAGAACGTCAGGTCCTCGCAGAACCTCGATCACCGCCCGTCTGAACCGTTCCGAGCGCGGGCGCAGAAGCACGTCCAGATACCGCAACGTCTTCGCCCGCCCCTCCGAGGTGATGTCGGGGTCCGTCGTCAGCCTCCACAGGGCATCGATCGACGACAGCCAGGTCCTCCTGTCCAGCCGCGCCAGCGCACGAGCCGCCTCACCCCGCTCCTCGACGGGAACATCGGGGTCGTCCAGCACCGCGTGGTGAAAAACGATCGCCTCCGTCAGCGCGAGACCGTCGTACGACCACTCTCTTGGCTTGTAACGCACCGTTTCGTCCTGGGCGATCCGGCGCAGCTCGTCCACCTCCCCGAGCACGGTGGCCACGGCGATGCGCTGGCTCATGGCCGTCGTGCCGGTGGCCAACTGGGCCCGGAACCTCCCGCTCAGTTCCACATCGGACGAACGCAGGTCGCCGACAAGGGAATTCAGGCGCTCATCGGTGAAGTACTTCGCGGCAGACGCGACCAGACCCGCCGCGAGTGCGAGGTGTTCGGGCGCCCAGGATGCGAGATGAGCCGCCGCCAGCGCGCGGTGCTCGGGATGAGCGCCGGGAAACTCCGCCAGGCGCCGCGCCGCTGCCAGCGTCTCCGGCTCTCCGCCGTGGCCCAGAACCTGCAACGCTTGCACCGCGCTCCACCTGCGTTCGGAGGAGGTGCGCTCGTCGGCAAGCACGATGAGGAGTGCGCGGGCGAGTTCCCCACGAGGTCCGGGGCCGCTGCTGGAGTGGTAGGTCACGGCGTAGACGAAGTCGGTGATCATCGGCTCGCCGGTGATCATCCGGCTCAGTTCGGCGGCGGACTTGCGGTCGAACCGGCCGGACAGTGCGCTGAGCCCGCTGGCAGCGGTGATGCGAGTGCGCATCGAGCGGCTGCTGTCGCGGACAGCCGTCCGCATGACCTCGACTGCTTCGTCTGCCCGCTCGCCGTGCGTCACCGTCGTAGCCAGGACGTGCATCGCGTCGGAATCCTCCGACTGGGCGTCCTTCAGCAACACGGTGAGCGCCTCTTCACCCGCGCCGGTGCGCGCGAGTCCGTAGAACGCCTGAGGTTCCTCGGACGTGATCTGCCACAGCAGCGCGACGGCCTCGGGGTGGAAGTCCGGCCCGGACCTGATGAGGGTGTTCGCGGCGCGGCATCGCACCTCGGCAGCCACCGCGGAGTCGTGGATCAGATCGCGAAGCTCCCGGAGCGCGCGTGCCCGGTGCGGTTCCCCGAGCCGGACCACTTCGTCCAGGACGGTGACCTGGTCGTGCGAACCCCGTGGCGGTCTCGATCCCAGCAGGGCCTCCGCCGCCTCGTTCCGGTACGCGGGCCCGACGCCGCCCAACGCCGCTGCCGCTCGGGTGATGTTGTTCCAGTTCTGGTGTCGTTCGGACAGCATCGCCCGCAGCCCGGCCAGTGCCGTGTCGCGTTCCGGCTGATGGGTCACCAGGTGCCCGAGCAGGATCGACCGGTCGATCGCGCGTGCCGCGTCCGCCGCCATCGTGGCGATCAACCGACCAGCGGCGCGGCGGTGCTGTGGTCCCAGTTCGCTCAACGCCCTCGCCGCCCTGACCTGTCCTCGCGCGGACAGCCGGCGATCGGTGATGCGGGCGGTGAGCGCGGCAGCCGCCTGGTCGAGGTGCGCGTGGCTGATCGAGGCCAACGCGAGCGCCGCACTGTCCCAGCAGTGCGCGGTTCCTTCCTCTCCGCGCAGGACGACCAGGAGGTGGTGAGCGCAGAAGTCGGCGAACTCGGGACTGATCTCCACCAGACCCGTTGCCGCTTCGGTGATGTGACCCGGCCGTGAGTCCTCATCGGACAGAACGCGGATGAGCGTGTCCGTCGCGAACTTGCGTGCGTCCCCCTCGAACGCCGCCAGCACCACTGCGGCAACTCGCAGCGACGAGTCGTCGGCGTTCGGATCGATGAGCACCTCGCGCAGGCCGCGCTCCGCGGCGTCGCGTTCGGGAGTTCCGCACTGCGCAAGCGCTTCCGCGGCCTTGAGCCGGTCACTCACCAACGCCTTTGGCGCGTCGACCACATACCGCAGGAAGGTGGTCGCGTGCGCGCTGTGCGGCCCTCGAATCCGGATCGTCAGCGCGGTGGCGCACTCGGCCCGCGATTGCATCGGGGCGGCGCGTTCGTTCATCAAGTCGGTGAGCCACCGAACCAAACCGGGGTATCGGGTGGCCCGAGTGGTCTCGGCGAGGATCTCGGGCGCGTCGAGGTGCGTGGTCATCGCCCAACCGCGGACCGTGGCGAGGAACGCCTCGGGTGAGGCCGGTAGGTGGTGGGCCAGCAGGCGGGCTGCCAGGAGGTGTTGGGAGGCATCGCCCTGGTGCAGCCAGGACAGGAGGCGGTCAGCTTCGGCCGGATGCAGGCGGGTGTGGTGGAGGAGGACTGCTCGGGCGAAGCGGCCCGACTCGCGGGCCTCGGCCGCGTGCAGGAGGTCGGCGAAGGCCTCCGGGCAGAACTCGTCGGGGAGTTCGCGGGCACGGGAGGTGGCGGCCAGGTGTTCGGCGAAGCTCTGGTGCAGGAACTGGAGGTCGTCGCCGCGCAGGATGAACGGGCCCGCGGAGAGCAGGTAGTCGGTCAGTTCCTCCGGCCACACGGTGCCGCCCACCCACGCGCGGGCAGCGGGCAAAAGTGGGAGTTCGGTTTCCAGGCGGACGCGCGCCAGGTGTTCGAGGAGGGCCTCGCGCTTGAAGCGGTCTGGTTGGTCGCGGCGGATGTGGGCCAGGTAGGTGTCGTAGAGGGAGTACTGGTTGCCGGGCAACGGTTCTGCGGTGTACTCGGCGTAGATGATGGCCGCGATCGTGGCGAGGAGCGGGACCTGGAGGAGTTCGTCCAGGTGGGCCTCGCGGATCTCGCGGAGAAAGCGCTGAGCGTCGTCTTCCGGGAACCAGTTGGCGGCGAAGCGGCGCAGGGCCAGGGCGTCGAAGGGCTGGATCTCGTAGCGGACGGCGCTGATGCGGTGCAGGGAGGCCAGCGCGCCGCCTTCGGTGGGGCGGGTGGTGAGGAGGAGGCGGTAGGCGTCGTCGGAGGCCCAGGCCGCGAGGGCGTTGACCAGGCGGAGGCGTTGGTCCGCGTCGGAGACCTCGTCCAGGCCGTCGACCAGCAGGAGCCAGCGGCAGCCGACCGGGCGGGTGGTGAAGAGGTCGGGGTCGACGGACGAGCGCAGGAGTGGGCCGTACTCGGCGGCGGCGCTGTCGGCCAGGGCCTCGGCGAACGGGAGGTCGAGGCGGGCGGCGAGGGCTCGGGCGGTGATCCGCAGCGGGACGACCGGTTCGGCCAGCGGGGCGGTGTCCGCGCGGGTCTTCCAGTGGCGGGCTATGTCGGCGGCGAGGCGCAGGGTCAGGGTGGACTTGCCGAGGCCGGGGCCGCCGGTGACGACCAGGTGGTCGTCGGCGTCCAGGGCGGTGCTCATCGCGCGGGACGGCGGGCGGACGGTGATGCGCACGGCCGGGCGGGCCGGCGTCTCGATCAGCCTGCCGTCGTCGTCCAGGACGGGGCCGTGGCGCGGGGTCTCGGGTTCGTCCACGGCGTTGCCGAGGTCCTGGCGCACGTAGACCGTGTCCAGCGACGGTTTGCGGGCGCCCGGCAGGCGGTACGGGGTCTCGTGCGCGGCGTGGAGCTGCGCCCACAGCAACGACTGGATCTCCGGTGGCGGTTCGGGCGCCTCGTCCCACGTCGGCGGTGGGTCGAAAACAGGCCTTGGCGACCTGCCCTGGTGCACGTGCACGTCGCCGTGCATGTGCTGGGCCTGGAACACCGAGCCCGTGACGTCGCCGGTGCTGAACCCCTGGTCGTCACGCGCCATCCGGGGATGGTCCCACGCCGCGCAGGGTCGTTTCTGGACAAATCAAGGACGGTCAGGCGCCTGCCAGGTCCCCGGTCACGTGGATCACCGTCGGGCGGTCCGCGGTGAACGCCTTGCGCAACGCGACGGTGAGCCGGTCCTCGTCGTCGACGGTGACGCCGTGGCAGTTGAGGCCGCGCGCGACCTTCACGAAGTCCACGCCGGGGAGGTTCACGCCGTGCACCGGTTCGCTGCGGTCGACCATCTCGCGGCGGATCTCGCCGTAGCCGCCGTTGTCCGCGACGAGCACCGGCAGCGGCAGGCGTTCCTGGGCTGCCGTGGCGAGTTCGGCGAGGGTGAACATGACGCCGCCGTCACCGTGCAGGGCCACGACCTGACGGTGCGGGGCAGCCATCTTGGCTCCGATGGCCGCGGGCAGGCCGTAGCCGAGGGTGCCGAAGCCGGTGGGGTACAGGAAGCTCGCCGGGGCGTCGAGCCGCAGGTTCGACAGGGCGCCGTAGTAGCAGGCCATCGCGCTGTCGCCGGCGATGATGGCGCCGGGGGCCAGAGCGTTCGTCAATGACCCCACCAGGGGTAGCCATGGGGTGCCTTGGGTTCGGGCGTGCTTGGTGAAGAGCTTGCGCCAGCGGTCGGCGCGGGTGGTGTCGTAGAGCGCGGCCGGGTTGCCCAGGCGCTGGTTCAGGGCCGCGACGGTGGCCTCGGCGTCGCCCACCAGCGGGAAGTCGGGCAGGGCGTTGGTGATCACCTGGGCCGGGTCCACGTCGACGCGGATGAGGTCGCCGGGGAACTTCAGCGGGCCGTTCCACAGGTCGGTGGACGCCAGTTCGGTGCCGATGGCGAGCACGGCGTCGCACTCGGCCACGAAGTCCGCGACCGCCTTGTGGTGCAGGCCCGCGCCGATGGAGAGCGGGTGGTGCTCGGAGACGATCCCCTTGCCGTTGGCCGTGGTCACGACCGGGGCGCCCAGGCGTTCGGCCAGAAGCGTGATCTGCTCGGCCGCGGCCTTGGCCCCGCCGCCGACGATCATGCCCGGCGCGGTGGCCGCGTTGAGGCGACCGGCCGCCGCGGCGATCGTCACGGCGTCGGCGGGCGGGTGTGCCACCACCAGTGGGGGTACTTCTATAACCCCGTCGACGGCGTCGATCAGGTCCAGCGGGATCTCCAGGTGGGCGGGCCGCGGCCGGCCCGAGGTCATGTGCGCGAACGCCTGCGCCACGGCCAGCGGGATCTCGGCGACGCTCTGCACGCGGTTCGAGTACCCGATCACCGCCTCCAGCGCGACGCTCTGGTGGCGCACCTCGTGCAGGGTGCCGTTGCCCCGGCCGGGATGCCGCAACGGCATGCCGGGCGAGATGAGCAGCACGGGCACCGAGTCCGAATAGGACTGCGTCACCGCGGTCATCGCGTTGAGCACGGCCGGGCCGCTCGTGGTGAGGCACACGCCGGGCTTCCCGGTCACGCGGGCGTAGCCGTCCGCCGCGAAGCCCGCGCCCTGTTCGTGGCGAGGCGTCACGTGCTTGACGTCGTGGTCGGCCAGCGCCCGGTAGATGCCGAGGTTGTGGGTGCCCGGGATGCCAAAGACCAGCTCGGTGCCGTGCGCCACCAGGGCGCGCACCAGTGCGTCGGCGCCACTGAGGCGGGGTGGGGTCGTGCTCATGCCACGCGTTGTCCGCTCGACTCGTTCGCTTCGCTGGAGGGGATGATCAGCGCGTCCACCGCCAGGACTCCGTCCGGCCCCACGCGCACGGGGTTGAGCTCGATCTCGGCCAGATCCGGTCTGGCCGCCAGCGTCTCGGAGATCTGCGCGATCACCTCGGCCAACGCTGCCACGTCGACGGGCGGCGCGCCACGCGTGCCTGACAGAAGCGGGGCAGAGATGAGGCGTGCCAGCATGTCCGTCGCGGTGGCGGGGGTCACGGGAGCGAGCTCGACCGCGGTGTCCCTCAGCAGTTCCGCGTGGACGCCGCCCGCGCCGACGAGCACGACCGGGCCGAACGAGTGGTCGCGCTTGGCGCCGATGATCAGCTCGACGGTGTGGTCGCGCGTGTCCATCTCCTCCAGCACGTACGTGCCCGGCCCGAGCCTCGCGCGCATCTCGTCGAACGCCGCCGCGGGGTCGGTGAGGCCGATCTTCACGCCGCCGTGCTCGCTCTTGTGCGCGAGCCAGTCGGCCTTGAGCGCGAACGGTCCGGTCAGCGGCGTGCCCGTCACGTCGGCGGCGGACGTCACGGCGTGAGCCTCGGGGAACCGCACGAAGTGCAGCAGCTCGCGGGCCGCGAGGTAACCGGGCGAGTACGGGGTGGACGTCGTGACGCGCGGAGCCACCTCCGCGGTGTGTCTTCGCAGCCGGTGCGCGTTGCCCAGCGCGGCCATCGCGCGTTCGATCGTGTGCTGGACGGGGACGCCGCCGGCCCGCAACGCCCGGACGGCGGCCGAGTCCGCGCGCATGCTGTGCACGACCACGGGCACGCCTGTTTCCCTTGCCAGCGAACAGATCCGGGACGCGACGCCCACCTCCGCCGACTCCAGCGACGGGGTGTCCTCGCCGTAGCTGCCGAAGTAGCCGGAGAGCACCACGGTGTCGATCTCACCGCCGCGCACCAGCACCTCGACGGCCCGCGCGTAGTTGGCGAGGTCCTGTTCCCCCGTGCCGGCGAGGTCGATCGGGTTGCGCACCGACGCTCCGGCGGGCATACCGTCCACAACGGACAGTTGCGGGACCGCGAGACCGGCCGCCACCGCGAGATCGGCGGCGATCGCGCCCTGGCCGCCCGAGTCGGAGATGACCCCCACCCTGCCCCCACCCGACACCCCGGAGGTCAGCAGTGACGCCAGGTCGACCAGCGCCGCCGGTGTCGTCACCCGGACCGCGCCCGCACGACGGCAGGCCGCGTCCACAACATCCAAAGAGGACGTCAGCGCGCCCGTGTGCGTGCGCGCGGCCTCCTGGGCGGCGAGCGAGGAGCCCACGGTCAGCAGCACCACGGGTTTCCCGGCCGCGCGCAGCTCCGACATGGCCGCCACGATGCCGGGACCGAAGCTCTCCAGGTAGACCCCGGCGACCGTGGTCAGGTCGTGGCACACCAGTTCCCGCAACGCTTCCGCGGCCGTCACGTCCGCCTGGTTGCCGACCGAGACGAACCGGCTGACGCCGATCCCCGTCGACGCCGCGAGCCCGGCGATCTCCAGCCCGACCTGCCCGCTCTGCGACACCACCCCCAGCGAACCGGCCTGGAACCGGCCCCACGCGAGGTGCAACGACGTCGCCGCGTCGAACACCCCCAGGCAGTTCGGCCCCAGCAACCGGGCGCCCGCCTCGCGGATCCGGCCGATGACCGCCTCGTCGATCCCGGCGGGGATGCCCACGAAACCGCGCACCCCCACGGCCAGCGCCTCGTCCACCACCGCCGGCACGTGCGCGGCGGGCACGGCCAGCACGACCAGTTCGGGAGCCTCGTCGAGCTCGGAGAGCGACCGCACCGTCGGCCGTCCCAGCACCGCGCCACCACCGCGGTTGACCAGGTGCACCGCGCGGCGTTCGTGGCCGTCGAGGGCACCGCGCGCGAGCCAGTGGCCCCACTTGGCGGGGTCGTCGCTGGCGCCGACGACAGCGACGGAAGCGGGATCCGAGAAGATCATCTCGCACCGAGGCCGCGGGAGATGATCAGGCGCTGGATGTCCGAGGTGCCTTCCTCGATCTCCTCCAGCTTGGCGTCGCGCATCCAGCGTTCGACGGGGTACTCACGGGAGTATCCGTAGCCCCCCAACGTCTGCACGGCGGCGTGCGTGCACCACATGGCGTTCTCCGAGCCGACGAGCTTGGCCATCGCCGACTCCTGCGCCACCGCCTGCCCGTCGTCGTACAGCGTCGCCGCCCGCACCGTGAGCAGGTGCGAGGTGTCGACGCGGGTCGCCATGTCCGCCAGCCGGAACGCCACCGCCTGGTGCTGGATGATCGGCACCCCGAACTGCTCCCGCTCGCGCGCGTACGCGGTGGCGAAGTCCAGCGCCGCACGGGCGAGTCCCGTCGTGGACGCGCCGATCAGGATGCGCGAGGCGTCGAACGTCCTCATCAGCCCGGCGAACCCCTGCCCCTCCTCGCCCAGTCGATCCTCGACGGGCACCCGCACGTCGTCCAGGAACACCTCGGCGTTGACGATCGCGCGCTGCCCCATCTTCGGGAACGGCGGCCCGACCGTGAGCCCCGGCGCGGACCGCGGCACGACGAAAGCCGTGACACCACGGGACCTCAGCGCCGGATCGACGGTCGCGAAGATCACGAACGTCTCGGCGTACGGCGCGTTCGAGATCCACGTCTTCTGTCCGTTGAGGACGTACTCGTCGCCCTCGCGCCGCGCCGACGTCTGGATGCTCGCCGCGTCCGACCCGCTGCCGGGCTCGGTCACGGCGACAGCGGTGAGCGGCGGATGAGGCCCCGACAACGGCGTGAGGAACCGCTCCTGCTGCTCGGGCGTGCCGAGGTGCTCGATCGGCGCGCTGAAGAACCCGTTGGACGTGACCAGGTTCCCGATGCCGATGTCGCCGTGGCACAACTCCTGCTGGATCAGCACCTGGGTGAGCAGGTCGGTGACGCCACCGCCGCCGAACTTCTCCGGCAGCATGAACGAGGTCAGCCCGAGCCCCGCCGCCTTCTCCCACACGTCGAGCGGCGACTCGGTGTCCGCCTCGTCCACGGCCCGCCCGCGCGGCCGGATCTCGCGCGCGGCGAACTCCCCGGCCAGCTCGACGAACTGCTGTTGCTCGGCCGTGAGCCGCAGGCCGTCGCGGACGGTCCGCCCCATCTCGCACCCCTAAATTGACTGACGAATCAGTTATTCACGATCCAGGGGGCAGCCTAGCTCTGTCAAGACGCCTCGTGAGGTTCGCGAACGGGTGACTACCAGGGCAGATGTGATCACTCGCCTGGAGCAGCAGACCAACTGACAGCACACACGCCGGACCCCGCGGCGTCGCCGAAAAGGGCGCGCCGGACTCGGTCAGCAGGCCGAGCCGTGGTGACCATTGTGGAACGTCACAGTTCCAGAAACCCTGCTACACCCAGAAGTGTGACTTCTACGCGCGGAACGCGGCGCGGACGATCTCCAGGGCTTCCTGCGGCGCAAGGCCCAGCTCCGCGGACATCGCCGCGTACTGAGCCGCCGCCGCGCGCACGCGTTCGCGGTTGCTGTCGCCGTTCGCGCTGACCACCGTGCCGGCGCGGCCTCTCGTCTCGACGAGGCCGGCCTCCTCCAGCTCGCGGTAGGCGCGCGCCACCGTGTTGACCGCCAGACCCAGGTCTTTCGCCAGGGCACGCACCGTCGGCAGCTTCGCTCCCACCGGCAGCTCCCGGTTCGAGATGGCGTGTGCGTAGTGCACGCGCACCTGCTCGTACGGAGGTGTGTCCCCCTGGTGGTCGATCTTCACCACGCCGCGTCCTCCCCGCATGTAGCGCCTTCTGTATTGACCAACGGGAGAAGGCGGCGGAGGTTGCGGTCAATTCGGCGCAGATCCGGAGCGGACCGCGGTCAGTTCCCCCTTCCGGGGTCCAGCGCGAGCGAGATCCGGGCGAGACGAACCGGATCACCGACGACGTCGTACGCGACGATTCGTCCCTCGCGCACCGTCATGCTCAGGACGAGCAGCAGGCGGCCTCGTGGCGCGACCACGACTCCCGGTTCCCCGTCGACGAGCACCACCTCGGCGACCGAGATCCGGTACGCGTTCAACGCGGTCGCCTCCGCGACCGCCCGGGCACCGCGGATCTCGGCGGCGGCTCCGGGCGGCGCCGCGAACCGGTCGGCACGGCGCACCACGTCCGGTGCGAGCACCTCGATCAGCGCGTCCAGGTCGCCGTCGCGGGCAGCCGAGAGGAACGCCTCGACCACGGCGTGGTTGCGGGCCAGCGCGGTCCGATCACCGGTGGCCGGCGCACCTCGGACCCGGCCGCGGGCGCGGCTGGCCAGCTTCTTGCTCGCCGCCGTCGAGCGGCCGACGACCACCGCGATCTCGTCGAACGGGAGCGCGAACACGTCGTGCAGCACGAAGGCCACTCGCTCCGCCGGGGTCAACCTGTCCAGCACGACCAGCACGGCCAGCCCCACCGACTCGGCCAGCACGGCTTCCGCCTCGGGTTCGACGCCGCCGCGCGGTTCGACGGCCGACGCCGGTTCCTCGCCACGGGATCGCCTGGCGCGCAACAGGTCCAGGCTGATCCTGGCGACCACGGTGGTGAGCCAGCCGGCCAAGTTGGTCACGTCGCCGAGATCGGCGCGGTCGGCGCGCAACCAGGCCAGCTGCACGGCGTCGTCGGCCTCGTCCAGCGAGCCCAGCAAGCGAAAGGCCACGCCGCGCAGGTGCTCGCGGTGCGCCTCGAAACGCACGGCCAACGCCTCAGATCCACTCATCGGTCACCAATCCCGTCCGCCATCCGTCAAGCAGGTGCCGACCCGAGTCCGGATGAACGCATCGAGCAGTGGAGACCGTTCGTGAGTGTACAGACGTATTACCTCGCCATCACCGCAGTGGCCGTTGTCGCGAACACCCTTGCGTCCATTGTGGACTTTGCGCGCGCCGAGTGGGTCCTGGCCAACATGACCAGGTACGGCGTGCCTCACCGCTGGCTGTTCCTGCTCGGGGTCGCCAAGGCGGCCGGTGCCGTGGGGCTGCTCGCGGGAGTCGCGGTGCCCCTCCTCGGGATCGCGGCGGCGGCCGGCCTGTCGCTCTACTTCGTCGGCGCGGTCGTCACGGTCGTCCGCAGCCGGTCGTACTCGCACATCGCCTATCCGGGGGCGTACCTGGCGCTCTCCGTCTCCGCGCTGGTGCTGCGGCTGGTCACGTCCTGACGCGGCACGGCGTCGAGCCCGGCGAGTCGTCCTCGCGCGCGTTCGGCGTCGGTGTGGCGGCCCTGCTGCTCGTAGAGGTCCAGCGCTTCCTGCCAGACGGAGCGGGCCCCGGCGCGGTCACCGAGGGCGAGGTGGGGGTGGCCGAGGTTGTCCAGGGTGTCGGCGGCCTCGGTGGCGTTGCCGACGGTGCGGTACAGGGCCAGCGCCTGCTCGTAATGGTCGATGGCGCGGCGGTGGTGGCCGGTGTGGTGCTCGATCCAGCCGAAGCTGTCCAGGGTGTCCGCCTCGCCGTCGGGGTCCTCGTGCCGGCGGTAGAGGTCGAGGGCCGCCTGGCAGTGCTTGCGGGCGTTGTCGTACTCGCCCACGCGGGCGGCGTACCAGCCCACCAGGTTGAGCGCGGTGGCCTCCCACACCGGGTGGTCGAGGGCGCGGAAGAGTTCCAGCGCGTGCCGGGCGTGCTCCAGCGCCTTGTGATCGTCGCCGTGCTGCTCCCACGCCCAGGTGAGGGCGTGCTGCGTGTGAGCCTGCTGGGTGAGGTCGTGGTGGTGCAGGGCGAGGTCGAGGGCCTTGTGCAGGTGGGCGATGGCGTCGTCGTGCCGGTCCAGTTCGGCGAGGGCGTGTCCGAGCAGCCGGTGGGCGAGGACGCGGGCGCCGGGGTCGGGCAGGTGGACGGCGGCGTCGGCGGCGGCCTGCCACACGGTGAGGTCGTCGTGGATGTGTCCGCGCAGACGGTGGAAGGTCGCCAGCACCCACGCCAGCTGCCACACGGTCCGGTGGCGGTGCCGAGCGGCGGCGGTGTGCTGGACGGCCAGGAGGTGGAGGTGGTGGGCGTCCATCCAGGCCAGTGCGGCCACTCGGTCGGGGAGCGGGTGGGGCGTGGCGGACGGCGGGTCGAGCCTGATCGGTGGGCGGTGGGGACTCAGCAGCCGCTCGGCCGCGTGGGCGATGTGCAGGTAGTGGTCCGTCACCCGTTCCAGCGCGGCCTCCCGCTCCGGTTCGGGCAGGTGCTCGTCGGCGGTGGTGGCGTAGGCGCGGACCAGGTCGTGCATCGCGTAACGGCCGTGCGGGTGCCGGTCGAGCAACGAGTGGTCTTCCAGGACGCGCAGGGCCTTGCGCGCCTCCGCCGTGGTGAGGCCGGTGAGGGAGACGGCGGCGGGCAGGTCGATGTCGGGCCCCGGCGTGATCCCCAGCAGCACGAACACCTTGCGCTGGCGCGGAGTGAGGCGGCGCAGCGACCACGACAGGACGGCGGGCAGGCTGGCCGCGAGGTCGGTCTCGTGGTCGAACATCTCCAACCCGGCTTCGCGCAGTTCCGCGGCGAGCTCGGCCAGGGGCAGCCGAGGCCGGGTGGCGGCCTGCCGGGTGGTGATCGCCAGGGCCAGCGGGTGCCGGCCGCAGAGTTCGACCAGCTCGTCGACGGCACCGGGTTCGGCGTCGGTGCGGCCGCGGCCCAGCCGTGCGGCCAGCAGGGTGCGGGACTCGTCGAGGGTGAGCAGGCCCAGGTGCAGGTGGTGCGCTCCGTGCCGGTCGATCAGCGACGGCAGGCTGGTGCGGCTGGTGACGAGCACGGTGGCGCTCGGGCCGCCGGGAAGCAGCGGGATGACCTGATCCGCGGTGGCGGCGTTGTCCAGCAGCACCAGCACCCTCCGCCCGGCCACCAGGCTGCGGTACACGGCTCCCAGATCTCCCTCGGCCCGGTCGGCGGTGACGCCGAGGGCGGTGAGGAATCCGCGCAGCGCGTCGGCGGGGTCGACCGGATCCGCGGTGGGGCTGAACCCGTGCAGGTCCACGAACAGCTGCCCGTCGGGAAACCGGTGCAGGTTGCGGTGCGCCCACGCCAGCGCGAGCCAGGTCTTGCCGATCCCGCCCACGCCCGCGATCGCCAAGATCGGCACGGACCCCGACGCGCCGGCCGGTGCCACGATCAGGGCGCTGTCGAGTTCGGTGAGCTCGGGGACGCGGCCGGTGAACAACGCGGGCACCGCGGGCAGTTGACGGGGCACCACCGCGGACCGGGCCGTGTCGGGAACGGCCAGGCCGGGGTCCGCGGTCAGCATCCGCTGGTGCAGCCGCCGCAGCTCCGGACCAGGATCGGTGCCCGTCTCGGCTGCCAGGCCGGCGCGTAGTCGCCGGTACCTCTCCAGGGCCTCCGCGGGGCGACCGGCGCGGTAGAGGGCGAGCATCAGCTGGGCGGTCACGTGCTCGTTCAGCGGGTGCGCGGCGGCGCGGTCGGTCAGCTCGGGCAGCACCGCGGAGTGCCGCCCGAGCCGCAGTGCCAGGTCCAGGCGGTCCGCGTCGGCGGCGAACCGCTCCCGCTCCAGCCCGTGGCGCACGGTCACGCTCCACGGCGTGTCCAGCCCGTGCAGCGCCTCGCCGTGCCACAACGCCGAGGCCTGCTCGGCCAGTTCCAGTGCACGGACGTGGTCGGACTCGGCACGCGCGGCGGCGACCAACCGGCGGAAGCGGTGCACGTCCACCGCGTCGTCCTCGACGACCAGTTCGTACCCGCTCGACCGGTGCACGATCGCGGCCTGGCGGGTGGCCCGCAGTGCCCGGCGCAGGCGCGACAGGTAGCCGTAGAGGGTGTTCCGGCCGCCGGGCGGAACCCGCTCGCCCCAGGCCCGGTCGAGCAGCTGGTCGGCCGACACCCACTGGTTGGCCTCGATCAACAGCACCGCCAGCACACACCGCTGACGGGCGTGCCCCAGGTCGACGAGCCGTTCACCGAACCTGGCCTGCACCGGCCCCAACACGCGGAACTCCACCACCACCGCGCCCCCTAGCCGACCGGTCCCCCGTCAGTGCCGGTCTAGCAGCGATGTTTCGACGATTGCAGGTTTACCACAGGTTTTCGTTCGCCCGGCCGGGCAGCGTGGTGGCCGCAGCAGGACTGGAGAAGGGGGTTCTTGGTCGGCCTGCTCGTCCCCGCCCGAAGCGGTCACCTCGCGTCCTACCAAGGGGTTAGGAAGATCAGTGCGCATCTCCCGACTAGCACGACACGCGGTTCAGGTCTCGCTCATCGTCACGGCCCTCCTGACGCTCGGCCTGGTCAGCCCGAGCCTGGCGGCCGGTGCCGCCGGAAAGGGCGGTGCACCGGAGCTCGACACCTCCTCCCTCGCGATCACCACGGTTTTCGCACCGACCGTGCAGGCCGCCGGCACGCCCTACCAGACCAACTGCAAGATCGGCGGCAACTGTCCCCCCACGGGACCGAAGCCGCCGAAACCACCGTCGAACCCGCCGGTCGCCGTCACCTGCGAGTCGTTCGACCCGACGTACATCATCTTCAACGACAGCAACAGGAACGGGCACCGCGAGATCACCGAGGCGATCCACGTCGAGTGGGGTTTCCACATCGAGTGGTGCTACGTCGCGGACAGCAACTACCCGTCGGCGCCCGTGTTCACGTACTCGGCCTACGACCGCGACCCGATCATCCAACCGGGATCCCGCTGGCAGCAGAGCGGAGCTCCGACCCGCAGGGACGATCGTTCCTGGAGCGCCGACAACTTCCTCGAAACCGTGACGGTCACCTGGGGCACCAAGACGTTCTCGACGGTGATCACCTCGCCGGTCGGTGACCTGCCGGTCAGCTTCCACCCGGTCGTCCAGCTCACGGTCGACGGCTTCGGCAACCAGCGGGCCTGCGACCTGTCCGAGGGGGACTGCTTGTAGGCCTCTGCAGGAGGCGCTGGATCTCCGCCGGGCCGCCGGAGATCCAGCGCTCCTCAGGTGTCCGAGTCGTGCACCTCGCCGCCGCCCATGTGCACGAACGGCGCCCAAGCCGCCGGCCGTTTCGGGAACTGCGCGCGCAACGCCGTCATCGCCTCGTGCAACGCACGCGCCGGGTCTCCCGTTCGTTTCAGTGCCTCGTAGAAGAAACGCGCGACCGTCGCGGCGTCGCGATCGCCGACCGCCCAGAGCGTGCCGACCACGTTGCGGCTGCCCGCGGCGAGGAAGGCGGCCGCGATGGAGATCGCCTCGTCCGGCAGCGTCAGTCCCGCGGCCGCGGTGTGGCAGGCCGACAGGTACACGAGGTCCGGCGGTGTGGTGAGGTCCGCGGCGAGGTCCCTGACCGTGAGGCGGCCGTCCCACAGTTCCAGACCTGCCTCTCGCGGGTTCGCGGGAGACGGCTGCGCGTGGCAGGCCAGGTGCAGCACCGCGGCACCGGTGGCGGCGGCGCGGACGGCCTCCCTGGTCGCCTGCGGGCCCTGGAGTTCGTCGAGGGGCAGTCCGACGGACCTCTCGACGACGGCCGCCTCCTGGGCGACCGCCGTCAGGACGGCGAGTTCCGAACCGGGTGGGTGGTCGACCCCCACGAACGTCGCCCTTCCGCCGGTCCGCTCCGGCAGCCCGATCGCACGGACGAGCGCGGTGACGGTCGAGGTGTAGGACGACACCACCCGACGGTGGACGCCGTCGTCGCCCGCCTCGGCGGCGTGGACGGGCAGCAAGGTGAAGGAACCCGTCGGGCACCACCACAACGGCGATCCGGGAGGCAGCGCGAGGACGTCCAGGACCGGTCGGGCGACCTTCTCCCACAACCACGGCAGCACCACGGGCAGGGCCCGGTGCATCGGTGCCTGCATCGTCACCGTCGCCGCCACCACGTCGTCGGGCGACACGGGCAGCGGTATCACCTGGACGCCGGCGCCGGTCACGACGAGGGCGTCGCACCGCGAGCGGGAGGCGTTGAGCACCACCACCGTTCGCTCCCCCAACGCCTTGGCGAGTCGGTCCGCACGCGGGCGCTGGAGGAATCCCTCGAATCCGGGGTAGGTCCGGGCCTCCGCGACGAGCCCTTCCCACTCCCTTGCGAGCCGGATCACCGTGCCGCTGTCGCGGTCACCGGGGTGCGCCAGCACACCCGCGAGTTCGGTGAGCCGGGCCGCGGTGTCCGGTGCGACGGCGGCCAGCGCGCTGTGGTCACCGCGCAGGTCGATCGCCTGGTTCCACAGGACGGTCCGGCCCGCCTCGAGGAACTCCAGCGCGGTCGCCGGGTGGCCGCACTCGATCGCGCAGGCGGCCGCGTCTCTCGGCACGGTCAGCCACTCGGCCAGCAGGTGCTCGCGCGTCTCCACGTCGACCCCGATCGACGCCAGCTGCAGCAAGGCGTCCACGGCCGTGGCCCACGCCCGCACCGCGTCGGAACGCCCGTGCTCGGCCTGGGCCGCCAGCGCCCACCGGGTCGCGGCGATCACCCGTGTCCCGGTGGCGGCGTCCACTGCCTCGGCCGCGCTCCGGTAGGCGTCCGTCGCGGGCAAACCCTGTGCCCGCAACACATCACCGAGCAGGATCAGGGCCCGCGCGTGGGTCGGTGCGTCCTCCGGTGTGGCGGCTACCAGCAGATCCGCCCAGGTGCGCGCCTCTGCCAGGTGCACCTCCGCACCCGACTCGCGCAGGAGCTGGATCAGCGGGAAGACCCGTTCCGGAGTGCCCGGGTCCTCCCACCTCGACCTCTCGGCGACACGCCGATAGGTCGTGACCGCTTCGGCGGTGTCACCGATCAGTTCGTACGTGGCGGCGACGGTCGCGAGCCTGCCCGCGTACACCGGACTGGCCTCGGGAGTCAGCGCGACGACGGCACCGGCGATGTCGGCGGCCTCGCGGAGCGCCGAACGGTCACCGTTGCGGTGGTGGAGGTCGAGCAAGGCGTCGGCGAGGTTGGCGCGGGTCTCCAGCCTCAGGTTCGGGGGCACGTCCGCGACGGCGTCCCGGTAGAGGGCGATGGCCGCCGTCAGGTCGCGCAGCTGCCTCGTCGCGCGGTACCGGGTGTGCAGTGCGCCCGCGAGGGTGGATTGCCTGGCACGACGGTTCGGCGGTGAGCCGTCGACCGCGAGCCGGGCCAGCACGACGGCGTCGTCGAGATCGTCGAGGCGCCCGGTCAGCTCGAACGCTTCGAGATGTGCAGTGCTCAGGCTCGCCGCAAGCGTGCCGTCGGCATCCGGGAGTGCGCGGGCGGAACGGCCGACCGCCAAGGCCTCCTCCACGTCCGGCACGGACCCGGTCGCGGAGGCTCGCCGGCTGAGAGCGCTGACGAGGATCGCGGGGACTTCGGACCACGCCTGATCGTTGGTGGTCTCGGCGCGCAACAGGGTGATCGCCTCGTCCAGCACGTCGGAGTTCCCGGTCAGGGCATGCCAGCGAACCAGGCCGAACGCGGTGGTGCCGGCGAGCGCGCTGCCCGCTGTGTCGAGTGGGCGGTTCAGGTTTCCGAGAGCGGTGCGCCCGAGGAAAACGGCTTCCGCGAGGTGCGTGTGATCACCCGTGCCGGCGTCGAGCCCGAGGAGGGTGTTGACGCGGTTCTGGAGCAGCTCGGGGTCCAGTCCTGGGCCGGCCACCAACGCGGCAGCCCACAGGACGAGACCTGGTGCCTCACGGTCTCCTGCCGCGCGCCACAGATTCCCCGCGACGTGGAGCACGGCTTCCCGGTCCGACTCCAGCAGGCCGTTCACGTCGTGCAGGAGCGGCTCGGGAACACCCGTGTCGTCCTCGCGCAGCAGAGCGAACAGGGACAGACCCCGTTGCTGTGCCTCGGTTCTGGCGTCCCCGGTCAGCAACTCGGCGCGCTGGAGCTCGGACAGGGCGACCGTTCCCGCCGGCCCGGACGCGTCGACGGCGGGGAGCGCGGCGAGCAGGGTCAACGCCTCGCGTTCCAGCTCACCGGGAGACCTGGTGCCGGGGTCACCGGTCACGGTCCAGTCCCGCACTCTCCCGGCGACCGCCAGCCACAGCTGGAGCGGATCGACCCGGCGGACGATCGGCACCGGTTCGAGGACGACGTCGTGGTCCGGACAGCGGGAGACGAGCTCTTCGTCGTGGCGGTACCAGACGTAGTTGCCGTCGGCCGGGCAGACGTGCCGCGTCGGCGCGGACACCGACCTGGTCGGCTGGGCGTCGACCGGCCGGTACTCGGGGTCGTCCATCAGCGACGACACCCAGAGCGCCAGCTCGTCGTCCGACATCAGGACTTCCCGCAGCCGGGCCACCGGCGCCGGCTCGGCGCTCAGCAGGTCCCGCAGCACCTGGTCGAGGTCGTCGGCAGGCAGCAGGTACGGGAGTTCCGGACGGACGGCGCGGGCGGCTTCCAGCACGCCGTCGCGGTGTTCGGCCGCGGCCACGTACCCACCGGGATCGGCCACCAGCAGCTCGGTTCCCGCGAACCCGTTGCCGAGCAGGGCCGCCAGCGCCCGAACGTCGTCCTGCGCGAGCTCCGAGACGCGCTCGGGACGCACAGTGGCGTGCACCCACGTGAGCGTCCAGCGGTCGAAGTCCCCTGCCGGCCCGTGCATCGGCAGGACGAGCAGCTCCGCGCGACCGTACGGCAACAGGTGCCGGGCCTCGGAAGCCGAGACGAGCGAGGCCGCGCCGATCCCCCTGCAGTCGACCACCACGGCGTCCGGCAGGTGCGCCACCGCGATCCCGCGACTCGGGTGGCCCGCCGCCGCGTCCCGGATCACCACGATCTCGTACTCCGCCCGCCACCGCTCGGCACAGGCCTCCAGCAGATCCCCCAGCCCATCGGCGTACACGGCTGCCCAGTCGCCCCGAACGTGGTCGAACCCCACGCTCGCGACGGCGTCCAGAACGTAGGGCCCGAGCAGCGGAACGCGGACGACGGCTGCCAGCGGCTCCTCCGGAGCGGCGAGCAGCGACTGCGGGAACCCCAGCGCTTCGTCGGGATTCCAGTCGACGTACAGAACCTTCAGGCCCCACCGGGCGAGGAGTTCGGCCACGGTGCGCGCGGTGTCGTCGGGCCGCTGGGCGGTGAAGGTGACGATCACGGCTGGAACACCGGGAAGACAGGCTTCGGCGTGGCCACCGCGTCGGGCACCTGACACTCGGGCCAGTCCGCCCGCCACGGCGGCACGGCGGCGAGGGCCTGGGCCACCTCCCCCGCGATCACCTTGACCGTCTCGAACAGATCAGCCTGCCGGTGCGAGCCGTGGAACGCGGGAAAAGGATTGGACACCTCACGAACATCGAAGTGCTGCCGTTGCTTCGCGCCCTCGGGAAAGTTGTCCCCGTCCGAGTACCGCACCGGGTACACCAGCCGCACCGTCCCGCCGAGCACCCGTTCCCGCTCTTCCATCGTGCGCCACTCGGCGAGGCACCACGGCGAGTGGAAGTACGGCGGAGACCAGACGGCGACGAGCATCTTGCTGCGCGCCAACACTTCCCGCAGCAACGGCGGCCACATGCTCCCGGTCTCGACCTCCTTGTCGATGAAGACGGCGGTGAGACCGAGCTCGTCGGCGAGGCAATCCTCCAGCATGCGGTGGAAGTGGTCCCGCACCCAGGCGGCGGCGTTTCCCGGCCCGGACCTGCGGTAGCTGAGGAAGACGTCGTACTGGTAGCCGTCCAGCAGAGGGAGGAGCCCTGGTCGCCCGGTCGGATCCGCCATGCACCGATCATCGTGACGTTCGAAGGGGCCGTTACTCAACGCGACCCGCGCCGAAGAGGCCCCCTGCTCGGACCCGAAGCCGGGCCCGAGCACACCCGCGCTCACCGTCAGCGCAGGTTGTTCTTTTCGGCACCCATCTGCACGTAGAGCTTGCGCCACCCCTGGTCCGCTTCGGTGGCGGTTTGGCCGTCGCAGTAAGGCTTTGCCCCGTTGGAGGTGTAGTACCGCAGGATCGACAACGACACCACGGTGTCCCAGTTCCCCTCGTCGAAGTACTCCTCCCCCGGTGTCTGCTCCTGGTGCTTCATGCAGGAGATGTCGGTCTGCTGTTCGTCGTCGAACTGCGCGGTGGCCGCGGGCTGGGCGCTGCACGCGGCGAGCGCCAGGACGGCCAGCACGATGAGCTTCTTCATGGTCTCTTCTCCTTGGTCAACCGGCCAGCGCACGGGTGGCGAGGCCTAGTCCGACTACCGTCACCAGTGCCGCTGTGCCCAGCGGGGTGAAGTTCGTGAACCTGCGCAGGCGCGTCAGGCGGGGTCCCAGGCGGTCTCGCAGGGAGACCAGCAGGAGGCCGGCGGCGGTCAGGGTCGCCGCCATGCCCAGTCCGTAGGCGAGGACCAGGACCACGCCGAACCAGGTGCGGCCCAGGGCGATCGCGCCCAGCAGGACGACGAGGGCGGACGGGGACGGCACCAGGCCGCCCGCGACGCCCATTCCGACGAGCCCCGCTCGGCGGTGCTTCCGGCCGTGGCCGTGCCCATGGCCGTGTCCGTGGCCGTGCCCGTGACCACGGTCTTCCCCTGCACGTCCACGCGACCGCACCGCCGAGCGGAGCAGCACTCCTCCGATCACCGCGACCAGCAGACCGCTCGCGACGCCGAGCCAGCGCAACACCGACTCGCCCGCGATCGCGCTGGACGCACTGATCAGCAGCCCCAGCACCAGAACACCCGCCGTGTGGGTGATGGTGACGGTGGCGCCGACGAGGAATGCGTCGCGGCGGGTTCCACGCGAACCCGCCAGGTAGGCGGCCATCACGGTCTTGCCGTGGCCGGGCAGCGCCGCGTGCGACGCTCCCAGCACCAGAGACAGCAGGACCGCACCGATTCCGACCACCGGGGTGAGATCACCCACCAGTCCGACGGCCGCCTTCGTGGCTTGCCCCAGCATCCCGGGTGGGGTCACGGGTGACCCCTCACCCGGCTGGGAGAGGAACCGCACGGCCCGGACGTCCAGCGGCGACGACAGCAGGTCTTCCGGGTAGGTGCGGAGCTCGTTGCTGACGGACTCGGCCGGCGCGCCGGACACCGCCCGGTCGACCCCGACGACGGTGATCTCGCGCCAGCCCGGCTTGTCCTTCAGGTAGGAGTCGCTGAACGTCACCTCGACCTCGCCGCGCGACGGCAGCAACGCGGTGTACTCACAGGTCAGGCGCATCGTCGGCAGGCCGGCCTCACCGGGCGGCCGCACCACGTCCGCGTCGCGCACCTCGAACGTCAGGCGCTCCTCATCGGCCATCGCGCTCAACGACTTCGACCGCTCCGCACACCGCTTGCGGGCGTCGACGAACTCGCGGTCCTGCAGGGTCGGGATCTCCGCACTGTCCACAACGGACCGCAGCTCGATCCGGTCGGCGAACACCCGCAGGCCGTCGTAGTGGTTCACGCTCAGGTTGCTCACCGGGTGTGCGGAAGCCACCCCGGCGGTGACCAGCATCCCGAACAGCACCAGCAGGAAGACCCTCATCGCAGACTCCCCTGGATCGCCGCACGATGGCGCAGCACGGACGGGTCGCGCCACCCGCCCGCGACCGCACGGTCCGAGTACGGCAACGCCTCCGCCGACCGCTTGTTGACGTGCAGCGCCCACGCCATCGCATCGGCCGTGAACACGCTCTGCCGCTTCGCCCACTCCTTCTCCGCGAACCGCAACGCCTCCAAGGGGTCGCCGTGGTCGGCGGAGACCAGCGCCGCCGTCAGGTCGTCACCGCCCAACGCGCGCAGCTGCTGCAACGCGAGGTCGTACTGGACCCGTGCCTCAGCGGTCTGCCCCGCGCGTTCCAGCGCCTCGCCGTACCGCACGAGGTTCTCCGGCGACGGCACCTTGCCCACCCGGTCCCGCAACTCCTCGACCGGCTCGGACTTCCCGGCCAGCCGATCCAGGTGCAGCCGGCAGAACGCGACCTCCTCCGGTGAGGAAGCGGCCTCCACGGCCCGTTCCAACGCCTGCCGCGCGTCATCCAGCTGACCGCGCAACTCGAAGTGGTAGGAGGCGCGGGTGAACGAGGCGACGCCGGGCCGCAGATCCAGCATCCGTTGCAGTGCAACGGAAGCACCGGCGTCGTCCCCGAGCTGCGTCAGCGCGTCGACCAGCACCCCGTACCCGGGAGCGGAGTCCGGCGCGACGCCGACCGCGCGCTGACCCCAGTCACGAGCGGCGGTGAACTCGTGCCGGGCGTTCGCCAGAGCACCGCGGCCGACGTAGGCCTCGAAGTTGCCCTCCGGCTTGAGCCGCAACGACTCGGTCAGCGCCTTCTCGGCCCGGCCGTAGTGCTGCGGGTCGTAGGTCACCCGCGCGAGCTCGACGTGCGTGGAACCGAGCTCTGCCCAGGCGGCCGCGTCCAGCGGCGTCCGGCGGAGCTTGGCCTGCAACGACTCGGCGTTGCGCGACAAGGAGGACGGCTGCTCCCGGGGGACCGCCGCCTGCGGCGCAGCGCAGGCGGCGAGCCCGAAGAGGGCAGCCAGCAGCGGAAGAAGTCTCCACATCTGGATGCACCCCTCAGCGGGAGTTGACGGCCCTGTTGCTCGGCAGGCCGACGTACGGGAAGCGGTCTCCGAAGCGAACGTCGTTGCCGTTCACCCGGTCACCCTTGGCGAGCGCCGGCACGAGCTTGCCGGTCAACGCCGCTCCGACCACGGCCTGGATCGAGATGTCCACGACGTCGTCGGTGAGCCTGCGCCCGTTCGGGAACCCCTGCAGGTCGCCGGCGAGCACACCGAGCCGGTTGGGTTCGCGGGTCACGGGCGTGGACATGTTGAGCCGCAACATCTCCGCCGGCTGGAACTTCTTCGGGTTCACGTCGGCGTTGTTCAGCTGCGAGTTGAGGTCGGCCTTGATCGGGCCGCCCGCCTTCGTGGTGATGCCGGTCAGGAAGATCTCCACGAGGTCGTTGCGCGGCGCCTTCGGCGCGGGGATGCCGTAGATCGCCTGGATCAGCCGCGCCAGTTCGGGGTCGGTCACCCGGTCCAGCAACGCCTGCACCCGCGCGTCGCCGACGGGTTCGAGCCCGTTGAACGCGTCCTTCAGCGGCGCGGACGACACCACCTCGTTGACCAGCGGGTTGCCCAGCCGGGAGACCTGCACGAAGTTGCCCTGCGGGGTCGCCTTGCCGGGGTCGAGCTTCAGCGTGCGGCGCTCGGTGTCGCTCCACACGCCGATCACCGGGTTGCGCTTCGGGTCGCCCTTCAACGCCAGCATCGTCTTCGGCACCTGGATGGCGACGGTGTTGACGTTGTAGCCCATCAGCGTGTCCTGGTTGACCTCCTTCAGGTTCCCGCCGTACAGCAGGTCGAACACCCTCAGGTCCAGGAAGAACGAGTCCTCGGACGGTCCGATGTAGACCTGGCCGCCACCGGGGATCTTCGCCGTGGCCTGGTCCCTGATCGTCCTGAAGTCCGGGAACGACGCCGGACCGGTGTTCGACGGCGCCGCCCGGCCGTTCTTCACCAACGACGTGGTGCGGCCCGGTTCGACGAGTTCGAGGTTGTAGTTCTGGCGGAACAACAGGTTCTCGTCGTTGATCGACGTCACGGGCCCGTTGTTGTAGAGGAACGTGTTCGCCTGGCCGCGCCGGTCGTCCGTGCTGAACGTGACCCGGAACGTCTTGTCCGGCACCGCGTCGCCGTCGGAGTCGATGTTGATGTCGTACCGGGCGTCGGTGGCCCACGGGTAGTAGTTGGGGCCGCCGTTGGGTTCCTGCAACCCGAACCAGTTCGCGACGAGCGTGACGGTGTCGGGTCTGTCCGGGCTGGTGAAGGCGTAGACGTCGGTGTTGTCGACGGCCGGGTCGGCCGCGATCAGCGGGGCCTCGCGGTGACTGGAGGCCTGGGCCGCCGGAATGGCCGCGGCCACCGCCACGACTGCCGCGGCGATCGCACCCCGGCGTAATCGCTGTTTGTTGCTACTTGGCATTGTCCTGCTCCCTTCCCACGGCGGGGATTCGGAGCAGGACGCAAACCGGTTCGGACTAAATTTTGGAGTTATTCTGCGGCTTTCGGCGCGACGACCGTGCCGCGCGCCCGCGTTACGACGATCGGCTCAGCGAGCACATCGGCCGCCGATGGACCGCGTTCCGGTGCGGATCGGCACACCACCCGCGCCTCGAACTCGATCTCGCGCGACCGGGTTCCGATGCGCACCAGCGTCGCCGTCGCCTCGACGACGTCGCCGGCCTGGATCGGCGCCACGAAGTCGACCGAGCTGTAGCCCGCGAACAGTCCCTCGTCGGAGTCCGTGTAGATCAGCAGTTCCGTGGCCACGTCACCGAACATGCCGAGCCCGTAGGCACCGTCGACCAGGTTGCCGCCGTAGTGCGCGTGCGAATGCGGCACGTAACGCCGGTGCGTCACCGCAAAACCCTCGACCAAAGCTCCGCTCACGCGGCGACCCCCTTCTTCTCCTGCATCGCGTGCACCAGGTAGCTCGCGACCTCACCCGGCGTGGTACCCCGGCTGAACACCCGGTCAACCCCGAGTTCGCCCGCCATCAACGGGTCGAAGCGCGGGCCGCCGGCGACGAGCAACGGCCGCCGGTCCCCCATCGCCTCGCGGAACGCCGCCGACATCTCCTGCGTGTTCAGGATGTGCGCGTCCCGCTGCGTCACGACCTGCGAGATCAGCACCGCGTCGGCCTTCTCGGAGCGGGCGGACCGCACCAGCTCCGGAACGCTGACCTGCGCGCCGAGGTTCACGACCTTCAGCTCGCGGTAGTACTCCAGGCCCTTCTCGCCGGCGAAGCCCTTGATGTTCAGGATCGCGTCGATGCCGACCGTGTGCGCGTCCGTGCCGATGCAGCCACCGACAACGACGAGCTTGCGCCGCAACACCTTCTTCAGCATCGAGTTCACTTCGGACGGTGACAGCAGCGGGTACTCGCGTTCGACGACCTTGACCTCGTCGAGGTCCACCAGGTGCTTCACCGAGCCGTAGACGACGAAGAACGTGAAGTCGTCGCCGATGGGGTTCGAGTGGACCACCATCGCGGGGTCCATGCCCATCTTGTTCGCGAGCTGCAACGCCGCGCCGTCCGCCTTGGGACCGAACGGGACGGGCAGCGTGAACGACGTCTGGATCATGCCGTCGCCGGTGGTGTCCCCGTACGGCCGCACGTACCTCTTCGCGTCAGACATCGTTCGCCTCCAGCATCTCCGAAGCCGGGTTGAAGTACGCCGGAGCCTTCTCCACCACGCCGTCCGCGCCCTTGCCCTTGTCCGCCGGGCGTTTCATCAACCCGAACGTGCCGTCGGCGATCGCGTTCAGCAGCCCGTCGTCCACGATCCGGCCGAGCAGGTCCACGGCCTCGCCGAGCACCTGGTGCGCGCGCTTGACGATCAGGCCGTCCGGCGCCGGGCGGAAGTCCTCGGCGAGGCTGCCCGCCGCGTTCAGCACGTACCGGACGTTCTTCAGCGCCAGGTCGCGGTCCGAGAGGAACGGCGTCACGACCGCCTCGGTCATCATGCCCACCAACAGGATCGACTGTCCTGTCAGGACACCCGCGAGGTTGAAGAACCCGTCCAGCAGGTAGCCGTCGAACACGTCGCCGGTCATGTGCTTGGTCGGCGGCATCCACTTCAGCGGCGCGTCCGGGAAGAGTTCGCGGGCCAGCAACGCGTGCGCGAGCTCGAGCCGGAACGAGTCGGGCACCTTCGGGTTGATCTCGAACGCGTGCCCGAGGCCCAGCAGGTGGTCGGGCAGCCCCGCCTCGTGGGCGAAGTGCTCGTTCAGCAACTGCGAGACCGTGACGGTGTGGGCGGCGTCGACGGCGTCCGCGGTGGTGAGGTAGTTGTCCTCGCCGGTGTTGATGATGATGCCCGCGCGGGCGTGCACCTGGCGGGAGAACCGCTGGTCCACGAACGTGCGGATCGGGTTGATGTCGCGGAACAGGATCCCGTACATCGAGTCGTTCAGCATCATGTCGAGACGCTGAAGTCCGGCCAGCACGGCGATCTCCGGCATGCACAGGCCGGACGCGTAGTTGGTCAGCCGCACGTACCGGCCGACCTCCTTCGACACGTCGTCCAGCGCGGCACGCATGATCCGGAAGTTCTCCTGCGTGGCGTACGTGCCCGCGAACCCGTGGTGCGTCGCGCCTTCCGGCACGTAGTCCAGCAACGACTGCCCGGTCGACCGGATCACCGCGATGATGTCGGCGCCCGCGCGGGCCGCGTTCTTGGCCTGGACGACGTCCTCGTCGATGTCGCCGGTCGCGACGATCAGATAGATCCACGGACGTTGCGCGGGATCACCGAGCTTGGCGACGAGCTTGTCGCGCTGGACCTTGTTGCGATCGACCGTCTTCAGTCCTTTTGCGACAGCGGACGTCGAGGCCTTCCGCGCCGCTGTCAGGTCCTTGCCGGTCGGCAGCGTGAACTGGATCTGGCCCGCCGCGGTGGCTTCCGCGAGCTCGGTGAGCGTGCCGAGGTTGTAGTGCTTCAGCGCGTGGAACGCCGGCAGCACCACGCCGTGCTCCAGCCCGCACTGCTCGCGCACGGTGTCGATCACCCGGTTGACCCACGGCACGTCACCGGCGCGGTGCGTGGAGTCCGCACCGGTGATGCCCGCGAGGCGGAGGGTGGCGCGCTCGACGGCAACCGTGGTGTGCGCCTTCGCGAGGGACACCACCGGTTCGGCCGCCCGCGCCGCGAGTTCGCGCGCACCGGCGACCACCTGCGGGTCGAGGTCGAGCAACGCCATGAGTCACTTCCTCTCGTAGATCGTCCGGCCGTTCAGGACGGTCCGCACGCAGACGGGCGCGGGACCGGTGAGGTCGGGCAGTCCGGGCACGCCCGAACGCGGGTCGGTCGACCAGCGCTGCACGCGGGCGTCGGACCCGGCGACGACGAGGTCCCCGGTCTCCCACACCGCGTAGGTCGCGGGCGCGCCGGGCTGCAGCGTGCCGGTCAGGCCGTCGTTCACGCCCGCCGCACGCCAGCCGCCACGGGTGTGGGCGGTGAACGCGGCGCGTGGCGAGATGCCGTGGCCCTCCGTGCGGTGGTGCACGGCGGCCTTCACGGCGGCCCACGGGTCGATGGCGGTCACGGGAGTGTCCGACCCGAACGCGAGCGCGACACCGGCGGCGGCGAGCTTCGAAAAGGGGTTCAGCCCCACTCCGCGCTCAGCCCCGAGTCGCTGGACGTACATGCCGGTCGGCCCGCCCCACTCGGCGTCGAACAACGGCTGGACGGACGCGATGACGCCCCACCCGGCCAGTTTCGCGGCCTGCTCCTCGGACACCATCTCGACGTGTTCGAGGCGGTGCCGCGCCGAAGCCAGCGACGGCGTGCCGATCGCCTTCTCCGCGAGCTCGAAGCCCTCGATCACGGCGGCCATGCCCGCGTCGCCGATGACGTGGAACCCGGCCTGCAGGCCCAGTTCGTCGCACCGGATCAGGTGGTCGGCGATCTGGCGTCCGTCGAGGTAGAGCGCGCCGGACGTGGCGGCGTCGGCGTAGGGCTCGGTCAGCGCGGCCGTGCGCGAGCCGAGGGCGCCGTCGACGAAGTGGTCTCCGGCGAGGCCGCGCACCGGGACGTCCGGGAGTTCGTGAGCACCCCAGTAGGCCACGACCTCCGGTCCCCCGGTGTGCGCGAGGAGCTCGCGCAGGTCGTCCTCGCCGGAGATGTCCGGACCGGCGCACTCGTGCACGGACGCGATGCCCATGGACGCAGCGTGGCGCAGGAACGCCAGTTGCGCGGCCTGACGTTGTTCGGACGTGATGGCGGCTTTCGCCGTGCCGCGCACGTGGTGGTGGGCCGCGCGCGAGAGCGGGCCGTCCGCTGAGAAGCCGTCGGCGTTGCGCGCGTCGTCGGTGACCAGGTCCGACGACACCAGCGCCGAGTGCACGTCGATGCGCGACAGGTAGACCGTCTTGCCCTGTGCGGCCTCGTCGATCTCGGCCCGCGTGGGCGGACGGTTCTCCGGCCAGCGCGTCTCGTCCCACCCGTGACCCCACACGAGGGGCCCCTCGGCGGCGCGGACCGACGCCAGCAGGTCGTCGACCGAGGACGTCTTCGTCAGGTCGAGGCCGGTCAGCAGCAGGCCGGCGGACGTGGCGTGCACGTGCGCGTCGACGAACGCGGGCGCGACGAAGGCGCCGTCCAGCTCGATGACCTCGGCGTCGGGGTGCAGCGCGTGCCCGACCGAGTCCTGTCCGATCCACACGACGACGCCGTCCGTGACGGCCATCGCCGTCGCATCCGGTGCGTAGATGCGGCCGCCGACCAAAAGTTGCGTACTCACGTCACGCAGTCTGCCGTTGCTCGAAGAGGGCCCGCACACCCGCCCGGCTCCGGACCAGGTCCAACGCGAACTGGGCGTGACCAGGCACATAGCCGTTGCCGACGATCATCTCCACGTCGGCGGCGAGCCCCTCCGCACCGAGGGCGGCCGCGCTGAACGAGGTGGCCATCGAGAAGAAGATCACGGTGCCGCCGTCCGCGGTCGCGAGGATGGCGCCGTGCTCGCAGCCGGACACGTCGACGCACACGACCGTGACGTCGACCTGCTTGCCCACGGCCTCGGCGACAGCGACGGGGTTGCGTGCGTCGGCGATCACGACCTCGTCCGCCAGACCGGACTCACGGACCTGTGCGGCCTCACGTTCCGTGGGCACCAGTGCGACAAGACGCGACGCACCTGCCTGACGTGCGGCCGCAAGAGAGAGCGACCCGGACTTGCCGCCACCACCGAGCACGAGCACCGACCCACCGGGGTGCCTGCGCACCACACGGTCGGTCAGCGCCGGTGCGCCACACACGTCGAGCACGGACAGCGCGAGTTCGTTGGACATGTCGTCCGGCAGCACGGCCGCGATCGACCGCCCGAACAGCACGGCGGTCCCCCGGCACGGCACCTGCTCGTCCTCGCCGTCCCACTCCCGGAGGCCGTCGGTGATCTGGAGGGGCGTGAGCGTGAGGCTGACCAGCGTCGCGATCCGGTCACCGGCCTTGAGCCCGAGCGGCGACTCCGGCCCGGCCTCGAGCACGGTCCCGAGCAGCATGCCGCCCGATCCGGTGACCGGGTTCTGCATCTTGCCGCGCTCCGAGACGATGTCGAGGACGGCCTGCCGGACCTTCTCGCCGCTGCCGTGCTGCTCCCTGAGCTGCCGGAACGAGGCCGCGTCGAGGTTCAGCCGCTCGACGGCGACGATCACCTCGTCGGGGGCGGCCACGGGGTTCGCGTCGAGCCGCCACGCCTGCTGCGGCAGTACCCCGGCCGGTTCCAGGACGCGGTGCAGTCCGTACGCGCTCACGCGAAAATCCTTCGGTCGACGACGCTGTCTCTGCAATATCTTCACGCTAGACGTAAGGATTGCGCAAGTATCGCCAGGAGCTTCGAGGGTCTCCCCAGTCGCCGGAAAAATCTTCGACGATTTCTTGAACCGCCCCGCGACCACGTCCGTGTTGATGGCAGCACCCTCACCGCGGAGGAGGAACGGCGATGTTCAACGAGACTCGGGTTGGCACTGCCACCGTCGTTGAGTTCATCCGGCCGGACGGCTCGGTCGAACCGATGAGCGTCGACCTCCAGTACCGATCAGACGATCCGCATGCGGTGACCATGCGTTTTCAGGCACGGGACCAGGAGTCGACCTGGCTCGTCGGCCGCGAACTGCTCGCCGACGGGATCCTCGCGCCGTCCGGGCTCGGGGACGTGCGGCTGCGGCCCGGCGACGGGGACGTGCTCGTGCTGGAGCTCTTCACCGAGGACTCGCACGCGGTGTTCCACCTGTCCGCGGCGGAGCTGCAGAAGTTCCTCGACTCGACGTACGCGGCGGTGCCGGCGGGGCGTGAGGTCCTCGACTTCGACCTGCTGATGAAGGACCTGCTCGGCTGAGCGTTCCGACCTGTTCCGCGACGTTCCGGAACAGGCGTTCCTCTCCCCTGCCTCGGGCAGGGTTCCGCCCGGCTCCGGAAGCACCGGGGCCGTCGGAACGCAAGGGGAGATGACATGCGGACCACCATCCGTCGGGGGTTCCCGGCACTCGCGGCCCTGTTCGGGGCGCTCGCGCTGGTACTCGGCCTGTCCGGCACGGCGTCGGCGTCGACCGAGTTCTGGGCGTCCAGCGTCCCGTGGTCGACCTCCACGAACCCCAGCCAGCCGTGGACGAACTCCACGAACATCTGCTTCGGTGGCGACCACTGCGGCGGGCCCCGCAACAACGTCATCGTGCGGACGCCCGCGGCGTACATCAGCTCCGTGCACATGAACCTGCACGACAACGTCAGCTCGGTGAAGAAGGGCACGATCTACGTGTTCGTGGACGACGTGCTCGTGGGGTCCGCTGACGTGAAGGCCGCGGGCAGCATCCACAGCTTCCCGGTCGGGCGCGCCGGCTCGACGATCCGCCTCTCCCCCGCGCCGCACCCGGACGCGTGGTCCGACGAGATCGTGCTGCTGGGCATGCTGGTTCAGTAGTTCTGGTTGTGGCGGTCGAGGACGTCCCGTGCCTCTTGCAGGAACGGGGCGGCCTCGGCCGTTCCGCCGGCGTTGATCGAACGGTGCAGCGCCAGTGCCTTGTAGGCGATGGCCACCGCCTCGTCGTGTCGCCCCAGACCCGAGTAGGTGACGCCGAGGCAGGCCATGACCTCGCCACGACCGGCGTGGTCCTCGACGTCGGCGTAGCGGTCGCGGGCCTGCTCCAGGGCTTGCAGGGCCTCGTCGTAGCGGCCGGCGTGGTTGAGGGCCGCGCCGAGGTGGGTCAGGACCCGGACGTCCGGCCCGCCTGCCACCAGAACGGCCTCCAGCACCTCGACGCTGTCCTCCGTCGTGGCGCCGTGTCGCCACCTCGTCCGGAACGCGTGCAGGAGCTCGTCGGGCGAGTTGATGAGGTTCTTGAGCAGCCGCACCGTGTCGTCCGGCGGCAAGGGGTCGAGCACGAACCGTTGCGCGCCATAGCGAAGAAGGGCGTCGAGCGGGTCGCGGCTCGTCACCACGACGACGGACTGCCCACCGCCCGGCAGCAGCGGCAACACCTCGTCGGCGTTCTGCACGTCGTCGAGCACGAGCAGCACGCGGCGCCGTGCGAGCGTGGTGCGGACGTCTGACGTCTTGAACGCCTGCATCACCGCGTGAGGGGTGGCGTTGTGCAGGACGCCGTCCGGGAACCGACCGGCGACGCGGTGTGCCCACCGGACCGCCAGCGCGGACTTGCCGATGCCGGGCGGGCCGGTGATGACGATGATCGGACCGTTCATCTGCCCGAGGACGTTCTCGCGGCCGACGAAGCCCGGCATGTCCGGCGGCAGTTGCATGGGCGCTTCGGCCGGTCTCGGGGAGCGCTTCGCCTCTTCGACGCGGTCGCGGGCGGTGGCGAGGGCGGCCTGTTCCTGTTTCGTGGCACCGAAAATGCCGACGAGCACGTCGAACCTGTCCGTTGGCGGCAGGGTCGTGCCGCTCAGGTACTCCGACACCCGACCGACCGCGTAGCCCGACTTCGCCGCGATCTCCCGGACCGTGAGCTCCCGGTCCTGCTGCGACCGGGCATGCCTGCGGCGGAGCGCGCGCAGCAGCTCCGCGAGTTGCCCGGTCGTCGTCACGTCCTCGACGCCGTCGATCATCTAGAGACGCAGCCCCAGGACGAGCTTGTCCGCGGAGTCGATCACGCGGAAGCCCAGGTGTTCCCAGAAGCCGATCGCGTGTGTGTTGTGGTGCCGCACGTGGATGTGGACGCCCTTCTCCAGACGTTCGAGCACGGTGCGCACGAGCGTGCCGCCGAACCCCTTGCCCTTCGCGCGGGGCAGCAGGTTCGCGTGCAGGTGCGCCGGGAAGTCCCTGACCAGGAACGGGTCGACGCGCGGCGGGTGGTGGATGTGCTGCACGATCCGGTTCGGGTCCTTGGTCATCGGGTAGCGGACCCGCAGGTCAGGCCACCAGTCGCGGTCGCAGCGGTCCTCGAACGCCTCGGTGTCGGCGGTCGCGAGCGCGTACCCGGCGATGCCCTCGTCGTCCTCGGCGACGAACACCAGGTCGGGGTCGAACGCCGCGTACGGGCCGACGAAGGCGTGGCCCATCAGCTTCGGGTCCTCGAACAGGTGGCGCGCGCCGAGGCCGCCGTTGCCGGTGTCGAGGCAGATGTCGTAGAGCGCGTCCAGGTCAGCGGGCCGGTACGCGCGGATCACCTGAGCTCGCGCCGTTCCGTGATGACGACCGGGTCCGTGTCGACGTCGAGGACTTCGCCCTCGACGACCTGACCGGCGCCGAAGCGGCGTTCGTGCTCGAACTTGAGCGCCGCGGCCTCGGCCTTGCGCGCGATCCGGCGGCTCACGAGCTTGCGCGTGGGCGGGAAGAGCAGGAACAACGCGGCCACGTCGCTGATGAAGCCCGGCACCATGATCAACGCGCCGGCCGTGGCGATGAGCACGCCGTCCGCCATCTCCTGGTGCGGCTGCTGGCGGTTGAACACCGACTCCCGGAACGCGGCCATCACCTGCGCGCCCTGCCGGCGCACCAGCGACAGACCCACGAGCGTTCCGACCAGGAGCAGGGCGATCATCCAGAGCCCGCCGATGGCGTTGCCGACGGCGACCATGACCGCGATCTCGGCGAACATCCCGAGCAGCAGCAGCGCGAAGAGGGGCATGTCCGTTTCAACGCACGAAGTCGCGTCTTTGCTCCCGACCAGCTCTCGACCAGGTCTTGAGCTGAAATATTTACGGCAAGCTAGCGATGTGACAGGATATCTTTACGCGACCTCGACGCTGAGGAGTACGGATGACCGCGCTGCACGACGCCCCCACGGCGCTGGAGCGGCTGGACCGCCAGCCGTACACGTACGTCCGCCGAGAGCTGGTCGAACCGGACTGGCGGCGCTTCCCCGGCTGGTCGAACGTGACCGAGACGCAGTGGCGCGACGCCCAGTGGCAACGCGTGAACTGCGTGAAGAACGTGAAGCAGCTCCGCAAGGTCGCGGGTGACCTGCTCACCGACAAGTTCTACGACGACCTCGCCGCCGACCAGTCGGCGTTCGCGACGATGTCGATGCTGATCCCGCCACAGATGTTCAACACCATGGCGGTAGACGCCTCCCTGTCCCCGGACGCCTTCACCGAGGCGTTCCTGGCGGACCCGATCCGCCGCTACATGCTCCCGGTCGCCTCGGACCGCGACCCCGACTGGCCGTCCCACCCGCACTCCGAGCGCGACTCGCTGCACGAGGCGGAGATGTGGGTGGTCGAAGGCCTGACCCACCGCTACCCCACCAAGGTCCTCGCGGAGATGGTCTCGACCTGCCCGCAGTACTGCGGCCACTGCACCCGCATGGACCTGGTCGGCAACAGCACGCCGTTGATCGACAAGCACAAGCTCTCGCTCAAGCCGGTCGACCGCCAGGACCAGATGATCGAGTACCTGAAGAAGACCCCGGGCGTCCGCGACGTGGTGGTCTCCGGCGGCGACGTGGCCAACGTGCCGTGGCCGCAGCTCGAGTCGTTCCTGATGCGCCTGCTCGACATCGAGACGGTCCGAGACATCCGCCTGGCCACCAAAGCCCTCGCGGGCCTCCCGCAACACTGGCTGCAGCCGCGTGTGGTCGAGGGCCTGGAACGCGTCGCCCGCACCGCCTCCCGCCGAGGCGTCAACCTGGCCATCCACACGCACGTCAACCACGCGCAGTCCGTGACGCCCCTCGTGGCTGAAGCAGCACGCACGGCGCTGGAAGTGGGTGTGCGGGACGTGCGCAACCAGGGCGTGCTGATGAAGGGCGTCAACGCCACCTCGGACGACCTGCTGGACCTTTGCTTTGCCCTGCAAGGGGAAGCGAACATCCTCCCGTACTACTTCTACATGTGCGACATGATCCCCAACTCCGAGCACTGGAGGGTGTCGGTCGCGGAGGCTCAGGAGCTCCAGCACTCGATCATGGGCTACCTGCCTGGGTATGCGACGCCGCGCATCGTGTGCGACGTGCCGTACGTCGGGAAGCGGTGGGTGAACCAGCTCGAGGAATACGACCGTGAGCTGGGCATTTCCTACTGGACCAAGAACTACCGCACCGGGATCGAGCTCGAAGACCCCGACGCGTTGAACCGCCGCTACCCCTACTACGACCCGATCTCGACGCTCGGCGAGACCGGCCAGAAGTGGTGGGCCGGCCAGAGCTGACCTGACGACGGGGGTCGCGGACGGGGCCGCCTTGGGAGATGTCCCAAGGCGGCCCCGTCGGCATGTGTTGCACCGTACTGGCGGCTAGTCCGAACCTCCTGCCGCGAGGTGCGCGTGGAGGCCAGGGCCGGCCTCAGGCAGGACGTCGTGTGCCGTCATGTGCTCGCCGCAGCAGTCGCACGCCAGCGTCACCCTGGCCTCACCCGCGCAGTCGCGATGCCGGTAGTGCACCGGTGGCCCGTCCGGCGCCATGTAGGCGTCGCCCCAGTCCTTGACGGCCATCAGGATCGGGTAGACGGCATGTCCCTTGCGGCTCAGCCGGTACTCCACGTGGTCGCCGTCGTCGGCTTGTTGCCGGGTCAGGATCTCGTGCTCCACCAGCCGTCCCAGCCGATCCTGCAGGCGGCTGCGCGGGATGCCCAGATTCGACTGGAAGGCGTTGAACCGCCGCACGCCCGCGAACGCCTCTTTGAGGATCAGCAACGTCCAGCGGTCGCCGAGCACGACGAGCGGCCGGGTGATCGAGCAGGGCAGATCGGCGAGTTCTTCGTACCGCATGACCTGACCTTACCGAATCCGGTCTCTTTTCGAGACTGGCTCGTGCTAGCGTCGGTCTCGAAAAGAGACTGACGTGGAGGTTCCCGTGAGCGCAGGTACCAGTACGTCCCCGGCCCTGCACGAGGCGCTGGACCGGTTGCTCGTGGAGAGGTGGACCTGCCGGCAGTTCCTGCCTGCGCCGGTCCCGAGGAGCACCATCGAACAGGTCCTCACCCTCGCCCAGCGCACGCCGTCCTGGTGCAACACCCAGCCGTGGCAGGTGGTCATCACTGAAGGCGAGGGGACCGAACGCCTGAGGACACGGCTGCTCGCTCATCTGCGGGACAACCCCGGTCTGCCCGACTTCCCGTTCCCCGCCCAGTACACCGGCGTCTACCAGGAACGGCGCCGGGAGTGCGGCAAGCAGCTCTACGGCAGCCTCGGCATCGAGCGCGGCGACCACGAGGGGGCCGCCCGGCAGATGATGCGCAACTTCGCGCTGTTCGACGCGCCTCACGTCGCGATCATCACCACCGAGGCCGATCTCGGCGTGTACGGCGCGATCGACTGCGGCCTCTACCTCAACTCGTTCCTGCTCGCCGCGCAGAGTCTCGGCATCGCCACCGCTCCGCAGGCGGCTCTCGCGGGGTACTCGGGCTTCCTGCGGGACCACTTCGCGCTTCCGGACAGCAGGCGTGTGGTCGTGGGAGTCTCGTTCGGTTACCCCGACACCGCGCATCCGGCGAACTCGTTCCGCACTTCTCGCGCGGACGCAGGCAGCGTCGCGACCTGGCACTCCACGTGACCACCGGTTCACCCGGCTGATTCGTCCGTGGCTCGCGCCAAGACGCGGTTGTTCAGGACGGGGTAGAAGGCCAGCGCCACCAGCACGAGGAAGCCGCCGGCCACGACGTACGAGACCTGAACGGTGAACGCGCTCGCGAGAACGCCGCCGAGTGCCGCTCCGACCGGTCCCCCGACCATCACCACCAGCCTGCTCGACGAGAGCACCCGGCCCATGAGCTCGTCGGGCACGATCTGCTGGCGCACCGTGCTCACCACGACCTTCTCCGCGGTCATCAGCGCGCCGGTCACCGTCATCATCGCGGCCGCGACCCACGGATCGGCGACGAGTCCCAGCACCAGGATGGCCGCGCCCACACCGGATTTGCCCAGGAGCAGCACGGTGCCGGGGCCGAGTCGTCTGCTGGCGGCCGCGGCTGCCAGGCCTCCGATCGTCGCGCCGACCGCGGTGGCCGTCAGCAGCAGGCCGAAGCCCAGGTCGGGGAGTCCGAGCACCTCCTTGGCCAGCAGCGCGAGCATCGCGAACTGGGCGGTGGCGGCCACGTTGCCGAGGCAGGACACCGTGGCCAGCGCGCGGAGGGTGCGGTTGCCGAACAGCCAGCGGATGCCCTCGGCGATCTCGCTCCGCACGCTCTTGCGGGGCGTCTCCCGTGGCTTGACGTCTGTCCGGATCGAGAGGATCAGCAGGCCGCTGGCGGCGAAGGAGAGGGCGTTGCCGGCGAACGGCAGGACGTTCCAGACGCCGAACAGCGCGGAGCCTACGGGTGGTCCCACGAAGTCCTCGCCGCCGCTGTCGGCTGCGGCGATGCGTCCGTTCGCCGTGGCCAGGCTCTGTGGATCTCGTGACACGAAGTCGGGGATGGCCGACTGGGCGGCTATGTCGAAGAAGACCTGGCCGACGCCCAGCAGGAACGCTGCGGCCACCAGCCACGGCAGGGTCGCGTGCTCGGTCAGGATCAGCGTCGCGAGCACGGCCAGGACGGTGAACCTGCCCAGGTCCGCCCACACCATCACCCGGCGGCGGTCCAGACGGTCCACTGCTACGCCGGCGTGCAGCGACAGCAGCACCCAGGGGATTTCGGCCGCCACGACGACCGCGCTCAGGGCCAGCGGGTTGCTGGTGGTCTGCAACGCGAGCAGGGGCAACGCGGCGGCGTGCATGCCGGTGCCGATGGCCGACACGAGTGTGGCGGCGAAGAGCCTGCGGAAGCGCGGGTTCACGTTCGCGATCCTGCCGCTGGCGGACTTCGCCGCTCCAGTAGGGTTGGGTGCGATGATCACGCGCCCGCCCGCTGGGGCAGACGTCCGCACCTCGCCGAACCCCTCCGTGACCTGGGTCGGCCGGAAGGTGTGGTTGCGTGAGGTCGGGCCCTCTGATCGGAGGACGCTCGCCAGGTTCGACCGCGACGTCGTGGACGGGCCGCCGCTGGTGGGCGGGTATCGGCACGTGGCGTCGCATCGTGCGGACACCTCCGGTGAGGACCTGCAGCTCGCGATCGTGAGCTTGCGCAGCCGGGTGATCGTCGGGTCCCTGTCGACCGTGCGGACGGACTCGGGGCCCGGGTGTTTCAGCTACGGGATCGGGATCGGGTCCTGGCATTCGAGGTGCGGGTACGCGGCGGACGCGATCACGGTGCTGCTGGCGTTGATGTTCGGTCAGCGGGGTTATCGCGAGTGCGAGATCAGCATCTACGGCAGCAACTTCGCTTCGCAGAGCCTGCACTCCCGGCTCGGCTTCCGGGAGACCGGTCGGCTCGCCGACCCCGAACTGTCGGGTGGCTCGTTCGGGTATCTGGAGATGATGGCCATCTCGTCGGCCGAGTTCGCCGCGCGGAACGGACTCGCGTTGCCGCTGGAGACCGAGTCCGCGGGGCGTGGCCGGCACTGGCGTCGGGCGCGGGGGCGGCACCGCAACGCCTGGTAGTGGTTTAACCAGCGGCGGCGTGGAACGGGCGCTGGTTAGGATGGCCCGCAATGCCGGGGTCGTAGCGCAGGGGCAGGCGCGTCACCTTGCCAGGGTGGAGCACGCCGGTTCGAATCCGGCCGCCCCGGCAGGCCTGGGTCCTGTAGCGCAGAGGCAGTCGCGCCACCTTTGCAGGGTGGAAGACGCCGGTTCGAATCCGGTCGGGACCACACCATGACGGACAACACGATCACCGAGGCTGACCTCGCGGCGTTCCACGGGACCGTCGCGCGGTTGCGCGCGCTGCCGGCCGACGATCCCGTGCGGCTGCGGGCCGAGCGGGTCGCGGAGTCGTTCGCCCGCGAGGGGCGCAGGAGCCGCAAGAAGGTGCGCGGCGACGAGCAGGCGCTGGCGGACGCGGCGGTCGACGCCGCGACCGCGACCGGTGCGCTCGATCGCCGGGAGGACGCGCCGCTGGCGGCCGTCGACGGAGCGTCCCGGGAGCTCGCGCGCGTGCGGCGGTGTTATGTCTGCAAGGAGCTGTACCGGCACGTCGACGCGTTCTACCACCGGCTTTGTCCTGACTGCGCGCTGGAGAACACGGCGCGGCGTACCGCGCGTGCTGATCTGACCGGGCGGCGGGCGTTGCTCACCGGTGGGCGGGTGAAGATGGGGTTCCAGCTCGCGCTCATGCTGTTGCGGGACGGGGCCGAGTTGCTGGTGACGACCCGGTTCCCGCGTGATGCCCGGCGGCGGTTCGAGGAGGCCGACGGGAGTGCGGAGTGGCTGGGGCGGTTGACGATCGTCGGCATCGACCTGCGTGATCCGCGGCAGGTGCTCGGGTTCACCGAGTCGCTGCGGGAGGACGGCCGGCCGCTCGACGTGCTGGTCAACAACGCCGCGCAGACCGTACGTCGGCCGCCGGAGTCGTACGCGGCGCTGGTGGCGGGTGAGGGCGGGGTGCTGCCCGGGAACGCCGTGCTGGCGCCGGGGTTCAGCCCGATGCTGGCGCTGGAGCACAACGGGGGTGCGCTGGCGTTGGCGGACCTCGACGAGGCCGGGTTGCTGCCCGACACCGCGCCGGTCAACTCGTGGTCGGCTCGGGTGGGTGAGCTGGACGCGGCGGAGGTGCTGGAGACCCATCTCGTCAACGCGCTGGCGCCCACGTTGTTGTGCGACAGGCTGTTGCCGTTGTTGCTGGCGTCGCCGCACGAGCGCAGGTACGTCGTGAACGTGACCGCTGTCGAGGGCCGGTTCGCGGTGCGCAACAAGACTTCTGGGCATCCGCACACCAACATGGCCAAGGCGGCGCTCAACATGCTGACCCGCACGAGCGGGCCTGAGCTGGCCGGGCAGGGCGTCTACATGTGCTCCGTGGACACCGGCTGGATCACCGACGAGAACCCGGCGCCGAAGAAGGCACGCCTGGCGCGGGACGGGTTCCGCACGCCGCTCGACGTCGTGGACGGGGCGGCACGGGTGTACGACCCGATCGTGCGCGGGGAGGCGGGCTCGCCGGTCGCCGGCGTGTTCCTCAAGGACTACCGGGAGGCGGCGTGGTGAGCTCGCTCGACCCGTTGCTGGCCTGGTTGCGCACCGGTGCGACGACGGGCGAGCGGCTCGACTTCCCCACCGGCACGGCACTTCCGGACGGCAGGCTCGACCTGTGCAAGCAGGACCTCGGGCCCGCGGGCGCGGCGCTCGTGGCGCAGGCGTTGCGGCCTGGCGTGGTCCAGCACCTGCTGCTCGGCACCGACGGGCTCGGTGACGACGCGGCCGACGTGGCCGGGGAGGCGGCGCGGCGCGAGGTTGAGACGCTCTACCTGGGCTGCAACGGGATCACGGCAGGGGGCGCGTGCCGGCTCGCCGACAACCTGCGCATGTCGCCGCAGGCGAGCAGGGTGACCGGCATCTGGCTCAAGCGCAACCCGATCGGCGACGGGGACGCGGCGGCCGCGCTCGTCGAGTCCGCGCAGTCGTTGCGCACGCTCGATCTCGTGCAGACCGACCTCGACGCCGACGCGGTGCGACGGCTGGTGGAGGCCCTGCTCGTCGCGTCCGCGCAGGGCAGGCCGGTGGAGCGGCTCTACGTCGGCGGCAACCCGCTCGGCCCGGCCGGCGCCACGCACCTCGCGGCCCTGCTGGCCGCCGACGCGGTGAGCGAGCTGTACGTGTCCGCGGCGGGGCTCGGCAACGAGGGCGCGCACACCCTCGCGGACGCGCTCGTACCAGGCAGGCTCCGGCGGATCTCGGTGGCCAGCAACGGAATCGGGCCGCAGGCCGCAGCTCGGCTGGTGACCGCCGCGGCACGGGCGGGCGTCGAGGTGTGCGACCTCGGCCGGGTCAAGGCCGCCGGGGTCCTGGGAGCGCGGGACAACGTCCTGGACGCGGCGGCGACGACGGTCATCGCGGAGGAGCTGGCCGCCCGGCCGCATCGGTTGCGGCACCTGGTGCTGAGCAACACCGGGGTCGGCAGCCAGGCCGCGCACCGGTTGCTCGACGGCGCCCTGCGCGCGGCCACGCCCACGCGTTTCGTGCTGGGCAAGGGAGTCGCGACCAGCGTGCGGCGCAGGCTCGACGCGGTGAGCGCCGCGATCCCCGCCACGCCGCCGGTGCACGCGGACGTGGCGGCGGTGCGCAGCGTCCACCGCCAGCCGCCGATCGGCACCGGCTAACCCTTGATCGTCGCGAAGACCTCCACCCAGAACCGCTGGCGGTCCTCCGCGACACCGACCAGGTAGGTGGCCCGCAGCTTGGGCGGCAGCAACGCGACCAGGCGCGCGATCGCCTCGCGGTGCTTGCGCAGCTGGGACAGCTCGGCGTTGGCCAGCACCTGGTGCACGACGTCGCCGTGGTTGCCGCCCTCGGGCGAGTCCCGCTCGTCCCGCAGCCGTTGCTCCCACAGGCCCGCCTGCCGGGCGATCTCACCGAGACCGGTCACCTTCCGGTTCGCCAGCCGGTCGAGCAACGCGGTCAGCGGCACGGGCGCGTACTCGCCCTCGCCGAGGTAGATCGTGGCGAGCTCCAGCGGCAGGCCGCGCTCGTGCAGCTTGACCAGCCGTTCGATGGTGCGCTTGGTGATCCACGCCCTGCCGTCGTCGTCGATGTCGTGCTTCCACCACTCCAGCACGGTCTCCGCGACGCCGCCGTACCGGCTGATCAGCCACTCGTTGGCGGGGATGTCGGCGGGGTCGACGACGAGCGAGCAGGTGAAGCGGGTCGCCTGCGCGATGTTGTTGCGCGCCACCAGGAGCTTGCGGCCCAGGTGGTACGGCGGGTTCTGGATCGCGACCTGGGCGCGCAAGTTCTCGATCCGCTGTCCCGCGAGCGACCACTCCTGCGTGATCTCCATCAGCCGCGCGAACGCGGCCTTGTCCTTGGGGCGGTTGTACTCGTCCCAGACGATCGCCTTCGGCTCGCGGCCGGTGAACGGACGCGCCAGCAGGTTCTCCAGCGTGCCGGCCGCGGTCGGCAACGGCGCGCAGAGGTCCTCGACGTTGGTCACCGGCAACGAGAAGTACAGCGGGTCGCGGCCGAGCTCGGTGCGGATCGTCTCGCGGACGAGCTCGGTCTTGCCGCAGCCGGGCGGGCCCTGCAGCAGCACGCTCCACCGGTTGCGCAGCGCGGCTTTCAGGACCTGCCGCACCGGGTCCGGCACGGTGGAGGGGTTGGGCACGCCGAGCGCGGCCGCGAACCGGTCCAGGATCTCCCGCGTGCGGTCGCCCCGCTCGTCCCGCAGCCGCAGCCGCTCGCCGTTGACGAGCGGAAGTGCCCACTGCAACGGAAAACCCTCGCGCGCGTTCGCGAGGACGTGCTCCATCGTCCGCGGTGACACCAGCTCCCGCACGTCCGGCCCGAGCGAGCTCCACACGCCGAAGAACGCGCTCAGGTCCCACTCGCGGTACCGCGCCGACAGGGTGGCGCGCCAGGCCGTGTCGTTCGCGGTCATCCGCACGGTGACCATGCGGTCGAGGATCGCGAGGTCGCTGCGCCGCGCGGAGGTCTCGGCGAGCGACTCGTTGTCGGTGAGGAACACGCCGATGCAGCCGAGCGCGCGCAGGTCGTACTCGCCCAGCGTCCAGTTGCACGCGACCTGCATCAGCTGCGACTGGATCGTCTCGCCCGCCTGCAGCGAGTCGTCGATCAGCAGCACGAACTTGCGGCCGGGCCGCAGCTGGCTCATCACGAGCTGACGCAGCACCAGCTCGCCGTCCTCGCGCACCGGGGCGTTGATCAGCAGGTCGTCCGGCGTGAGGTTGGCCGCCGGCACGAACACGAGCTCGGTGTCCGGGTACTCCTGGGCGATGTGGGAGAAGAACGTGGCGGTCTTGCCGATGCCGTGCGGGCCGAAGATCTGCCCGGTCTGGCCGATGTCGATCATCGCGTCGATGAACGCGGTCAGCTTCGGTTTCGTCGTGGTCGTCATCCGGATCGTCCTGTCACGGGCCGCACGCGGTGGCAGGCCATGGGTGGTGTGTGGTGGTCGGGCCAGTCGTCGCCGCCCTCGGTGATCAGCCAGATCCACTTGTCCGGCTCGGCGGGGGTGACGTGCGGGGCGTAGCCATCGGTCATCATGACGACGGCGTCGACTCGCTCCTCGAAGTGCTCGCCGTCCACAGTGGATCGCCCCTCGACGTAGTCCACAACGGACTGGAAGCTGGTGCCGCCACCGCCGTACACGGCTTCTCCCGGCCGGAACGGCATCACGACGCCGTCGAACGCGAGCCAGTGCGCCTGTACGCCGTCGATCCCGCCGACCAACTCGGTCATCCACGCCACGACGCCCGGCGGCATCGAACCCGAGGTGTCATACGCGATGACCAGCACCTTGTCCCGCACCGGTCCGCGGCGCGACAGCATCGGGTCGTGCCCGAGCACGCTCAGCACCGCGCCGCGCTTCTTCGGGTACACCAGCCGCTCGCCCTCGCGCAGCTTCGAGCCGAGCACGTCGACGAGCCATCGCTGCCACCAGTCGACCTGGCCGGTGCGCGCCGTCGTGCCCCGCAACGCCCCGGCGCCGAGCGTCCCCCACTTCTTGCCCGCCACGTCCTCGGTGCGGTCCATCAGGTCGAGGACCTCGGACTCGGCGTTGCCGTTGCCGCGCCGCGCGGCCAGCAACGTGTTGAGCAACGCCGACGAGACGACCGCGTCGACCGTCTCCTGGTCGAGCTGGATCGAGTGCGTCACGTGCACGCACAACGGTTCTGGCACAGGCGGGCGCGCCATCCGCTTGAGTTCGGAGTAGACGGTCGTGTCGGTGACGATGAAGTCGTCGTACGTCAACGGAACCAGCCCGTGCTCGGTGAGATCCGCGGTGTAGGCCTGGTGGACTTCGGCCGGGTCGATGCCGATCGGTTTCCCGTCCAGCACCGGCAAGCCCCGGCCGAGCCGCACCTGCGCGACGTGGTTGATCACCACCTCGGCCGCCGTCGTGAACACCGGGTCGTCCCGCATCTCCTGCTCCACGAACAGGTGGCGGTGCACGAGGTGCCGAGCCTCGTGGAACAGCACGAACTTCACGCCCTGGAGCCCGATGCCGACGAAGAACACGGGGTTGAACAGCAGCAGGCACGTGCCGTCGCCGGACGCCACGACCGCCGCCGTGTCGATCGCGGTCGTCGCGATCTGGTGCGGGCACTTCGAGTAGAGCCACGACGCGACCGCGGACTCGGTGAGCCCGAAGTCGAGCAGCGCGGCCTCCTTGAGCCGCGTCGCCTCGGCGGTCACGTCGTCCGCCGCGGGCCGCCAGCGCACCAACGCCTGCCGGTCCGTCAGGTCGACGACCGGTGTCCGTGTGCGATCACTCATCTCCCCACCCAGTAAGATCCGTGCCGACGGGTCGTAGCGCAGAGGCAGTCGCACCGGCCTGCAAAGCCAGGGACACGCTGGTTCGAATCCAGCCGCCCGTCACCTTCCGCCGTGTGACGACAGGGTGCTGTCACTCATCTCCCCCCCACCCCTAAGATTCACTCCGACGGGTCGTAGCGCAGGGGCAGTCGCACTGGACTCCGAATCCAGAACACGCTGGTTCGAATCCAGCCGCCCGTCACCTTCCGGCGTGCGCGACCGCTCCGCTCGTGCGCACCAGCTCCGGCACCGTCCCCAGGAACGACGGCAACAGCTGCGCCATGACCGCCCACGCGTCCGGGTCCACGCCGATCTCGGCGCGCACCAACGGCGCCAAGCTTTCGGCCGCCTCTCGTGCCCGTCGCGGGAACAGCAGGCGACCGAAGTGCAGCACGCCCAGCACCTGTCGCGGCGACTTGGCTCGTTCGACGTACTCGGCGGGCTCGACGACACCGGCCTCCCGCACCCGGCGCGCGAACTTGACGTGCGAGCCGAACTGCGCACGCACCTCGTTCGGACAGTCGGCCCTCTCGGCCAACGCCCAGCGCGCATAACCCGGCAACGGCTCGTCGAGATCCGCCGCCGCGACCAGTGCCCAGTCCTGCTGCCCCACGACCCGTGCCGCGGCCCTGGCGTTGCGGAGCCTCGTCACCTCGCGCAACCCGCCGACCACACCGCTGGGACTGACTGGCACTTCGGGCTCTTCCGCCCGCACGGCCGTCGGCAGAAGCCCTGGCGCACCGCCGAACGGCACGCCGCGCAGGATGTCGCGTCTCGTCACGTCGAGCGTGTCGGCGTGGTGGAACACGACCCGGTTCGTCTCGGGGTCGTCCTCTTCGAGCATCCACAGCAGCACGGACCGCGGCGGCCGCAGACCGTCGAGCCACTTCGCCGCGATGTCGACCGGCAGCCGCTCCGGCTCGTCGATGCCGAGGCGCTGCCGCACGGCGGCCGCGTCCTCCTGCTCGATCAGCGAGAGCAGGAAGTGCACCGCCGGCCGGTCGTTCCCCCTGTTCACAGCGGGGAGTATCGCAGAGCGGGTGCCGCGGGCGCGTCGGGTTTTCCCGCAACGGGCCCGCATCGGCGATGAATGGAATATTCCCATTCGTTTTGAAAGGCTCTGCACAACACACCTGAGATTATGTTCTTCAATCGCTTCCGGTGACGCCCGGCGACTTGTCGCGAAAATCAGGCGTAGCTTGCGAGAGATCAGCCGGAACGGCTGGCGCCCGACGAAGAAGGACACGCCCCTGTGAGCACCGAGCAGGACGTCGAGTCAGCCGCGAACTCGTTCTCCATCCGCGGTCAGCTCTACTGGATTCTTCCGATAACCCTGGCCACCATGTCCATCACCGTCTGGCTCCTCACCAATCCCCAGTGGGGAGGTGACGTGGCCGCGATCGTCGTGATCCCCATCAACGTGGCGGCCGTCCTGGTGCCGCTGATGATGGCCTACGGCGCGAACGGAACCGGAGCCAGGCGCGCGAACCCGCTCAGGATGCGGCGACTGAAGATGGCCGTGGCGTTCACGCTGTCGACGCTTCTCGTCATCACCGGCGTCTACCTGGTCAACCGCGAGGGCGACCCGCTCGACTACCTGAAGGGCACCCTCCGCGTCGGCGTGATCAAGGAGGAGTACGCCGGCTGGAACAAGCTTCGCACCGATGGCAGCCGCGAGGGGTTCGACGCCGCGCTCGTCGACTACCTGAAGACCCGCTACCCGGCGATCACCGAGATCAAGTACGTGGAGCTCAACGAGCGCGACGAGCGGATCAGCGCACTCGAGGGCTCACGTCGTGCCGACATCGTCATCTCGAACTTCTCCATCACCCCCGCTCGTGAGGAGCGGATCGATTTCGCGGGCCCCTACTACTACGACAAACAAGGCTTCTTCACCTGGGGAGGAGAGCTCGTTCTCGAGGACGTCACCGTCGGTGAGGTGTGCACCGCCAGCGGCATCACCGGCAACGCCCGCCTCACCGAACTGGGCTGGCAGCCCACATCCGAGCGCTCCCTGGCGAAATGCATGCAACAGTTTCTCGACAACCCGAACAGCACCAAGACCGTGTCCACCGACACGTCCATACTTCAGGCCTACGCCAAAGACCGGAAGAACCGCGACAATCCCAACAGTCCGTCCACGTGGCAGATTCCCAACGGGATCGAGCTCGGTCAGGAGAAGTACGGGATCGGCATTCCCAACAATCGCCCCAGGCTGTGCGAAGAGCTGAACAAGGCGATCACCGACTTCCTGAACGGCCGGTGGGGCCACGAGTTCGACAAGCACCTGGCGGGAGTCGACAAGAAGGACGACCACATGCCGAAGACCACCGACACCTGCAAACAGCCGTCGTTCTTCTGACCCGAGGCGCCGACTGCCGGCCACTCGTCAGGTGCAGGCCCCGAATCCCCCGATCAGCGTGTGGTTCACCGCGGCTGGAGAGACGCGTAGAAGGACTTCGCGAACTCGCGGAGCGGGCCCCTGCACTCGTCCGACCGCGGCTGCGGCTTGTCCGCCGGCTTGTTCTGCAGGGTCAGCACCGCGTTGTCGTCGAGGATCATCAACGTGCAGCTGTCGGTGTCCTTCGGCGTCAGCCACTTCGCCTGCTCGCCGACCCCGACGTCCGCGGCGCCGTCGTCCGCGGGGTCGGAGCCCGGCCTGGCGGGTGCGTCGAACGCGTCGCGCGCCTTGCCCCGGCCTCGGCCGGTTGCGGGCGGGTAGGTGGAGTCCGGGTCGTTGCGCCAGGCCGAGGCTTGCAGGTTGATCCTCGGCCAGTCGGGGATGCGCTGGAACTCGCAGCCGGTGAGCAGGTCCGACAGGGACGGTTTCTCGTTGCCCGTGCGGAACGGGGGCAGGCCCGCCACCTGCTGCGTCACCTGGGCGCAGGTCAGCAGGGCCTCGTACTTGACCTTCGCGGGAGCGGCGGGGGTGGTGGCCGGCGGTGGCTTGACGGACGGGCCGCCACCGGTGCACGCCGTTGCGGTCAGCAACAACATCACCATCGCGATCCGTGCGGATCGAGTCACTGCGCTCCCAGTCCCTTTCCCCGGTTCCGCGGCCAAGCTAGCGCAGCTTCGGCTACCGCTCCCGGCGTCGGGCCGCGTGTGCGGGCAAAGGCACCTGAACCGGTGAACGGGGTCCCGATCGGACGACAGGTCCGGAAGTTTTTGTTATCCGCCGGTGACCTGGGCATCTCCTGTGCAGAAGACACCGGACCGGCCTGTGCCGGTGCCCCCTGCCTGGAAGGATCTCCATGCCCCTCGTCCCCAGTTCGCGCGTGCGGCGTCGCGTGTGGATCGCCGCGCTCGCCGTGGCGGGCGTCGCGGCCTCCGCCGTGACCGCGAACGCGATGTTCTTCACCCCGCCCGCGAAGCCGCAGGCCGCTCAGGTCTCCTCGGCCGCGGTCGTGCCGCCGGCGCCGGTCACCACGACCACCACCACGACGGAGGCGGCGGCGACGCAGGCCGCTCCGGAGACCACGCAGGCCGCTGTCGCGCCGACGAAGCCGCAGGAGCCGATTCCGCCGAACGCGGTGCGCGTCGCGGAGTTCGTGGCCGAGTGCCCGTTCACGCATCGGTTGCCCGACGACCCGATCGTGCTGCCGAACCTGCCTGGCGCGTCGCACATGCACAGCTTCTTCGGCAACGACTCGACGAACGCGCGTTCGGACGTCACGAGCCTGGAGAAGGGGCGCAGCAGCTGCAACCCGAAGATCGACCTGTCGTCGTACTGGGTGCCGACGCTGCTGGTCGACGGGCAGCCCGTCGAGCCGACCGGCACGACGTTCTACTACCTCGGTGAAGGTGTGCGGGACGACGTGACGGCGCGCATTCAGCCGTTGCCGCACGGGTTGCGCATCGTCGCGGGCAACGCCAAGGCGACGGCGCCGGACGGGTCCACGATGTCGCGGTGGTCGTGTCTGCACGCTGGTCACGTCGGCGCGTCGAAGGACTTCGTGAACTGCCCGCCCGGCACGATGATGGAGTCCTACCTGGACTTCCCGCAGTGCTGGAACGGCAAGGACCTCGACTCGCCCGACCACAAGAGCCACATGGCGTATCCGGTCAACGCCGACTGCCCGGCGACGCACCCGGTGCCCGTGCCGAAGCTGCGGCAGGTGCTGCGGTACCCGGTCAACGGTGACCCCGCTCGGTTCAAGCTCGCGTCCGGGCCCGGGTTCACCATGCACGGCGACTTCTTCAACGTGTGGCCGGAAGCCGAGATGGCGCAACGGGTCCGCGACTGCATCAACCGGATCGTCAAGTGCGGGCCGGACGGACGCCCGTAGTGCGAGCCCTCCTCATCGCGGTGCTCTTCGCGGTGACGGCCTGTGGTGGGCCCGGCGCAGCTGCGGCCGGGGCCCCCCGGGGTGCCGTGTCCCCCCCAGATGTGGGGGTGGCGGGCCCGCTGATGCCCCCGAACCAGACGGCGCGCGCCGCCCGCGCGCGCCCCCCGCACGA
>NZ_JBHXLO010000003.1:249532-384390 GCF_042721395.1 Lentzea sp. NPDC058450
TTCTTAACCACCGGGTTCTTCCGGGGGGGGCCGGCGGGCCGCCGTTTGGGCCCCCCCTCCTCTGGGGGGTGCTGTTGGGGGTGCCGGCGGGGGGGCCCCGGCCCGACGCCCGGGCGGGCCCACCACGGGTTCCCTTGTCCCCCACTGATCTGGCGTTCGCGGACCTGCTGATCCCGCAGAACGAGACGGCGCTCGCCGCGCTCGCGCTCACCGGTCAGGACTCGTCGTTGCGGCCCTTGGCGGACAAGGTCGAGGGTCAGTACCGGGCCGAACTGGCGCGGGTGCGCGCGGTGCTCGCCGAGGCGGGCACTCGAGAAACCGACCAGCACGCGGGGCACGACATGCCCGGCATGATCACGGCCGCCGAACTGGCCGCTGTTGGGCACGCCGACGAGGCCGACTTCGACGAGCGGGTGAAAGCGTTGCTGCGCAACCAGTTCGAGGAGGCCCGGACGGTGGCTCGCGCGGAACGGGAGTCGGGCACCAGCGAGAGGCTGGTCCAGCTGAGCGCGGGCATCGACAGCACGCGCGCGGAGTTCCTGGCACTGCTGGAAAAGCCCTAGGGCAGGTCGGTGACCGCGTCGAGGCCGAGCTTGCGGTTCAGGGCGGCCACGGCGCCGGTGACCGCGCGGCGGGGCAGCACGCGGGCCACGAGCGTGGCCCAGCGGTTCGCCGGGCGGCCGGGATAGGAGGCGACGCGGCCGCGGGCGAAGTCGTCGAGGGTGCGGACGGCGACCGACTCCGGCGAGTCGGTGGCGCGCGGGTCCATCGTGGCCGTGGTGCCGTCGAAGAAGCCCGTGTCGGTCGCGCCGGGGTGCGCGGCCATGACCCGGACGCCGGTGCCGCGTTGTTCCTCCGCCACGGCTTCGGTGAACGACAGGACGAACGCCTTCGTGGCCGCGTAGCTCGCCTGGTAGGGCATCGGCTGGAACGCCGCGGTCGAGCCGACGTTGATGATGCCGCCCGCTCCCCTGGCCGCCATCTCGCGGCCGAACAGGTAGGTGAGCTCCATCAGCGCGCCGACGTTGAGCGCGACCGAGCGGGTGCTCTGGCCGAAGGGGCGTTCGAGGAACCGGCCGGCGGCACCGGATCCGGCGTTGTTCACCAGCAGGTCGATCCGGAGGCCGCGGTCGGCGACGGCGCGCACCAGGGTCTCGGGGCCGGCCGGGTCCGCGAGGTCGGCGCCGATCACCTCGGCCGTCACGCCGTACTCGGCCCGCACCTCGGCCGCCAGGTCCTCCAGCGCTGTCGTGGTGCGCGCGACGAGCACCAGGTGGGCTCCTCTGCGCGCCAGTTCGCGGGCGTAGGCGCGCCCCAGCCCCTTGGACGCGCCGGTGACGAGCGCGGTGATGCCGGCGAACGAGTACATGACCAGCTCCAGTTGTTCGAGTCTCGAAGTATCTTCAGCATAACTAGTTCGAACCTCGAAGCAAGTAGACTGCGCCTCATGGACGAACGGGTGGCGGCGATCGAGGCGATCCACGAGGTCTTCATGCGCACCGAGGCGGCGATCACCGGGCCACTCGCGGAGCTGGGCCTGACCACCGCCACCGCCCAGGCGCTGTGGGCGTTGTCCCCCGGCGAGGCGCCGCCGTCGATGAAGACGGTGGCCGCCCGCCTGCACTGCAACGCGCCGAACCTCTCGTTCGTCGCAGGTCAGCTCGCCTCTCGCGGCCTGGTCGAACGGGTTCCCGATCCGTCGGACGGGCGGTCGCGCGCACTCGTGCTCACCGAGCAGGGCGAGCAGGTGCGGGAGCAGGTCATGCGCATCACGGTCGGCAACAGCCCCCTGTCGGGACTGACCCCGGAGGACGTCGCGACCCTGCTGTCCATCGTGAACCGCGCGCTCACGGCCGGAGACCGCTGACCGGCCGCTGTCCGTTCCGGGAAGTTTGTTCCCCGTCGTGGAGCTTGCGTCACTCGTATTGATTACGGAAAGGTGCCGAGCGAACGCGAATCGTGACGAAGCGAAGTAGCTCGGGCCTGGCCCGGGTGATCGGGGAGCAGCTGTGACTGACCTGGTCGGTCGAACGGTGGAGTGCGAGAGCCTGCTCCGGCTGGCGGTGACCAGCCGGGACGAGGGCGCGCGCCTCGCTTTGGTGCGCGGGTCGCGCGGGGCCGGGAAGAGCAGTCTGCTGGCCGCCGTCCGGGTCGAGCTCGAGAAGCACGACGTGACGGTGTGGCGCGGTCTGCCGGCCGGCGACGACTACGCCGCGCTCTCCGAGGTGCACCGGGTCGCGGTGGAGGTGATGGCGCAACGGCCGCTGGTCGTGCTGCTGGACGACGCGGACGCCGGGGACGCGGCGACGGCCGGGTTCCTGGTGCGGCGCGGCGCCGACCTGCCGTTGACGGTGGTGCTGGCCTGGGAACCCGGTGAGTCGGCCGGATCGGTCTTCGCCGAGCTGGCCGAGGCCGGCCCCGTGACGGTGGTGGATCTCGCGCCGCTGACCGAGTCCGACGTGGCCGAGGTGGTCGAGCGGACGTTCGGGTGCGCGGTCGATCCCGGGTTCGCGGCGGCCTGTGCACGGGCCAGCGGCGGGAACCCGTTGTTGCTGAGGACGTTGCTGGAGGCGCTGGCCGGGCGGAAGGTGTCGCTGGATGCCCGCGGCGTCGAGGTGGTCGGTGAGTTCGGGCGGCGGATGGTGGCCGGCTGGCTGCCGCACCTCATGGAGGAACCCCACGTGCCCGAGGTGGCGCGGGCCATCGCGGTGCTCGGGACGGCCGACGCCCGGACCGTGGGGCGGTTCCTGAGGCTGCCGGAGCCGTTCGTGGTCAGCGCGGTGGACTCGTTGCGGCGCAAGGAGGTCCTGGCGGGGGCGAACTTCCGGCACGAGGACGTCTGCGGGGCCGTGCTGTCGGCGGTGCCCACGGCCGCGCTCGCGGAGCTGCGGCGGCGGGCCGCCGCGTTGTTCCACGACGAGGGGCGCCCGGCCGAGGAGGTCGCGGAGCAGCTCGTGTGGCTGCCCGAACTGCCCGAGGGCTGGATGTGGTGCGCCCTGAGGGAAGCCGCGGCCACGGCGGTGCGGCGTGGGGATCTTGCGACGGCCGACCGGTACCTGACGCGGGTGCTCGCGCAGGTTCCCGGGCACGTGGCCACGGTCGTGGAACTGGCCGACGTGCTGGTCATGATGGGCGCCGACGTGGCGGTGCCGCGGCTCGCCGAGGTGGTCGACCAGCTCACCGACGTCGGCGAGAAGGTGCGGATCCTCTGCCGGGTCGGGCTGCTCGCGGTCGCCGGGTCGTGGTCCGAGGCCGCGTTCGACCGGCTCGCGCTGATCGTCGACGAGGGCGCCGGGATCGACGGCGAGTCGCTGGCTCAGGTGCACGCGGTCCTGCTGACGGTCGGGCTGGGCGAGCAGGACAGCACGGCACGTCTGATCGAGCGCTATCGCCTGTCCGCCGAGGATGTGCGCGACACGCCGTCCGGGCGGCTGGTGGCCGGAGTGGCCGCGCAGGCCGAGATGCTCGCCGGCGAGTCGGTCGGGGAGACGGTCGCGCTGGCCCGGCTGGGGCTGGTTCCCGGGGCGCACGCCGGACCCGCGGTGACGGCGGCCGCGGTGCTCGGCGTGTGCGGCGAACCGGCCGAGGGGCTGGCCGCGCTGGACCGGCTGATCGGCACGACCGGTGCGCTCGACGCGGCGGCGCTGGCGGCCAAGGCGGGGCTGCTCGAACGAACCGGCGACATCGCGGAAGCCCATGCCGTGGCACGGAGTGCGTTCGAGGTCGCGGAACCGGCCGAGATCGCGGTGCTCTGCGCGACCATGGCCTCGATCCTCTGCAAACGCGGCGAACTCGCCGAGGCCGAGGAGTACCTGGCGCAGGTCGGCGAGCCGCGGTTCGGCTGGGCGCACGGGCCGGTGATGGTCCTGAAGGCGACGCTGCGGCGCGCTCGCGGCGACGACGACGGCGCACTGGACCTGCTGCTGGAGTGCGGGCGGCAGCTTCAGGCCGCCGGTGTGCACAACCCGGTGTGGGCTCCCTGGTGGCTGGACGCCGTGTGCCTGCTGGTGCGGACGGACCGCCGTGACGAGGCCACCGAGCTCGCCGTCTACGGCACGGAACGCGCGCGACGCTGGGACACCCCCGAGGCGACGGCGCTCAGCCTCATGGCGAGCGGGATGGTCGCCGACGGCACGGTCGCGGCAGAGCTGCTGGAGAGCGCGATCACGGAACTGGCCGGGACGTCCGCACGGCCGTTGCACGCGCGGGCGGTGCGGTTGCTGGGCGAGTCGAGGCTCGCGAACGGGGACGCGAAGGGCGCCCGCGAACACCTGCGGGCCGCCGTGAACCTGTCCCTCCGGCTCGGCGACCGGACGGCCGCGCAGGAAGCGCGGGACCTGCTCGTCCTCGCCGGTGGCCGCATGCCGAGACTGGGCGCGCGGCCCGCGGACGCGCTGAGCGGACGGGAACGGCGGGTCGCCGAGCTCGCCGCGGCCGGTGCCACCAACCGGGAGATCGCCGGCGAACTGTTCGTCACGCTGCGCACGGTCGAGAGCCATCTGTCCAACGTGTACCGCAAGCTCGGGGTCGAGCTGCGGGCGGACCTCGAGACCAGCCTGCGCAACACCGCATGACGGGGCTCGACGTCATCGCGGCGGCGCTGCGGTCCGGCACGGGGTCGCTCGTGGTGTTGCGGGGACCGTTGGGGTGCGGGCGTTCCGCGGCCCTGAAGGACGCGCGGCAACTGGCGGACGGCCTCGGACTCCCGGTGCTGCGGGCGGTGGGTGCCCGGCAGGAGAAGGACTTCCCGTCCGGCGTGGTGCACCAGCTGACCGGCGGCGCGGACGCACTGCCGGCCGGTCCGGCCCTGATCACCGTGGACGACCTGCAGTGGGCGGACGAGGAGTCGTTGCGCGCGCTGGCGCGGGCGGCGGGCCGGATCCCCGCGGTGCTGGTGGTCAGCGTGCGCGACGGCGACGTCGGGGCCGGCTCGCCGCTGGTGGAGGAGGTCGTCCGGCAGGCCGCTCACGTCGTGGTGCTGCGCCCTCCCCTGCTGGACGAGAGCGCGCGACCGAAGATCGTCGCCTGTCTGCGCGCGCAGCCACCGCGAACGAGGGCCGTCCTGGACGCGCTGGCGGTCCTGGGCGACGACGCGCACGCCGAGTTGATCGCGCCGCTCGCGGGGGTGGACGAGGTCGGGTGCGCGACGGCGCTGCGGGCGATGGAACGGCTCGGGCTCGTCGACCGGTGGGCGTTCCTGTTCGCGCACGACGTCGTGCGGGACGCGGTCGAGGCGACGATGGCGCCCGCCGACCGGGTTCGGTTGCAGGCCGGCGCGGTCCGGCTGCTGCACGACGCGGGCGCGCCGGCCGAGGTCGTGGCCGGGAGGTTGCTGGCCATCACGTCCGCGCAGGGGTGCTGGGCGGTCGAGGTGCTGCGGCTGGCGGCCGCGATGGCGGTCCGGCGCGGGGCGCCGGTGGTCGCGGTCGAGTACCTGCGGCGGGCGTTGCTCGAACAACCGGAGGCGGGGTGGCGGCGGGCGGCGTTGCTGGTCGACCTGGCCACGGCGGAACGGGGTGTCGACCGCGCGGCCGCCGTGGCGCACCTGGCGATGGCGGCGCGGATGGTGTCCGGCCCTCGCGAACGGGCCGCGGTCGTGGCCCGGTTCGTGCCGGTAGCACTGGCCGAGGCGCCGGCCGGGGTGCGCGAACTGGTCGAGGAGGTCGAGGGCACGGCGCACGACGAGGACCTCGCGCTGCGGGTCGAGGCCAGGGCGCACCTCGCCGACTGCGTGTCGCCACGCCGGTGCGTGGATCGGCTGCGGGACAGGACGGTGCCGTCGACCGCCGCGGGACGGGAGCTGCGGGCGGTGCGGTTGCACTGCGCGACGGTCGGTGCGGTCTGGCGCGCGGACGAGGTCGCGGCACAGGCACTGCGGGTGCTGGCGGACTCGCCGGCCGCGCCGGAGCACGTCCACACGCCGATCGCGACCCTCGTGCCGACGTTGTGCGCGGCCGGCGCCGGGGGCTCGGCGCTCGGCTGGCTGGACAGCGCGTGGGAACGGGCCGGTGCCGAACGGGTTCTGGTGGAGGCCGAACAGGTGTCGGTGCTGTTGCACACCGGCCGGATCACGTCGGCGCGCAGCGTCGCGGAGAGCGTTCTCACGGTGGTGGGCACGCACGGGGCCGCCGCCGAGGTGCTGCTGGCGTTGGCCGCGCTGGCCTGCGAGACGCAGGACGACCAGCTGGTGCACCGGCTGATGCCGCTGTTCGACGGCCGGGCGCACACTCCCGCATTGACGGTCGCGCACCGGATGCTGTGCGGCGCGGCCGGGGTGGCGGCGGTGGACCTCCGCGCTGCCCTCGCCTCGTTCCTCGACGCGGGCGGCCAGGCGCAGGAGCTCGGCTGGCACAACCCCGTGCTGTTCCCGTGGCGGACGGAGGCGGCGCGGGTGCTGTGGCGGCTCGGTGACGTCGCCCAGGCCAGGGAGCTGGCGGCCGAGCAGCACGCGCTCGCGGCGGAGTGGGGGTCGGCGGCCGGGATCGGCAAGGCGTTGTGCCACCTCGGTTCGATGACCGGCGGGCAGGCCGGGGTCGCGATGCTGCGCCAGGCCGTGCAGGTGCTGGAGGGCGCGGGCAACCAGTTCGAACTGGCCAGGGCGTTGTGGCAGCTCGGGCGGCGGACGGCGGACCGGCAGCGCGACGGTGGTCCCGCTCTCACCGGGACGCAGCAACGGGTCGTGGAGCTCGCGCTGGCCGGGCGGTCCAACCAGGAGATCGCGGAGCACCTGCGGGTGGGTGTGCGGGTCGTGGAGAAACACCTGACGAACGCCTACCGCAAGCTCGGTGTCCAGGGACGTGGCGGGCTGTCGACGGCCTTGTCCCACATGAGATGACATCGTTGACGTGTGACGAAGCGAACAAATAGCCTCTCGTCCGTGACCAGCGATCTGCTCGAGCAGGCCCGAAGTTCCGCGTGAGCAGGAGGATCACCGAACAGGAGCTCGTCACCGAACTCGACGCGAGTCTGCGTCGCGGCGGCGGGACCGTGTTCGAGGTGACCGGGCCGCCGGGATCCGGTCGCGCGGCGGTGCTGCGGCGCGTCGCCCGGCACGTCACCGGGGCCCGCGTGATCACCGCCAGCGCGTCGGCGTTCGAGTCCGATGTGGACGGTTCGGTGCACGGCCTGGTCACGGCCGATCTCGACGCCGGGCCGCTGGTGCTGGTGCTCGACGACGCGCAGTGGCTGGACGAGACCTCCACCCGCCTGTTCCGCGCGTTGCTGCGCAGGATTCACCGGGTGCCGGTGACGGTGGTCCTCGCGACGGCGGGGCTCGGCACGGCGGCCGAGGACGCGCTCGCCGGGCTCGCCGAGGACGGCGCGGTCACCACGCCGCCCTGGTACGTCGTCCGCCTGCCCGAGCCCGTCGCGGACGAGGACCTGCTCGCGCGCACGCTGCACCTCCTCGCGGAGGAGGACATCAGGTTGTTGCGCGCGTTGGCGGTGTGCGGCGAACGCGCGCCGGCGGCGGAACTCGCGGAGGTCGAGCACCTCGACCAGGCGCTCCTGCGGTTGCAGTGCCTCGGGCTGGTCACGGGCGAACGGCTGACCGGCGGGGTCGGCCGGGCCGTGCTCGCGGGGGTGAGCGAGGAGCAGCGCGACGACCTGCGGGCCAGGGCGGTGGTGCTCGGGCACCGGGCCGCGCTGGGGTTCGGGCGGATGAGCGCGATCCTGCACGACGCTCCCCCGGTGGGGTCGCCGTGGGCGTTGCCGGTGCTGCGGCGCGAGGCCGCCGTGCTGGCCTCCGCCGGACGGACGGCGGACGCGGCGCGGTTGCTGGCCAGGGCGTTGCGGGAGCCCGCCGGCGAGGCGACGCGCGCGGACCTGCTGGTGCGGCTCGCGCTGTGCGAACTCGACCACGCGCCGGAGGCCGCTGATCGGCGGCTGGCACAGGTGCTGCGCCTGACCGGGCCCGAGGTGTCCGGTGCACGGGTGCGGGCGGCGGACGTGCTGGCCTGCCGGGAACGGTTCGGCGCATCCCGGCGTGCCATCGAGAACGCGCTCTCCCACCCGGACCTGTCCGAGTCCGAACAGGAAGTGTTGACGGCGCTCTACTGGTACGTCGAGGGCGAGCCGGGCGAACTCGCCGTGCCCGCGTTCCCGGACGCGCCGGAAGACCCGGTGTGCCAGGGGATCGCGGCCTGGCGGCTGGCCAGGAGCGGGAACGGTGACGCCGTGGCGCTCGCCCGGCGGGCGCTGGTCGTGCGCGGCCCCGGTCCGTTCGCCCCGCGGCTCGCGGCGGCCGACGTGCTGTCCTGGGCCGCCGAGTACGAGAGCGCTCTCGACGGGGTCGACGCCGCACTGGTGGACGCCCGCCGGTGCGGTGCTCGGGTGGCGGTCGCCGAGGCGATGGTGCTGCGGTGCGCGGTGCGGTTGCGGCAGGGCCGGGTGGTCGGGGCGGCGGAGGACCTGGCGGACGTCGAGGCGGAACTGCCGCGCCGCAGCTGGTCTCCCCTGCTCGCCGCACGGCACCTGGTGCTGGAGGTGGTGCTGCTGCTCGCGGCCGGGATGGTCGACGAGGCCCGCCTCGCCCTGGTCCGCGAGATGCCCGCCGGCGGGCACGGCCTGACGTGCGCGTGGCGGTTGTTCGCGCACGGCGTGGTCGCGCTGGTGACGGACCCCGCGACCGCCGCCGGGCCGTTCGTGGAGTGCGGCCGTCACCTGAGGGACGTGGACGTGATCACCCACTCCGTGCTGCCGTGGCGGTTGCTGGCGGCGATGAGCCACCGGGCGGCGGGCGAACCGGCCGCGGCCGAGGACCTGATCGCCGAGGCCTGCGCAGTGGTCGAACGCTGGGGTGTGCCACAGATCGTCGAGGACACGCGGGGGTTCGTGGACGTCGTGCGCGCCATGCCCGAGGGAGAAGCCGCCAGAGCGTTCGTGGAGCAGTTCTTCCCCGTGCACCTCAACCGGCCCCGTGGCTGAGGCGGTGTCCGGCAGAGCGGCCGGGAAACAGCACCTGGCGGCGGCGCTGGCGGCCAGGACCGGGGCGTTCGTGACGGTCCGGGGGCCGATGGGCTCGGGCAAGTCGGCGTTGCTGCGGGCGCTCGCGGAGCAGCCCGGCGCGGTCGTGCTGCGGGCGAGCGGTGATCCCGCCGAGCGCGACCGGGACTTCGGGGTGGCGGACCAGCTCCGGCCCGTCCCGGACGGCTTCGTCGTCCTCGTCGTGGACGACCTGCAGTGGGCGGACCCGTCGTCGGTGCGGTGGCTGATCGAGCTCGCCGCGCGGGCGCTGGTGGTGACGGCCGTGCGGGAGGGTGAACCCGGTGCGGGCGCGTTGCCCGGGTCGGTGGTGCGGTTGCCGCCGCTGCCGTCGGTCTCGTGGTCGCCGCGCCGGGTCGCGGAGTGCCTGCGGCGGCAACCGGAGTCGGTGCGCGCCGTCGCCGAGGCGATCGCCGTGCTCGGCCGCCACGCCGAGGCCGGCCTGATCACCGCGTTGACCGGGCTCGACGACGGCACGTGCGGTGCGGCGGTGCGGACCCTTCGTGCGCTCGGATTCGTGACGGCACAGGGAAATCCGCAGTTCGTCGCGCAGGCGGTGGCGGACGCCGTGCCCGCGACGGCCTCCGGGCACCGGGCGGCCGCCGTGCTGCTGCACGACCGGGGCCATCCGGTCACGCACGTCGCCGACCACCTCGTCGCGTCCAGGGCTCCCCTCGACGAGTGGGCGGTCGAGGTGCTCCGGGACGCCGCGCGGCAGCACAGACCGAACGCGGTGACCTACCTGCGCAGAGCGGTGCCCGGTCCCGGCCGGGCCGCCACGCTGATCGACCTCGCCCTCGCCGAGAGCGCGACCGACCCCCTGCTCGCCCTGCACCACCTGTGCTACGCGACGGAGCTGCTGGCCCCGGGCCGCGAGCGCGCCGAGGCCGTGCTCCGGATGCCGATCACGGCCCTGGGCACCGCACTCCCCCTCGTCCGGGACCTCCTCGACGACGTCGGCCGGGACCTGCGGGACCCCGATCTGGTGCGGAGACTCGAAGCACGGGCGCGCTACGCCGGGCTCACCGACCCGGCCGAGCTCACCGACGCCACCGCGCGGATGAGGGAGCTCGGCCCGGACCGTGCCGCGAACCGGGAGCTGCTCGCGGTGCTGGCGTTCGCGACGACACTGCAGGGCCGCACGCCCGCGCACGAGATCGCACCACTGGCCGAGCACCTCCTCGCCCACGCGCCGACGGACGAGATGACGCGCCTGCTCGTGAAGACGCTGTGCGCGGCCGATTCCCCGCCCGCGGCCGCGACCGGGACGGACCGCGCGCTCGTGGCCGTCCACCTCGGGGATCTCGCGGACGCGCGGCGCGCGGCCGAGCTCGTGCTGGACGGCCCGACCGGCCAGGACGCCCTGCTCGACCTGGCACTCGTGGCGCTCAAGGTCGGCGACGAGCACCTGTGCGAACGCGTGCTGGCGAGTCTTCCGTCCGAAGTGGACAACCCGGGCGCGGCTGCCGTGTTCGACCTGCTGCGCGGCGCGGACGCGGCCGCGAAGGGCGACACGCGGGCCGGGCTGCGGCAGCTCACGGACGCGGGCAGGCACCTGGACCGGCTGGGCTGGCGCAACGTCGTGCTCTTCCCGTGGCGCATGGCGGCCGCGCACCTGCACCAGCAGCTCGGCGACGTGACGGCGGCCAGGGTCCTGGCCGAGGAGAACCACGACCTCGCGGTCGAGTGGGGCGCTCCGGCGGGCATCGGCCGGGCCCTGCGCGTGCTCGGCAGCCTGACCGACGGCGCCGAGGGCCTGAACCTGTTGCTGTCAGCTATGGACGCGCTCTCACAATCGGCCAACCGGGTGGAGCTGGCGCGCACCCACCTGGCGTTGGGGGTGCGCCTGCGCAACCGTTCCGAGCAGGTCTCGCATCTCCAGGCGTGCCAGGACATCGCGGCCGCCTGCGGTGACCAGCGGCTGGCGCGGCAGGCCGCCACCCACCTGCGCGGCGAGGTCCGCCGGGCCGAACTCACCCGCACCGAACGGAAAGTCGTCGCGCTCGCGGCACAGGGCCGGTCCAACCAGGAGATCGCGGAGGCACTCTCGGTGGGCACCAGGGCGGTGGAGAAACACCTGACGAACTCGTACCGCAAGCTCGGCGTGGTGAGCAGGGCAGACCTCGCCGGAGCGTTCAACCACCCGTTTTAAGCTTGCTTTTAGGCGCGCCATGCACGAGATTCTCACCGGAACCCGCCCGAGTCGGCGTTGCCCGTGTTTGAATTCCGACCGGTCTGGAAAGGCAACTAATTCGTCGGCGAAGCAAGGCGAGCGCCGCATCTCAACTGGGCCGTACCTTCCGTCGGTGTCCTGTCGGCCCGACCGCCCCGCAACCCCGGTGGGACCACAGTTTTAGCGGTGCGCGCCCGTCCGCGGTTGACCGCGAACCGCGATCTTCGTAGCGTCGGAAGCGCCGGGGAATCGTCAGTCCGCCGGTGAGCCAAGGCGAGGTTTCCGTCCACTGAGGACGATGGAACACGAGTACTCCTCGCACTCGATCGCGCACCGAAGGACGGCTTCGTTGCAAAATCAAGGATTCGACTGCGACCGTCAGGACCTGCCGTCACCGTGGCGCGCCTACCAGTCCGGTGTCGTTCCCACCGAGATGGTGCCGATCAGCCGGCTCCGGCTCGGCGGCTCGCCGCGCACCGGCGACGTGAGCGCCGAGCACATCCGGGTGCTGGCGCGGGCGGGCGTGCCGATGCCGCCGATCATCGTGCACTGCGGCACCATGTGCGTGCTCGACGGCGTGCAACGGGTGCGGGCCGCGACGCTGAGCGCCCGCGACCACATCGAGGCGCAGTTCTTCGACGGTGATGAGAACGAGGCGTTCGTGCTGGCCGTCGAGGCGAACACGGCGCACGGCCTGCCGTTGTCCACGGCCGACCGCAAGGCCGCCGCGGCACGGATCGTCCTGACCCACCCGACGCGGTCGGACCGGTGGATCGCCGCGATCAGCGGGCTGACCGCGAGCACCGTCGGCGAGATCCGGCGGCGTTCGACCGTCGAGGCCGCACGGTCGAACACGCGGCTCGGCCGGGACGGCAGGACGCGCCCGCTCGACAGTTCGGAGGGACGCAGGCTCGCGGGTGAGCTCATGCGGGCCGATCCGGACCGGTCGTTGCGCGACATCGCCAGGGCGGCCGGTATCGCGCCCTCCACCGTACTGGACGTGCGCAACCGCATCAGCAGCGGCGAGGACCCCGTACCGGTCCGGAAATCCGTGCCGGCACCGCGCCGGCCGGTGGCCGAACCGGATCCGCTCGAGATCATGCGCACGCTCTGCAAGGACCCGTCGCTGCGGCTCACCGAGGCGGGACGAACGTTGTTGCGCTGGCTCGACGCGCACACCGTGACCGGCGAGCCGCCGGTCGCGGACGTCCCCTCGCACTGCGCCGCCGCGATCGCCGCGCTGGCCCGGCACAACGCCCGGTTCTGGTCCGAGTTCGGAGACCGCGTCAGCGACCTCGACGACCAGCACAAGTGACCCCGACGACAGGAATGGACTGGTTCGCGTGAATGGATCCAACCGGTGGGTGGTGCTCATCGGCTCGTTCGTCGCGTACATGTTCGACGCGCTGGAGATCCTGCTGCTGTCGTTCGCGTTACCCGTGATCCGAGCTGATCTGCACCTCACCACCACACAGGGCGGTCTGCTCGCCACGGCCACGTTGCTCGGCATCGGCGTGAGCAGCGTGACCGTCGGCTGGCTCGCCGACAACTACGGCCGCAAGCGGGCGCTGATGCTGTCGCTCGCGGTGTTCGGCGTGTTCACCGCGTTGATCGCGGTGGTGCCGACCTTCACGTTGTTCGTGGCGCTGCGCTTCCTCGCGGGCATGGGCCTCGGCGGCGTGTGGGGCGTGGTGTCGGCGTACGTGGTCGAGACCTGGCCCGCCGCGCAACGGGGGCGTGCCGTCGCGTTCGTGCTGAGCTCGTTCCCGGTCGGCGGGGTGGTGGCCGCGGTGATGTCGGGCGCGCTGCTGCCGGACTGGCGGCTGCTGTTCCTGCTCGGCGGCGCCGGTGTGGTGATCCCGCTGGTCATCGTGGGGGTGTTCTTCCGCGAGTCGGCCGAGTGGGCCCAGCAGAAGACCACGCCGGTGCGGGTGAGCGAGATCTTCTCCCCCGAACTGCGCCGGCGCACGACGCTCGGGGTGGTCGTGACGAGCTTCGCGATGTTCGGCGCGTGGGGCGCGTCCACGTGGCTGCCGACGTACCTGCAGGGCGACAAGGGCATTCCCGGCCCGACGGTCGCGTTGTTCCTGACGGTGCTCAACGCCGGCATGTTCGTGGGCTACAACGTCTTCGGCATCATCGCCGACCGGATCGGCCGCAAGAACGCACTGGTGCTGTCGCTCGCCGGGGTGGCGGTCACGCTGCCGCTGTACGTGGTGGCGGCCGACCAGACGGCGTTGCTGTGGCTGGGCCCGCTGTTCGCGTTCTTCGCGGCCTACGCGGGCATCTTCGGCGCGTACCTCGGCGAGCTGTTCCCGACGCGGGTCCGCACGACCGGGGCCGGGTTCTGCTTCAACATCGGGCGTGGCGTGTCCGCGTTCGCGCCGCTCACCCTGGGCGCGCTGGCGGCGGGGTCCGGGTTCGGCGCGGGTCTGCTGGTGTGCGCGGGTTTCATGGCCTGCGCGGCGATCGTCATGACGTTCCTGCCCGACCTGCGGGAGACTGCACCGGCACGAACACAGGCGGCCCCGGCGGCGTCCTGACGGCGTCACTCCGGTTCGCGCGCCTGCCACAGGTAGCCGCGCACCGAGAGCGACGCGGCGCGCATGGTCGCGCGGACGCGGTCGAGGTCCTCCGCGGTCGCCGGGCCGGGTGTTCCCAGCACCTGCCTGGCGGCCTCCAGCAGGCACAGCACCGCGTCCAGCCGCACGCTGGCGGGCAGGCCGCTCAGGTCCTGGTGCAGTGCCTCCAGCAACGCGTCCGCCGCCGTGGTCGTGTCGTCATATGCCAACGTTGTCAACGTCATCCCTCGAAGTTGTTCCACTGTGGACACGAGGCTGAATCTCCTTTCCGGTCAGAGCTGTACGGGAATGGACGGGTGCCATGTACTCCGGGCAGAAGAACTGCGAACCCCACTCGGGCTGCGTCCGCAAGCACGAACCGCACGACCTGGTCGGCTGTCTGATGCTGAGCTCCACGCAGGCGCGCATCCTGGAAGGCGTCGCCGCCGGGTTCTCCAGCGGGCGGTTGTCGCGGGAGCTGTACCTCAGTTCGAAGACCATCGACTACCACGTGCGCGTGTTGTCCGACAAACTCCAGGCACCGAACCGGGTCGCGTTGATCTCGCGTGCGTTCGTGCTGGAGATCCTGCGCACGGACTCGTGGCCACCGCGGGTCGCGTGCGAGACCGTGGACTGACCCTCAGGTGGCCGCCTCGACGTCGACGCCCATCTCCTCGGCGAGGCGGGCGGCCTCGGCCAGCAGGGTCTCCACGATCTGCGACTCCGGGACCGTGCGGATCACCTCGCCCTTCACGAAGATCTGCCCCTTGCCGTTGCCGGCGGCGACCCCGAGGTCGGCCTCCCGCGCCTCGCCGGGGCCGTTCACGACACACCCCATCACGGCCACCCGCAACGGCACGGGGAACCCTTCGAGCGCGGCGGTGACCTGCTCGGCCAGCGTGTGCACGTCCACCTGGGCGCGGCCGCACGACGGGCACGACACGATGTCCAGCCCGCGCGGCCGCAGCCCCAGGGACTCCAGGATCTGGTTGCCCACCTTGACCTCCTCGACCGGAGGGGCGGACAGCGAGACGCGGATGGTGTCGCCGATGCCCTCCGCGAGCAGCGCGCCGAACGCGACCGACGACTTGATGGTGCCCTGGAACCGGGGCCCCGCCTCGGTGACGCCGAGGTGCAGCGGGTAGTCGCAGCGGGCGGCGAGCCGGCGGTACGCCTCGATCATCACGACCGGGTCGTTGTGCTTCACCGAGATCTTCAGGTCGGTGTAGCCGTGCTCCTCGAACAACGAGCACTCCCACAAAGCCGACTCCACCAGCGCTTCCGGCGTGACGCCGCCGTGCTTGGCCAGCAGCCGCTTGTCCAGCGACCCGGCGTTCACGCCGATGCGGATCGGCACGCCCGCGTCCCCGGCGGCACGGGCGATCGCGCCGACCTGGTCGTCGAACTGCCGGATGTTGCCCGGGTTCACCCGCACCGCCGCGCAGCCGGCGTCGATCGCGGCGAACACGTACTTGGGCTGGAAGTGGATGTCGGCGATCACCGGGATGCCGGACTTGCGGGCGATCGCGGGCAACGCGGCCGCGTCGTCGGCCGACGGCACGGCCACCCGCACGATCTCGCAGCCCGCCGCGGTGAGCTCGGCGATCTGCTGCAACGTCGCGTCGACGTCGGCGGTAGGGGTGGTGGTCATGGACTGCACGGACACCGGCGCGTCCCCGCCCACCGCCACCGGGCCGACCATGATCTTCCGCGAGGTCCGGCGCGTGGCCACGGAGAGTTCTTCCTTGCGCGGCACGGGCATGCCCAGGGCGACGGTCATAGCTCCACTCCTGAACCGACGGGCTCGCGCGCGTCCAGATCGGTGATCAGTCCTGCCACGGCCTTGGTGATGTCCTGCGCGGTCAGCCCGCACGCGGCGAGCACCTCGGCCCTCGACCCGTGGCCGAGGAACCTCCTCGGAATGCCGAACTCGCGCAACGGCGTGTGCACGTCGTTGTCCCGCAACGTCTGCGCGATGGCCGAACCGGCGCCGCCCGCCCGGCTGTTGTCCTCGACCGTGATCGCGAGCCGGTGCCGCCGGGCCAGATCGGCGAGGGCGGAGTTGACCGGGGTGACCCAGCGCGGGTCCACCACCGTCACCCCGAGTCCGCGGGCCGCGAGATCCTCCGCGACCACCAGGGCCAGTCCCGCGAGCGCGCCGATCGAGACGATCAGCACGTCCAGCGAGCCGGAGCGGCGCAGCACGTCCAGTCCGTTGAACACGGCCACGGCGGGCAGGTCGTCACCGGCGGGCCCCTTGGGGAACCGCAGCAGCGTCGGTCCCTCCTGCCACGCCACGGCCTCGGTCAGCAGCTCGGCGAGCCGGGCGCCGTCGCGCGGTGCCGCGATCCGCAGTCCTGGCACCACCTGCAGCACCGAGAGGTCCCACATGCCGTTGTGGCTCGGCCCGTCGTCGCCGGTCACGCCGGAGCGGTCGAGCACGAACGTCACGGGGCGCCGGTGCAGCGCGACGTCCATCAGCAGCTGGTCGAGCGCGCGGTTCACGAACGTCGAGTAGATGGCGACCACCGGGTGCACGCCGCCCATCGACAGCCCGGCGGCCATCGTGACCGCGTGCTGCTCGGCGATGCCGACGTCGATCACCCGGTCCGGAAACCGTTGCCGCAACGGGAGAAGCCCGGTCGGCTCGGTCATCGCGGCGGTGATCGCCACCATGTCGTCACGGCGCTGCGCCAGCTCGACCAGTGCCTCGCTGAAGACCGAGGTGAACGACCGGGGCGACGACTTCAGCGCCCGCCCGGTGACCGGGTCCATCGGCTTGATCGCGTGGCCGAGGTCCAGCTCGTTGTTCTCGGTGTGCGGGTGTCCCTTGCCCTTGGCGGTGACGACGTGCACCACCACCGGTCCTTCCAACGCCACGGCGTGCCGCAGGGCGTGCTGGACGGCGGCGATGTCGTGGCCGTCGACCGGGCCGGTGTAGAGGAGCCCGAGCTGTTCGAACACGTTCGCGCCGTGCCCAGCGCGCAGGTCGGCCAGGTGCTCGGCCAGTCCGCCGACCGTGGGCGCGTAGGAACGGCCGTTGTCGTTGAGCACGATGACGAGCGGCCGGTCGGGTCCGCCCGCGATGTTGTTGAGCGCCTCCCAGGCCATGCCGCCGGTCAGCGCGCCGTCGCCGATGACCGCGACGGTCGCCCGGTCGCGCCGGCCGAGGTGGGCGTCCGCGCGCGCCAGTCCGTCCGCATAGGACAGTGCGGTGGACGCGTGGGAGTTCTCCACGAGGTCGTGCTCGGACTCCTCGCGCGACGGATAGCCCGACACGCCACCGGTCCTGCGCAGCCGGTCGAACCCGGCCTGGCGCCCGGTGAGGATCTTGTGGACGTACGACTGGTGCCCGGTGTCCCACAGCACGCGGTCGCGCGGGGACTCGAAGACCGTGTGCAGCGCGATGGTCAGCTCCACCACGCCGAGGTTGGGCCCGAGGTGTCCCCCGCTCGCGCTGACCCGGTCGATCAGGAACGCGCGGATCTCGCCCGCGAGGTCGCGGAGTTGGGCCGCGGTCAGCTCCCGCAGCCGGGCCGGGTCGTGCACGGTGTCCAGCAGCGCCATGTCGAACAGAGCTCCTCGCGGTCGGTCAGGGCCCGGTGAGTCGTGCGGGCGGGGTGAACACGACGTCCTCGGTCGCGACCCGGTGCACGGCGACGTCGCCGTAGCCGAGCGAGGCGAGCTTCGCGACCACCTCGTCGACGAGGATCTCCGGCGCGCTCGCGCCGGCGCTCACGCCGACGGTGCGCACGCCGTCGAGCCACGCGGTGTCGAAGTGCGTCACGTCCGGCACGAGCTCGGCCCGCCCGCCGAGCCTGCGCGCCACCTCGACCATCCGGATCGAGTTGCTGGAGTTGGTGGAACCGACCACCAGCACCAGGTCGCAGTCGTGCACGATCGCTCTGATGGCGTCCTGGCGGTTCTGGCTCGCGTAGCAGATGTCGTCGGTGCCGGGCCCGCGCAGATCCGTGAACCGGCTCTCCAGCACGGCGATGATGTCCCTGGTCTCGTCGACCGACAGCGTGGTCTGCGTCAGCAACGCGACCGGCGCGTCGGCGGGAAGGTCCAACGCCTCCGCGTCGGCCACGGTCTCGACGATGATCGTCCGGTCGGGAGCGTGCCCGAAGGTGCCCTCGACCTCCTCGTGCTCCGCGTGGCCGACGAGCAGCACCGTCCGCCCGTCGCGGGCGAACCGGCGGGCCTCCTGGTGCACCTTGGCCACCAGCGGGCAGGTCGCGTCGAGCACGTCCAGTCCGCGCGCCGCCGCGTTCTCCCGCACCTGCGGGGAAACACCGTGCGCGGAGAACACGCACACCGCGCCCTCCGGCACTTCTTCCTCGGAGTCGACGAAGACGACACCGCGTTGGCGGAACTCGCGCACGACGTAGTGGTTGTGCACGATCTCCTTGCGGACGTAGATGGGCGCGCCGTGCCGTTCCAGCGCCAGGTCGATGATGGAGATCGCCCTGCGCACCCCGGCGCACAGACTCCGCGGCTCGGCCAGCACGACCTGCTTGTCGCCGCTCATTTCCCACTCCCGTTCCGCGCGATGACCCCCGCGCCGGCCGGTAGAAACCGAGTCCCTCTCAGGAAGTCCTGGCCGCGTGCCCAATGACCGGAGTAGTGCACGGTCTCGGCGTCGCACAGCAGCCACCAATCCGGAGAATAGTGCAGACGGAGCTATTCGCCGGGACCGTTGGGGTTTTTCCCAAAGTCGAACGAGCGCCCTCCGCGTCGTTGACACGGCACTGCGTGTCACTCCAGGATGGAATCCGATGGCCGCCACCCATATTTCGGGGCGACTCAGGATTCCGGATCGTGAGGCGGCAACGAATTTCGAACGAGTCGCTGCTTGCGAGAAATCCGAGCCCTGGAGAAGTGACCGTGTCAAATCTTGCAAGTTCACCGCTGGCAGCGCTCGACCCCCAGGACGAGGTCCGGGTCGTCGGCCAGTATTACGACGACAAGACCGCCAAACTCGTTCGCAAGTACGGGCCCGGCCCCCGGATCCACTACCACGTGGGCTACTACCCCGGTTCCGAGACGCCGACCTACCCGGCGAACGCGACGGCGGACGACATCCGCGCGAGCATCCGGCTGCACCAGGAGGGCCTGCTGCGCTACGGGGCCAAGATCTGGGGCGCCGAGCACCGCCTGTCGGGCAAGGTCCTCGACGTCGGCTGCGGCCTCGGCGGCGGGTCCCTGTTCTGGGCGCAGGAGTACGGCGCCGAGGTCACGTCGGTGACGAACGCGCCGGAGCACGCGCCGATCGTCGAGGGGTTCGCGCGCGAGTGCGGCCTCGACGGCAAGGTCAAGGCGCTGATCTGCGACGCGAACAAGCTCACCGTGGACGACGGCCCGTACGACGCGGCGGTCGCGATCGAGAGCAGCGGCTACTTCGACCGCCCGCAGTGGTTCGAACGCCTCTCGCACGTGCTCAGGCCCGGCGCGAGTGTGTGTGTCGAGGAGGTCTTCACGACACGTCCGCACGGCGCCGACGTGTGGGCCGAGTACTTCTACTGCAAGCCGGTGACCGTGGGCGACTACGAGAAGGCCGCCAACGCCGCCGGGTTCGAGCTGGTCGACGACGTGGACGCGACGGCGGAGACCGCGCCGTTCTGGGACGAGAGCGCGGCCTGGACGCAGGCGGGACTGGACGACGACCACAGCCTGTCCGCGGTCGAGCGCAGGCAGATGCGGATCTCCCTGCTCGCGAACCGGGCGCTGGGCGCCGAGTGGAAGGCGGGCGGCCTGAAGCTGGGTTTCCTGCGCTTCGAGAAGAAATGACCTCGTGTCAGCCATCACGAACGATGCGGAGTTCGACATGACGCTCGGCCAGTCCCCCGCTCCCAGCGACGTCGCGGACGTCTACGACGGGATCGGTCAGATCTACGGTGCGGCCTGGGGTCCCAACTACCACTACGGCTACTGGGACGACGACAACGACCACGCGTCGATCGAGGCGGCCACCGACCGCCTGACGGACATGATGATCGACGGTCTGCGCGGTCAGTCGGGCCAGCGGGTGCTCGACGTCGGCTGCGGCATCGGGCACCCGGCGTTGCGGCTGGTCCAGAAGTCGGGCGTGGACGTCGTGGGCATCTCGGTCAGCCACGTCCAGGTGGCACAGGCCAACGAGCTCGCGGCCGGCGCCGGCCTCGCGGACAAGGCGACGTTCCAGTTCACCGACGCGATGGACATGCCGTTCGCGGACGGCTCGTTCGACTCGGCGTGGGCGTTCGAGTCGATGTGGCACATGCCCGACCGCGCCCAGGTGCTGTCGGAGATCTCCCGCGTCGTGCGTTCCGGCGGCCGGCTCGCGATCGCCGACGTCATCGAACGCGGCCCGGTCAGCCCGGAGGGCCGCAAGGTCCTCGACCACGTCTGCGCGAACTACGCGGTGAAGTCGCTCGGCACGATCGAGGAGTACCGGGAGGCGCTGGCCGCCAACGGGTTCGTCGACGTGGACATCCGCGACGTGACGGCCAACTGCAACCGCACGCTCGCGGTGATGGCCGACGCCGTGGAGACCCGGCGCGACGAGCTGAACGCGCTGGTCGGCGAGGAGCAGGCCCAGTCGTTGCTGGACTTCATGCGCCTGTCCGCGGTCACGCCGGAGCAGGGGTACGTGTTCCTGACGGCGACTCGCGCCTGACAAGCACTGCGAAAGGAGCCCCGGCCGAATTCGGCCGGGGCTCCTTTCGCGTTCGGCATTGCCGAATCGCGTTCGTCAATGCCGAACGCGCAGCTCACTCAGCGCCCGCAGCGGGAACACCGGGCGGTGCTTCGGCGCCTGGCCCGCGACCAGCGTCAGACCGGGCATCCTGGCCGCGACGGCCTGCACCGCGACCTCCAGCTCGGCACGGGCGAACCCGGCGCCGAGGCAGAAGTGGATGCCGTGCCCGAACGCGAGGTGCGAGGAGGACTTCGTGTTCGGGGCGAACGCGGCGGGGCACGCGTGCGCGCGGCTGTCGCGTCCGGCGGCGCCGTAGAGCAGCAGCAACCGGCTGCCCTCGGCCAGGTGGACGTCACCGACGACGACGTCGCGCGTGGCCGTCCGGTACATGCCGGCGAGCGGGCTGTCGAAGCGCAGCCCCTCCTCGACGAGCTCGCGCGTGGAGACCGTGCCGTCGACGACGGACTGCCAGCCGTTCGGCGCGAGGAGCTGCTGGTAGAAGATCGTGCCCAACGCCTCGGCGCAGGTCATGTGGCCCGCGAAGATCAGCGTGGGGATCTGCACGGCGACCTCGGCGGCGGTGAGCGTGGTGCCCGCCTTGCCGTCGTGCAGCAGCTCGCTGATCAGGTCGTCCTGAGGGGTGACCAGCCGGTCCTGCGCGATGGCGCGGGCGAACGCACCGAACTCCATCAGCCCCTGGGCGTGCTCGCGCAGCAGGTCGGGATCGGTGTCCTGCTGCAACATCATGAGCTCGATGCGCTGCTCGGACCACAGCCGGCAGCGGTCGTAGTACTCCTCGGGGATGCCGAGCCGCCGGCACATCACCTCCAGCGCGTACGGCACGGCGAACGACGCGATGAAGTCGAACTCGTCGTCCTTCGCGGCCCGTTCCGCCAGGTCGGCGGCGATCTCCCGCATGGTCGGCTCGAACGCCCTGACCCGCGCCGGGGTGAACCCGGTGTTCAGCACCTCGCGGATGCGGGTGTGCTCGGGCGGGTCGAGCGAGCCCACGGCCACCGCGCCCGCGCCGCGCCAGGTCTTGAACATCTTCGCCACGTCGTCGGGCAGCGCGACCTTGGGACGCGGGTTGTGGTCGCGCGCGGAGAAACCGCCGTCGTCCTTCAGCACGGCGAGCATGTCCTCGCGCCGCGTCACGCACCACGCGTCGAGCAAAGGGGCGTAGAACACCGGCTCGTCGTCCCCGATGCCGGCCAGGAATGAGTACGGGTCGTCGCGGTGTTCGCCGTACGGGTCGAACGGCCTGCCTTCACGCAATTTCCCAGAATCGGCTGATACAGCCATTTAACGTCTCCAGCTCTCGGGGCACCATTCCCCGGCGCTGACCAGCACCGCCCGGTGCCACCCAGCAGCCACCAATCCACAGATTAGTGCCATCCGGGTGACGTGCCGCGCGGATTGGGGTTTTTCCCAAAGTCGCAGGAGTGCGCGGGGGCGTCGTTGACACGAACGCGAGGGGTCCCGCAGGATGCTGAGAGGAACTGCTGCCCGAATTATTTCGGTTTCAATTCGCGAACGTCAGTGCGGAGAATCCCGATGAGCACACTCGACACGTCGGTGACCGGGCTCGCGCCGCCGCGGACCGTGCGGTCCGAGGTGCTGCCCGTCGTGCGGCAGCAGGTGTCCGCCCTGGAACCGACCCTGGCCCGGATCTGTTCGTACCACCTCGGTCTGATCGACGAACGCGGTGAACCGATCAGCGCGGCGAGCGGCAAGATGACCCGCGCCGCGTTGATGATGGTGACGGCGGAAGGTCTCGGCCTGCGCGCGAACGACGTGTTGCTGCCCGCCGCCGCGTTGGAGCTGCTGCACAACTCCACGCTGATCCACGACGACATCATCGACGCGGACGACCTGCGGCGGGGCCGCCCGGCCGCGTGGAAGGTGTTCGGCGCCGGGCTCGCGATCCTCGCCGGGGACGCGGTGCAGAACCTCAGCATCGAGATCGTCGTGAACGACCCCGGTGCCGGCCGCGCGGAGATCGCCAGTGCGTTCGCGGAGGCCACCCGGCTCGTGCTCGCCGGTCAGTCCCGCGAGCTGACTGTGCGTCTGGGCCCGGACACCGGCATCGCCGAGTACGAGCGGATCGTCGAGGAGAAGACGTCCGCGCTGCTCGAGTGCGCGCTGGTGACCCCGGCGTTGCGTGCGGGCAAAGCAGATCACGTCGTGGCGGCGTTGCGCGGCGCGGGCCGGCACCTCGGCCTCGCCTTCCAGATCTCCAACGACGTCGAGGACATCTGGGGCGACCCGGCGGTGACCGGCAAGCCCGTCCGCGGTGACGTCGAACGCCGCAACCCGACCTTCCCTGTTCTCGCGGCGATGGCGACCGAGAGCCCGGTGAGCGCCCGGCTGCGCGAACTGTGGGACTCCGGCGGAACGTCTCCGGCGCAGGTGCAGGAGATGGCCGACCTCACCGAGGAGACGGGTGGCCGGGACACGGCCGACAAGCTCTCCCGCGGCCACCTCGACTCCGCCCTGGAGCACCTCGGCCGGGCCGGGCTGACGCCTGCCGCGACCGCCGAGCTGACCGCGTTGTTCCACCGCATCGTCCGCCGCACGGCATGACCCCCGGAGGTCGTCAGTGAGTACCCCGGTTCAACTGCCTCTCGAGCAGGAGAACGTGCTGGAGCTCGCGCCCGGTGTGCGCGCGCTCCAGTCCCAGGGTTCGGTCCACCGGGTGCGCACGCCCCAGGGAGGGCCGGGATGGCTCGTCACCGGGCACGCCGACGTGCGGCGGTTGCTGGACGACGACGAACGGCTGAGCCGCACCAACCCCGACCCGGCCGCGACGGACGGCGGGGCGGCGTTGCTCGCGAGCCTGCTCGGCGGGTTCGCCACGGACCACGCCCGGATGCGCGCGTTGCTGGAGCCGCACTTCTCCCCCGAGCGGATGGCGGAACTGCGCCCGTACGTGGAGAAGCAGGCCGGTCAGCTGCTGGACTCCCTTGCCGCGCAACGACCTCCGGCCGACCTGCGCGAGGCGCTGGCGTTGCAGTTGCCGATCCAGGTGATGTGCGAGTGGCTGGGCGTGCCGCCGGAGGACAAGGACCGCTTCGGCGGGTGGACTCAGGACGCCGCGAACGTCGGCGACCCGGCCAAGTCCAAGCAGGGCCTGGGCGGGTTGTTCGGTTACTGCAAGCAGCTCGTCGCCGACAAGCGGCGCAACCCCGGCGACGACGCGATCTCCCGGCTGTGCGCGGCCGACGGGATCACCGACGACGAGGTGCTCGGGCTGACGGCGTTGCTGCTGTTCGGCGGCTACGAGACGACGGTCGCGCGGATCGGCACCTGCGTGCTGCTGTTGCTGTCCGAACCCGGGCAGTGGCAGGCGCTGGTGGACGACCCTGCCCTCGTTCCCGGCACGGTGGAAGAGACTTTGCGGCGGTCGATGCCGAACCCGCACAACGGCGGCATGCCCCGGTGGGCCTCGGTGGACTTCGAGATCGACGGTGTGCGCATCGCCGCCGGGGATCTCTTGATGCTGAACGTGATCGCGGCCAACCACGACGAGTCGGTGTTCGCCGACGCGGGCCGGGTGGACGTCACGCGTGACACCGCGGGCAGCCTCGCGTTCGGGTACGGGGCGCACGCCTGCGTGGGCGCGGCACTGGCGCGGATGCAGCTGCAGGTGGTGATCGCGCAGCTCGTCGCGCGGTTCCCGGCTTTGCGCCTGGCCGTCGGTGTGGACGAGCTGAGGTTGCGGCATGAGACGTTGATCGGCGGTCTGTTCGAACTCCCGGTGACCTGGTGATGGGGAACTGATGCTGCACAAGATATCCGCGGGCGTCGTCACGAAGAGCCCGGACTCGATCCGCTCGTACCTGCTGCTGATGCGGCTGGACCGGCCGACGGGGTACATGCTCTACCTGTTGCCGGGCCTGTGGGCCGTCGTCTTCGCCTTCCAGGACGCGTCCGACCTGATCGCGGTGGCGGCCGTCGCCATCGCCGCCGTGCTGATCCGCGGTTTCGCCTGCGCCAGCAACGACGTGACCGACGTGGAGATCGACCGGCGGGTCGCCCGCACGGTCGGCAGGCCCGTCGCGGCGGGCACGATCAGCGTCCGCAACGGGGTCCTGTGGGCCGCCGCGCAGGCCGTCGCCGCGTTGCTCGTGCTGGCGGTGGCGAACTTCCAGACGGTGCTGGTCGCGCTGGCCACCTACCCGTTGATCGTCGCCTACCCGTTCATGAAGCGCTTCTTCGTCTGGCCCTCGGCGTTCCTCGGGCTGGTGATGAGCACCTACGTGTTCGTGGGCTGGACGGCGGCGACCGGGAACGCCGACTACCCGCCGCAGGTGTACGGCCTCTACGCGGCCGGCACGTTCTGGACGATGATCCACGACGCGATCTACTCCCACCAGGACAAGGAGTACGACCGCAAGATCGGGGTCAAGTCGTCGGCGTTGCTGTTCGGCGGCTCCACCAAGGTGTGGCTCGCGTTCTTCGGTCTGCTCAGCCTCACGGGCGTCATCTGGGCCGCGTCCCTGACGACCATAGGGTGGGCGTTCTACGTGGTGGTCGTGCTCGCCGCGGCCTACCTGGGCTACCTGATCAAGCGGGTGGACCTCGACGACCCGAAGGCGTGCTGGGACACGTTCTGCGCCAACACGAACTACGGCTGGCTCGTGCTCGCCGCCCTGATCGCCGGGCAGCTCACGTGACGGGCCTGTGGCAGGGCGACGGGGTCGACCTGGACGCCTACCTCGCGCGCGTCGGGTTCGAGGGCGAACCGGCGGCGGACCTGGCGACGTTGCGGGGCCTGCACACCGCGCACGTGGACGCGATCCCGTTCGACAACCTCGACGCGCTGCTCGGGCGGACCGAGGTGCCGCTGGACATCGCCCGCGTCCAGGACAAGCTCGTGCGGCAGGGCCGTGGCGGCTGGTGCCTGGAGCAGGTCGCGCTGATGGCGGCCGTGCTGGACCGCATCGGGTTCACGTTCACGGCGTTCGCCGGACGGACGCGGATCCGCACCGGGAACCCGTTCGGGCCCGCGTTGCACGTGGCGCTGGCCGTCGAGGTCGAAGGCGAGACCTGGCTCCACGACGTGAGTTTCGGCGCGCACGGCTTGCACGAGCCGATCCAGCTTCGTGCGGGTGCGCGGCTGGACGGTGACTTCTCGTTCGAGGTGGCGCGCGAGTCCTCCGGCGAGTTCGTGCTGCGGTTCCTGCGTCCTGAGGGCGCGGCCGAGCTGTACGGCTTCACCACGGACGCGCGTTATCCGTCGGACTTCGAGCTGCTGAACCACTTCTGCCTCACGCACCCGCGGTCGCCGTTCAACCACCGGATGATCCTCCAGCGCACGCAGGCGAAGGTCCGGCACCTGCTGGCCGGCACCACGCTGATGGAGATCCGGGCGGGCGAGACGTCGTCGCGCGAGCTCGACGAGGCCGAGGCGCTGGCCGTCACCGAGGAGATCTTCGGCATCGCGCTGGCGCCGGACGACGTCCGGACACTCCGCAAGACCTTGGCCGGCCCATGACGCGAACCCTGCTGGTCGACAACTACGACTCCTACACCTTCAACCTGTTCCAGCTGATCGCCGAGATCAACGGCCGCGAGCCGACGGTCGTGGTCAACGACGACCCGGCGTTGCTGGACCTGCGGCTGGAGGACTTCGACAACATCGTCGTGTCCCCCGGTCCCGGCCGCCCGCAGAACCCCCGGGACATCGGCCTGGTCGGCGATCTGTTGCAGCGCACCACGTTGCCGGTGCTCGGGGTGTGTCTCGGGCACCAGATCATCGGGCACCTGGCGGGCGCCTCGGTGGGCGCCGCGCCCGAACCCCGGCACGGGCACCTCGCCAAGGTCTCGCACGAGGGCGACCCGCTGTTCGCGGGCGTGCCGCGGGAGTTCGTGGCGGTGCGCTACCACTCGCTCAGCGTGCAGGAGCCGTTGCCTTCTTCGCTCGTCCCGATCGCGTGGGCGGACGACGGCGTGCTGATGGCGTTGCGGCACCGGGACCGGCCGCAGTGGGGCGTGCAGTTCCACCCCGAGTCGGTCGCGTCCGGCTACGGCCGCGAGATCCTGCGCAACTTCGCCGAGCTGACCCGGCAGGCGTCGGCGCCCGTCGAGGAACTGGGTCTTGTCAGCGCCGTGGTTCCTGTCTGCGACGCCGAGTCGACCTTCTTGGAGCTGTTCGGCGAGAGCGAGCACTGCTTCTGGCTCGACAGCAGCCGGGTCGAGACCGGGCTCTCGCGGTTCTCGTTCCTGGGCGACACGACCGGGCCGCTCAGCGAGGTCGTCACCTACCGCACCGGCAGCGGCGTCGTGCAGGTGCGGGACGGCCGCGGGGCGCACGAGGTCCCCGGCAGCGTGTTCGACTTCCTGGACCAACGGCTGCGCGAGCGGCGGATCCCCGACACCACGCTGCCGTTCGACCTGACCGGCGGCTACGTCGGCTACTTCGGGTACGAGCTGCGCGAGGAGTGCGGCGCCACGGTCCGGCACCGGGCCGAGACCCCGGACGCGGCCTGGATGTTCGCCGACCGGATCGTCGCGGTCGACCACCAGGCGGGCCTGAGCTACGTGGTCGCCGTGCACGACTCCGCAGGCCGGGACGCCGCCCAGGCGTGGGTCGACCAGACCGCGTCCGTCCTCAGTGGACTGCCTTCGACCGAGGAACCTCCCGCCGTACCCGCCGGGCCGGTCGACGCCGAGGAGTTCCTGGTCCGCGACCAGGCCCAGTACCTGGCGGACATCGAGGAGTGCCAGCGGCAGCTGCGTCTCGGCGAGAGCTACGAGATCTGCCTGACGAACAAGCTGCACCTGCCGTTCCGCGACGACGACACCTCGTTCTACCTGCGGCTGCGCCGGTCGAACCCGGCGCCGTACGCCGCGTTGCTGCGGCTCGGCGACATGACGGTGTTCTGCTCGTCGCCGGAACGGTTCCTGCGCATCGAACGGGACCGCTCGGTCACCAGCAAGCCGATCAAGGGCACCGCTCCCCGCGACGCAGACCCGGTGCGGGACGCGGAGATCGCGGCCACGCTCGCGTCGAGCGCCAAGACGCAGGCGGAGAACCTGATGATCGTCGACCTGCTGCGCAACGACCTCGGCCGGGTGTGCGAGGTGGGCAGCATCGACGTGGATCCCTATCTGGCCGTGGAGAGCTACCAGACCGTGCACCAGCTGGTGTCCACTGTGCACGGACGGCTGAAGGACGACGTCAGCGCCATGGACTGCGTCCGGCAGTGCTTCCCGGGCGGGTCGATGACGGGGGCGCCGAAGCTGCGCACCATGGAGATCATCGACGGCTTGGAGACCGAGGCCCGCGGCGTGTACTCCGGGACTTTGGGGTACTTCGGGTTGTCGGGCGGCACGGACCTGAACATCGTGATCCGCACGGCGGTCCGGGTCGGTGACCGGCTGTCGATCGGGGCGGGCGGGGCGATCGTGCTCGACTCCGACGCGCAGGAGGAGTACGAGGAGATGCTGCTCAAGGCGGCGGCCTCGTTGCGGGCGTGGCGGGCGCCGGCCGTGTCGGACGCGGGTGGTGTGCAGCGGTGAGCCGGCGGTGGTGGGACGGCGGGTGGACGGAGGCCGACGACTCGGGCGTGGTGCGGGTCATCGACTCGTGGCTCGTGGAGGACGGGCGGGTGCGCGGCCTCGGCCTGCATTTCCGACGCTTCGCCGACGCCTGCCGCCGGTTCGCTGAATGCTCCGCGCCCCACCTCCCCTGGACTTCCTTCTCCCCACCCCCCACCGACGCTTTCCTCCAAGCCGTTGCCGAAGCAATCCCCGCCCAGGGCCGGTGGTTCCCGCGCGTCGAACTAGTCGACATCGGCTCTCGCAAGCGGTTGCGGCTGTGGCTGCGCCCCGCTCCCCCGCGCACCAAGACCGTCCGGCTGTGGACCTCAGGCCCCGACCGCCGATCTAATCCCACAATCAAAGGCGTCGACCTCGACCACCTCGCCTCCCTCCGTGCGACCGCCATCGCAGCAGGTGCCGACGAGGCGTTGATCCTCTCCCCCAATGGACATGTGCTCGAAGGCTCGACGACCAGCATCGTCTGGTGGCGCGGCGACACGCTCTGCGGCCCGCCCCTCGACGCGGTACTGCCCGGCGTCACCCGCGCCCTCCTCGGCCCGATCGCCGAAGAACTGGCCACTCCGGCCGACCTCGCAAGCGTTCCCGTGTGGACGGTCAACGCCCTGCACGGCATCCGGCCGGTCACCGCGGGCCTGGGCGCCGAACCGGACCTGCGGCTGGCGCAGCGCTGGCAGGACGCACTCGTCTCCGTGCCGATCACGTGAAGGAGGTTCCACCCGATGTCCGCTGACTTCGAGCGCGACCTGCTGGTCCAGCTGACCGAGCGCTGGGGCAAGCGGGTGGCCGTCAAGAAGGACGAGCTCGACCTGGACGGGCATTTCGACGCGTCGTTGCCGGACTTCCCCGAACACCTCGTGCCCGTGCTCGCCCTGCCCGGCGCCGAAAAGCTCGACCGCGACGCGAAAGAGCGCATCCTGTCCGCCGCGTGGATCGCCTACAACGCCAAGACCGCGGCCATCGAGGACGAGATCATCCTGCCCGCGTGCCGATTGATGCTCCAGGACCGGATTCCGGTGCGCCGGGACGACATCGCGGTGGACGCGCTGCACCAGACCATCATCGACGAGCACTACCACATCCTCATGTGCCACAACGCCGTCGGCGTCACGCGCCGGCGCCGGGACCTGCGGGACGTGCGGTTCAAGCCGGGTGTGTGGTCGGTGGTGCAGGGCCGGGAGAAGGCACGGGCAGGGCTGCACGGGTTCGACCGGGACGTCGTCGACATCGCGTTCTCGCTGGCGGCGGAGACGACGATCAGCGGGTTCCTCTCGACCCTGTCGACGGCGCACGACATCCAGCCGATGAACCGCATCACCACCGACATGCACCGCCGCGACGAGAGCGGGCACGCGGTGGTGTTCCGCGAGCTGTGCGGGTCGCTCTACCGGAGCTTGGACGGTGGGCAGCAGCAGATGTTCCGCGAGGCGCTCGTGGACGGGCTGACGGCGTTCCGGTCGGCCGACCTGGAGCCGTGGGTGGCGGTGGCGGCGGAAGGCGGGTTCGAGATCGGCACCGACCAGCTGCGCGAGTGGGCGGCGGCACGGCCCGTGCCCAAGCGCGACACCGGCCCGTTGCAACTGCTGCTCGACGACCTGGGCATCAGCCACGACCTCGTCAAGACGTGAGGACCCATGAGCGACGGCACGGTCGAAACGGTCCCGGACTGGCGGACGCTCGTCGCCCGCCAGCGGCCACCGTGGCCGGACGAGGCACGGCTGGGCGAGGTGGTGGCGGATCTCGCGGCCTCTCCCCCACTCGTCACACCCGAGGAGTGCGACGCGCTCACCGCCCGGCTCGCCGAAGTCGCGGCGGGCAGGGCGTTCCTGCTGCAGGGCGGTGACTGCGCCGAACGGCTCGACCAGCTCTCCGCGCCCGCGATCGAACGCAAGCTCGGCCTGCTGCGGAGGATGGCCGCGATCCTCCCGCTCCCGGTCGTGACCGTCGGCCGGATCGCCGGTCAGTACGCGAAACCGCGGTCCTGGCCGACCGAGACCGTCGACGGCCGCGCACTGCCGGTGTACCGGGGTGACGCGGTGAACGGCACTGCCTTCACCGAAGCCGAGCGGCGGCCCGACCCCGATCGTCTCAAAAGCGTGTATGAGGCGTCGAAGTACACAGTGGACGTTCTGCGCGGCGGAATGTTCGTGAGCCACGAGGGTTTGCTGCTCGACTACGAGGAGGCGCTGACCCGGCGTGACCCGCGCACGGGCCGCAGGTACGCGGGCAGCGGGCACCTGCTGTGGATCGGCGACCGCACCCGGCAGCTCGACGGCGCGCACGTCGCCTACTTCGCGTCCATCGACAACCCCATCGCGGTCAAGCTCGGCCCGTCCGCGACGCCCGAGCACGCGCTGGCGTTGATCGACCGGCTCGACCCCGACCGCACGCCGGGCAGGCTGACGTTCGTCGTGCGGCTGGGCGCCCGCCGCGTGCGGGACCTGCTGCCGGAGCTGGTGGAGAAGGTCAACGCGTCCGGCGCGTCCGTGGTGTGGGCGTGCGATCCCATGCACGGCAACACCTTCCAGGCGCCCAGCCGGCACAAGACGCGGCGGTGCGAGGACGTGCTCGCCGAGATCACCGGGTTCGTGGAGGTCCACCGTGCGCTCGGCACGCACGCGGGCGGCCTGCACGTGGAACTGACCGGCGAGGACGTGACCGAGTGCGTCGGCGGCGGCCTCACCTTCGACGACCTGCACCGCAACTACACCTCGGCGTGCGACCCGCGGCTCAACGCCGGTCAGTCGCTCGAACTGGCGTTCCTGGTCGCCGACCTGCTCCGCTGACGAACGGGCGCGAGTCGCCTCGCGCCCGTCCACACCTCAGCTTTCGTTGGTGTAGAGCACGCCCTCGGACCAGATGTACCTGGTACCGCCCCACTTCGCCGCCGACTCGACGTCGGGGAAGAAGCCGCTGCCCTCCAGGTTCGCGCTGGTGTTGCACAGCACTGGAACCCCGCTGATCTCCGCGTAGTGCTTCAAGACGCGGACGGTGGCGGTGTCCTGAGTGGACTTGATGGTCTGCAAACGGGCGGTGCCGTCGAGGTGCACGATTGCCGGGACGCGCTCGGCCCAGCCCGGCCGCATGCGGTGCTCGAAGATCATGAACGGGTCGGGCGTGCCGGGGTCGAAGACCTCGGGTGCGCGCTCCTCCAGGCATATCGGCGCGACCGGGCGGTACGAGGCGCGGTTCTTGATGTCGTTGAGGACGTCCTTCATCCGCGTGCTGGTCGCGGGCGCGATGATGCTGCGGTTGCCCAGCGCGCGCGGACCGAGTTCGGCGCGGCCGGAGAGCACCACTACCGGTTCGTCCTCGGTGTGCAGGAGCTCGGCCAGCTGCCGTTCGTCGCACGGCCGCGTGGTCCAGCCGTCCGGGAGGGTGCCGACGGTGATCTTCGGACCGCTGTAGACGTCCCACTCCAGCGCCGTGTGGCCGTTGAGGAACATCTCGCACGCCGCGGTGCCGATCGCCGCGCCGGCGTCGTTGGGGAACGGCGGGATGAAGACGTCCTGGAAGACGCCGCTGGCCCGGATCGCGGTGTTCCACTTGATGTTGAGCGCGCAGCCGCCGCCCATCACCAGGTTGTGGCCACCGCCGGGGAACCGGCTCTGCACGGCCTTGGTGAGCCGGTCGAGCAGTTGGTGGCCGAGGTAGGCCTGGTAGGTGGCGATGAGGTCCGCGTTGGACAGGCCCGGCATCAGCTCGTCGCGGTTCGCGGCGACCTTGTCCCCCAGCACGCCGACCCGGTCGACGGTGATGTCGCTGAGCTCGGCCATGAGCTTGTCGAACACGGCGAACGCGCCGGTGTCGACCGTGCCCTTCGCCGCGTACGCCATCGCCTTGCCCGCGACGGAGAGGTGGTGGCGGATCGCCGGTTCCGACGTCATGTCCTCGTACGGCCGCAGATACGGCTCGAACCGTGCGCAGAACGCCGCGAAGCTGCCGCCGAAGACCGGCATGAGCGCCTCGACGAACGTCACCTCGCGGGTCTCCGCGCGGACCAGGTAGAGGCGCGGCGTGATGATGCCGTCCCACACCAGGACGAACGCGTCCTCGCCCCTGGCCGCGAACGGGCTGGAGACGTACGTGCCGATGAGGTGGTTCGCGACGTGGTGGTAGCTCGCGTACTCGCCGAGGCCGTGGCCGCTGAAGGTGTGCCGTTGCAAGGGACTGCCGTCGGTTTCGACGTACGGCGCGACCTTCAGCTGGATCGGCTCGCCGCCCTCGGTGACGGCGACGACCACCTGGCCGTCGGCGTCGGTCGTGTACCAGCCGTCGACCACGAACTTGTCGATGTCGGAGAGCTTCAAGCCCTCGGCGGCCAGGATCTCGGCGACGCGTTCCATGCTCCCGAGGGAACTGTAGCGCTCACCGTTGTTCAGCTTCTCGATCTCGTAGCTGAAGAGAAGGCGACCGTCCTCGATGACCGCGACGCCACCGTCGTGTGATGCCTTGATTCCGCATATCCGCATTGGTCAGCCGCACCCTTTTCGGAAATGAGAGAAAGTGTCTACCGGAGTCGCACTGGCAGCGATTCGAGCCCGCGAATGATCGTGCTGTTGCGCCACCGCAGGTCGCCGGGGTCGGCGGCGAGCGTCATGGCCGGGAAGGCGTCGAGCAGCGAGTCGAACGCCATCTGCACCTCGATCCGCGCGAGCGGAGCGCCGAGGCAGTGGTGGATGCCGTGGCCGAAGGCGAGGTGGCCGGCGGCGGGCCTGCGGACGTCGAGCGCGTGCGGGTCCCCGAACCGTTCGGGGTCGCGGTTGGCCGACGCGATGGCGAGCAGCACGAAGTCGCCCGCCGGGATCTCGGCGTCGCCGACGGTCAGGTTCTCGGTGGCGCACCGGAACGTCGCGTGCTTGAGCGGGCTCTCCAGCCGCAGGAACTCCTCGACCGCGCCGGGCAGCAGCGTGCGGTCCTGGTGCAGGGCCTCCCACTGGTCGCGGTGGCTCATCAGGTGCAGCGTGCCGTTGCCCAGGGCGTTGAGGGTGGTCTCGAACCCGGCGATGAACATCAGGTACGCCGTCGAGATCAGTTCGGTCGTGGTCAGCCGGTCGTCGAGGTCGTGCGCCGCCACCAGGGCCGTGAGGATGTCGTCGGTGGTGGCGGTGCGCTTGCGTTCGACGAGGTCGCCCAGGTACTCGGCGACGGCGCCGGCCGCGGCGGTGGCCTGCTCCGGGGAGTGGCCGGAGACGAGCGCGCTGGACCAGTCCTTGAAGTTGCCCTGCTCCTCGACCGGCACGCCCAGCAGCAGGCAGATGACGCGGATCGGCAGCGGGAACGCGAAGGCGTCGAGGAAGTCGACCTCGTCGCGTCCGTCGAGCGCCTCGATCAGTTCGTCGGTGACCTGCTGGATCTGCGGCCTCAGCGCCTGGACCGCGCGCCCGGTGAAGGCCTTGCTGACGAGCTTGCGCAGCCGCGTGTGGTCCGGCGGGTCGGTGTGCATCATGTGGCTCGCGATGACCTTGGAGAACCCGCCGCGCTTGCCGCTGTCCGGTTCCTTCTGCGCGAACAGGCCGTCGATGCGGTTCAGGTCGGTGCTGAGCCTCGGGTCCGCGAACGCCGCGCGCACGGCGTCGTAGCCGGTGATCACCCAGACCGGCAGCCCGCCGATCAGCGGGACTCCCGGGGGCATCCGCACGCGGTGCGCGGGGCCCTCCTCGGCGAGCTTCGCGTACACCGAGTAGGGGTCCTGCACGAACGCTTCGTCGAGTTCCAGAAGGGCGGAATCGTGGTCCATCGGCACGTCCTCGGATTGCAGGAGTCCTCACCTGAATCCCTATCAAGGCCCACCGTTCGCCGCAATCATGCTTATCAAAAAGCCTAATTCGCGTCTCGAACGGCGTGACGGCCCTCTCTGCTGCTGCTACGGTGCATGATTACCGGGGCTGTTCTCACGCGGAGACAACATTGCGACTTGCGCAGGTAATGGCGGACGTCTTCGAGCGCTTCGGCGACCGGCCCGCGCTGGGGGAACGCGCGCGGGAGTTCGTACCGGATGCCGACGGCCGTGTCACCTCCCGGCTGCTGCCCCGCTACGACACGATCACCTACGCCGAGGTGTGGCGCCGCGTTCAGGCGTTGGCGGCCGAACTGCCTGCGGTGGCAGGTGATCGGGTGGCGTTGCTCGGGTTCACCAGCGCGGACTACGCGACGTTGGGGCTGGTGTGCGGATACCTGGGCGCGGTCAGCGTTCCGCTGCAGACCGGTGCGTCGGTCGAGGTGCTGGCCACGATCGCCGCGGAGACGTCGCCGGTGGTCGTGTGCTCCAGCGTCGAACGGCTGGACGTGGCCTGTGAGCTGGTGCGGCGGACGCCTTCGGTGCGGCGGCTGGTGGTGTTCGACTACCACCCGCAGGACTCGTCGCAGGCCGCGCGGTTCGCCGCCTGCTCCTCGCTGGACGTGGAAGTCGTTGCGCTGGCGGAGGTTCTGGAGCGCGGGGCTTCGTTGCCTCCGGTCCCGCCTCACGTTCCTGGCGACGACGAGGATCCGTTGGCGATGCTCGTGTACACCTCGGGCAGCACCGGTACGCCGAAGGGCGCGATCTACACCGAGCGGCTGGCGCGGGTGATGTGGGAGGACCGGGCTCGGCGGGACGGCCTGGTGAGCCTGAACTACGCGCCGCTGAGCCACATCGGCGGCCACTTCACGCTGACGAACGCCCTGGCGCGCGGCGGGTTGAGCTGCTTCACGGCCGGGAGCGACCTCTCGACGTTCTTCGAGGACGTCGAGCTGGTGCGGCCGACCGAGCTGTCGCTGGTGCCGCGGGTGTGCGAGATGCTGTACCAGCGCTACCAGGGCTCGGCGGATCGCACCGACCCCCTCGGCGGGCGGATCGTGTTCGCCGCGTGCGGTTCCGCGCCGCTGTCGGCCACGCTGCGCGAGTTCGTCGAGTCGCTGCTGGGCGTTCCGTTGTTCGACATGTACGGCTCGACGGAGGTCGCGGGCATCGCGATCAACGGCACCTTGATGAACCCGCCGGTGCTGGACTACAAGGTCGTCGACGTGCCCGAGCTCGGCTACTTCCGCACCGATTCTCCTCATCCTCGCGGCGAACTGCGGATCAAGGCCGACGGGATTCCCGGCTACTACCAACATCCCGAACTGACGGCGGATCTCTTCGACGAGGACGGTTACTACAAGACCGGTGACATCGTCGCCGAACTGGGCCCGCGCCGCATCTCGGTGGTGGACCGGCTCAAGAGCGTGTTGAAGCTGTCTCAGGGCGAGTTCGTGGCCCTGGCCCGGTTGGAGTCCGTGTTCGCCGCCAGTCCGTTGGTGCAGCAGATATTCCTGTACGGCAACAGCGAACGCTCGCACCTGGTCGCCGTCGTGGTGCCCATGCCGGACGCTCTGGGGCGGGCGGGACTCGACGACCTGCTGGCCGAGTCGTTCCGGGAGATCGCGCGGGCCGAGGGGCTCCAGTCGTACGAGGTCCCGCGTGGCCTGCTGATCGAGCCCGAACCGTTCAGCCAGGCCAACGGTCTCCTGTCGGACCAGCGCAAGCTGTTGTCCCCCAAGCTCGCCGAACACTACGGCCCGAGCCTGGAGCAGCTCTACGCCGAGATCGCGGACCGCGAGGCCCAGGAGCTGCTGGACCTGACCCGCGCCGGCCGCGACCGCCCGGTCTTGGAGACCGTCCAACGAGCGGTGCGCGCGTTGCTGGCAGTGGAGGTGCAGTCCTCAGCGCAGTTCCGCGACCTGGGCGGCGACTCGCTCTCGGCGGTGGCGTTGTCGAACCTGCTGCACGACACGTTCGGGCTGCGCGTTCCGGTCGACGTGATCATCAGCCCTGCCCACGACCTGCGGCAGGTGGCCGCCTACATCGAGGCCAAGCAGGGTGTTTCCGCGAGTCGACCCACGTTCGCGTCGGTGCACGGCACCGACGCTCTCGTGGTGGCCGCCGCGGACCTCACCCTCGACCGCTTTCTTCCCGCTCTCGCCCAGGATCTGCCCTCGGCGGGCGAGCCGCGCTGCGTGCTGCTGACCGGTGCGAGCGGGTTCCTCGGCCGCTTCCTGACGTTGGAGTGGCTCCAACGCCTCGCGTCCGTGGACGGCAAGCTGATCGCGGTGGTCCGCGGCACGGACCCGGAAGCCGCCCGGCAACGCCTGCTGGACTCGTTCGGCACCTCCGACCCCGAGCTGACCAGCACGGTCGACAAGCTGGCGGACCGCCTGGAGGTGCTGGCCGGTGACATCGCCGAACCGGGCCTGGGCGTGGACGCGGCGACGTGGGACCGGCTGGTGTCCGAAGTGGACCTGATCGTGCACGCGGGCGCCCTGGTGAACCACGTGCTGCCGTACAGCCACCTGTTCGACGCCAACGTCCTCGGCACCGCCGAGCTGATCCGGCTGGCGCTGACCTCTCGCCTCAAGCCGATCACGTACGTCTCCAGCGTGGCCGTGGCGCACGCCGGCCCTCCCCTGGACGAGGACGCCGACGTGCGTTCGCTGCCGCCGCAGCCCGTGGACGCCGGGTACGCCAGCGGGTACACGACGAGCAAGTGGGCGGGCGAGGTGCTGCTGCGCGAGGCCCACGAGCAGTACGGCCTGCCGGTGACGGTGTTCCGCTCGACCATGATCCTCGCGCACTCGTCGTTCACCGGTCAGCTGAATCGCCACGACATGTTCAGCCGCCTGATGTTCAGCGTCCAGGCGTCCGGTGTGGCCCCGCGCTCGTTCTACCGCTCGGCCGACGCCCACTACGACGGTCTCCCGGTCGACTTCACGGCGGCGTCGATCGTCGAACTCGGCGGCAGGCCTGGCTACCGGACGTTCAGCCTCACCAACCCGCACGACGACGGCATCTCGCTCGACACGTTCGTGCGCTGGCTGATCGAGGACGGACACGCGATCGAGCTCATCGACGACTACGACGACTGGCTGGTCCGCGTCGAGGCGGCCCTGCGCGGCCTGCCGGAGTCGCAACGCCAGTACACGATCCTTCCGCTGCTGCACGGCTTCGCAGAGCCGGCGCCACCCGACCCGACCGTCCCGTCGGCCCGCTTCCACGAGGCCGTCGGCGACATCCCGCACCTGACCCGCCAGCTCATCCGCCAGTACGCACGAGGTCCCGAACTTGACTGACTACGACCACATCGTCGTGGGCGGCGGCAGCGCGGGCTGCGTGCTCGCCGCCCGCCTGTCCGAGCACTCCCACGTCCTGCTGATCGAAGCAGGCACCGCCACCCCGCCGACGGCCCCACCCGGCGCCTGGCTGTCCCTGCTCGGCTCTTCGGCCGACTGGCAGGACACCACCCTCCCGGAACCCGAACTGGGCAGGCCGATCTCCTGGCCGCGCGGCAAGGCGCTGGGCGGTTCGTCCGCCATCAACGGCATGATCTTCCTGCGCGGCCACCGCTCCAGCTACGCCTGGGGCAAGGGCTGGGAGTTCGACGACCTGCTGCCGTTCTTCCAGCGCAGCGAACACGCCCCGACCCGCGACCCCGCGTTGCGCGGCGTGGGCGGCCCGCTGCACGTCTCCCCTGCATCCCAACAACATCCGACAGCAGCGGCGTTCCTCGACGCGGCTGCGGAAGTGGGTTTCGGTCAGGCGACGGACATCAGCGGTGGCCTGGAGGAGGGCGTCGGCTGGGTCGACCTGAACATCGTCGACGGCGCCCGGCAGTCCGCCGCCGACGCCTACCTGCGCCCCGGTTCTTCCCTGACCGTGGTCGCGGACGCCCTGGTCCAGCGAGTGGTGTTGAGCGGCACCCGTGCCACCGGCGTCACCTACACCGTTGGCGGGCAACAACTCCAGGCGTCCGCCCCGTCGGTGATCCTGTGCGCGGGCACCGTCGGCACCGCCGAACTGATGCTGCGCAGCGGTCTCGGCCCCGCCGACCACCTCCGTGACCACGACATCGCCGTGCTCGCCGACCTCCCTGGCGTCGGCGCGAACCTGCACGACCACCCGCTGACGTTCGCGATGTACTCCGGCGCCCAGCCGATCCCGCCGGGCGCCTACAACAACATCGAGGTCCTGGGCCTGGTCCGCAGCGATCCCTCGCTGGAGTTCGCCGACCTGCAGATCGGTCTGTCCGCACCGGCCGGTGACAACCACTACGTGCTGCCGCTGTCGCTGATGACGCCGTTCAGCCGGGGCGAACTCCGCCTGTCCGGCAGTGGTGTTGCGTTGGCGCCGCGCTACCTGACCGACCCGCGGGACATGACCGCGATGGTCAACGGCATGCGGCTGCTGCGCGAGATCGGCGCGACCGACGCCCTCAGGCCGTGGCGCGGCGAGGAGGTGATGGCGGGCGGCGAGGAGCACATCAGGGCGACGGCCGGGCCGTACTACCACTACGTCGGCACCTGCAAGCTCGGTGAGGACGAGATGTCGGTGGTGGACCGGGACCTGCGGGTGCACGGCGTCGAGGGGCTGCGGATCGCGGACGCCTCGGTGATCCCGTCGATCCCGTCGGCCAACACCTACGCGACGGTGATCGCGATCGCGGAACGGGCCGCGAGCCTGCTCGCCTGACCGGGTCGTGGCGAGAGCCACATCGCGTTCGGCCGCACCGCGTGTGACACTCTGTCCAGCAAATGACAGTTTGTCCACGCGGAGGCATCGTTGTCCGACGTACCCGCGACCACCGCCGACGCGGTGTTCGCCGCACTGACGCCCGTGATCGAGGGCATCGCGGCGACCTTCGGCCGCAGCTGCGAGGTCGTGCTGCACGACTACCGCGACCAGGAGCACTCGGTGGTCGCGGTCGCGGGCTCCGTCACCGGCCGGCAGGCGGGCGACGCGATGAGCGAGATCGGCCTGCGCGTCCTCGCCGCCGGGGACGACGCCCGCACCGAGGTCGGCTACGTGACGCGGGCGCAGGACGGACGCGTGCTGAAGTGCACGACCGTGCCGTTGCGCGACGTCGACGGGACGTTGATCGGCGCGCTGTGCATCAACATCGACGTGTCCGCCATCAATCGCGCCACCGGGGTTCTCGCTGATCTGCTCGGGTTGTCCCCGACGGAGACGCCGGTGGCGTCCACGAACTTCTCCGGCGACCTGGACCAGGTGGTCGAGTCGCTCATCGAACGTGCCGAGCGGGCGCACGCGGTACCGGTGGCGTCGCTGGGCCGCGAAGAGCGGCTGAAGCTCGTCCGGGACCTGAACGACGCCGGCGTGTTCGCGTTGCGCGGGGCGCCGGGACGGGTCGCGGGACGGCTGGGCATCTCCCGCACCGCTCTGTACAACGACCTCGCCGAACTGAAGAAGGACGCGTGATGACCGCTTTCCTCTCCGAAGCCGAGTCCGCCGCTCTGGTCGACGACGAGCTCGCGCTCGCCGCCGCACGCGAGGCCTTTCTGGCCGCTGCCAAGGGGTCCACGTTCCCGGTCGTGATCGGTCGTTCGTCCACACCGGACACCCGGTTCACGCTCAAGTCCGGTTCGGCGGGCGAGCTGGTGGGTGTGAAGATCGGCAGCTTCTGGCCGGGCAACGTCGACCTGCCCAGGCACAGCTCGACGATCGTGCTGCTCGATCCCGCCACGGGACGGCTGAGCGCGGTGGTCGAGGCCGCTGCGGCCAACGCGTACCGCACGGCCGCGGCCGACGCGCTCGCCGTGCAGGCGTTGGCCCGCGCAGACTCCCGCACGCTGACCGTGATCGGCACGGGCCACCAGGCGTTGCACGAGGTTCGGGCGGTGAGTCGGGTCCGGCCGATCGAACGGGTCCTCGTCGTCGGCCGGCGTGCCGCAACGGCCTTCGCCGAGCGGGTGACCGCGGAGACCGGGCTGCCCGCCGAGGCCACCGACGCCAGGACCGGGGTCGCGGCGGCGGATGTGCTCGTGACGGCCACGACCGCGCGTGAGCCGTTGTTCGACGCTTCGTGGGTGGCGCCGGGCACGCACATCTCCGCGATGGGCGCGGACGGGCCGGGCAAGCAGGAGCTGCCCACCGAGCTCCACTCGAACGCGCTGCTGTTCTGCGATCTGCCGGACCAGTCCACGACGATCGGCGAGTTCCAGCACGCCCAGGGCGTCACGCCGACAGCACTCGGGGCCGTACTCACCGGCGAGGCCGCCGGCCGGACCTCTCGGGACGACGTGACGGTTTTCGACAGCTCCGGTTTCGCCCTGCAGGACCTCACTCTCGCCGCAGCGTTGCTGCGCCGCGCCGCCGGAGACGTCAAATGACCACCGTGGACACACCCGACACGCCGTTCGCCGTGGTCGACGCCGACCGGTTGGAACGCAACGCGGCCAGGCTGCGCGACCGTCTGGACGGCCTCGGGGTGCCGTTGCGGTTGCACGTCAAGACGTGCAAGTCGGTCGAGGTCGCCGCGCGGGTCCAGGAGGGCGGGCCGATCACGGTGTCGACGCTCGCCGAGGCCGAGCACTTCGCCGACGCGGGCTACCGCGACATCCTCTACGCGGTCGGCCTCGACCCGCACAAGCTGCCGCGCGTCGCCGCCCTGACGCGCCGGGGCGTGACGCTCACGGTGCTGCTCGACAGCCTCGCGCAGGCCGAGGCGCTCACCGAGTTCGCCGAGCGGGAGAACCTCCGCGTGCCCGCCCTGGTCGAGATCGACTGCGACGGCCACCGCGGCGGCGTGCAGGCCGACGATCCGGTCCTCGTCGAGATCGGCCGGACGCTCGGGCCCAACCTCGCGGGCGTGCTCACCCACGCCGGCGAGTCCTACTTCGCCTACACCCCGGAGGCGCTGCGCGCGGCCGCCCAGCACGAGCGGGACGTCGCCGTCGCGGCCGCGGAAGCGTTGCGCGCCAACGGACTCGACTGCGCGATCGTCAGCGTCGGGTCGACCCCGACCGCGCACGCGGCGACCGACCTGAGCGGTGTCACCGAGGTCCGCGCGGGCAACTACGTCTTCTTCGACCTCGTCATGGCGGGCATCGGTGTGTGCGACGTCGACGACCTCGCACTCTCCGTGGTCGTCACGGTGATCGGCCACCGTCCCGACAAGAACTGGGTGCTGACCGACGGCGGCTGGATGGCCACCTCCCGCGACCGGGGCACGCAGGCGCAGGCCGTCGACCAGGGCTACGGCCTCGTGGCGGACGTGCGGGGCACCCTCATCCCCGGCCTGCTCATGACCGGCGCGAGCCAGGAGCACGGCGTGCTGAGCACCAGGAACGGCGGTCCGGTGCCGGACCTGCCGATCGGGACCCGGTTGCGCGTCCTGCCCAACCACGCCTGCGCCACGGCCGCGCAGCACGACCAGTACCACGTCGTTCGCGGCACAGCGGTCGAGGCGCTCTGGCCGCGTCTGCGCGGCTGGTGAGCACTCAGCGACGCAGGTCGTCCAGGCCACCCCGCACGTCGTCCATCGCGATCTGCTCGGCGGCCGCCGAGTCGCCCGCACGCAGGGCGCGCACGAGCGCACGGTGCCCGGCGTAGCGGTCGAGCCCGAACTCGTGGTTCTGGTGGACCCGTTCCAGCACCAGGCTCTTGCGCTCGGCGCGGGTGAACACCCTGGTCTGCTCCAGCAATCGCACCAGGACGGTGTTGTCCGCGCACGCCGCCACCGCGTCGTTGAAGCGTTGCATCGTGTCCAGCAGGGCGTTGAGGTGCCTGTCGACCGGACCGCCCTCGGCGTCGCGCTGCTTGATGACGATCAGCAGGTCGTCCGCGTCGTCCAGCACCGCGTCGAGTTCGTCGAGCTGGGCCGCGGTCGCGCGACGAGCGGCGAACCGGGCGATGAGGCCGCGCAACGCGATCTCCACCTCCGCGAGGTCCTCCACGGCCTCGGCGCCGATGTCCGCGACGACGACCGTCCGCGGCCCCGTCCTGGTGATCAGGCCGTCCTGCTCGAGCCGCCGGATCGCCTCCCGGACCGGGGTGGGACTCATCTCCAGCCGTTCGGCCAGGCCGCGTTCGGTGATCTTCTCGCCGGGAGCCAGCTGACCTGCGCCGATGGCTTCCTGCACCGAGCGGTAGGCCCGGCCGGCCAGCGTGTCGGACTGCGCGTCCTTGTCGACCATCACGAGCGCCGATACTACGACAAACCTCGAAGCTATTGCTTGCGCATTTTGCTATAGCATCCTAACTTGGGCACGCCGCGACGTTCCCGAGCCAACGGAGGCTTCCGATGTCGTCACTCGCCGCGCCGACCGAACGGCGGCTCACCAGGCGCATCACGTTCTTCGTCGCGCTCGCCGTGTTCGCCCAGGAGGCGACCTGGGACTTCTACGACGCCCAGGTGCCGCCGCTGCTGCGCGAACACATCGCCAGCACCGCGATAGTCGGCCTGCTCATGGGCATGGACAACCTGCTGGGCATCTTCGTCCAGCCGTGGATCGCCCACCGCTCGGACAACACCCGCACCCGCTGGGGCCGCCGAATCCCCTACCTGGCCGTGGGCATGCCGCTAGCAGCTCTGCTCTTCACCCTGATCCCGCTGGCCACGGCGTTGCCGGCACTAATCGCGATCATCTTCGTGTACTCGTTGGTGGGCAACAGCTTCAAGCCGATCGCCCAAGCATTGCTGCCGGACTTCATCGAGCCGGAACGCCGGGGCCGCGCAAACGCGGTGGTCAAGATCGCCTCCGGCCTGACGGTCGTGGTGTCCGCACTGATCAGCGCGGTGCTGGTGGACGACCACCCGAAGCTCGCCTTCACCGTCCCCGCCCTGCTCATGCTGACGTGCACCGCGGTCCTCGTGCTGCGCGTCCGCGACAACACGTCGAGGGCCTACCAGCTGGCGCTCACCGAGGACGCCGCTCAGGAGTCCCCGCAACGACTGCGAGACCTGGCGCGGGACATCCTCCGCGACCGGGACCGCAGCCGCCTGCTCGTCGTCACCGCCGTACTGCTGTTCGCCTCCGCCTGGTTCTCGTCGCGGTCTTTGTTCACCCCGTACGGCATGGAAACGCTGGGCCTGTCGCGAGGCGAGGCGGGCTCGCTGACGTTCCCGAGCGGCATCGCGTTCCTGACCGCCGCCTACCCCGCCGCCCTGCTGGCCGAACGAATCGGCCGCATCCGCACGATGACGATCGGCATGACCGTCTTCGGCACATCTCTCGGGTTGGGCACTCTCGTGCCGACACCAGTAGTCACGGTCGTGTCGTTCTGCGTAGCCGCCGCCGGAGCGTCCGGCTTCCTGATCAACGCCGCCGTCGTGCTGTGGAACCTGGCCCCGTCCGCCCGCGTGATCGGCGTCTACACGGGCCTGTACACGGTGAGCTGGGCCGCGGGCGGCTTCATCGGCCCCGGCGTCGTAGGCGCCATGGTCGACATCACCGGCTGGCGCTACATGCTCCTGGACATCGCCATCGTCACCGCTCTCGCCACCGCCGTGATCCTCCGCGTGGCCGTGCTGAGCCGCCGCCGTTCCATCTCGCTGTAGAACCGTTCCACCGAAAGGGAAATCCATGAGCGCTCCCGACGGAGCCGTGCGCGTCCTGACGCCCACCGGCATGCTAGGCGCCGGCTTCACCGAGTCCTCAGTGGACCGAGGCCTGGAGCTGGGCGCCGACGTCATCGCCGTGGACGGCGGCTCCACCGACTCGGGCCCGCACTACCTCGGCTCCGGCACCGCCAAGACCACCGCAGCAGCAGTAGCCCGAGACCTGCGCATCCTCCTCCGCGCCGCCGCCAAGGCCCGCATCCCGCTGATCGTCGGCTCCTGCGGCACCAGCGGCACCGACTCGGGCGTCACCTGGGTGGCCGGAATCGTCGAGGACATCCTGTGCGAGGAGCAGCTAGACCTGTCCGTAGCGACGATCTTCAGCGAACAAACCGCCGACTTCGTCAAGTCCCGTCTGCGCGAGAACGCCGTACATCCACTCGCACCAACGGGCCCACTCGATGAGACCACTGTGGACGACTGCACGCACATCGTCGGCATGATGGGCCACGAACCCATCGAAGAGGCCCTCCGAGCGGGCGCCAACGTGGTCCTGGCAGGCCGCGCGACCGACACCGCCCTAGCCGCCACTATCCCGTTGATGAGGGGCCTGCCCGCCGGCCCGGCCTGGCACGCCGCGAAGATCGTCGAGTGCGGCGGCCAGTGCACCACCAACCCACGAGCCGGCGGCGTCCTGGCCACGATCGATGATTCTGGTTTCACCATCGAACCCCTCGACCCGGAAGCCGCCTGTACGCCGATCTCCGTTGCGGCACACATGCTCTACGAAACGGTGAACCCGTTCCGCATGCGCGAACCGGCAGGCGAACTGGACGTCACCGACGCCACCTACACCGCGCTGGACTCCCGCCGCGTACGCGTAGAGGGCTCCCGCTTCCACCCCGCCCGGCACACGATCAAGCTGGAGGGCGCCCGCATCACCGGCTACGAGACGATGTCGTTCACGGCGATCCGCGACGAGCACATCCTCGCGAACATCGAGGAGTGGACCGACCTGTTCGTCAAGGTCTTCACCGGCCGAGTAACCCAGACCCTGGGCCTCGACACCGCCGACTACGCCTTCGACCTGCGCCGCTACGGCTACGACGCCGTCCTGGAGACCCTGGACCCGGCCACCCGCCCACCCCGGGAGGTAGGCGTGATGCTGCTGGTCCGCGCCAAGACCCAAAAACTGGCAACCGCCATCGCCAAGGTCGCGAACCCGCTGATGCTGCACCTCCCGACCCCGGACATGGACTACCTGCCGAGCCTCGCGTTCGCCACCTCCCCCGCCGAAACCGAACGAGGCGCGGTCTACGAGTTCGCGCTCCACCACGTCGTCGACACCCGCACCCCCACCGAGATGTTCCGCACCGAGCACCGAAAGGCCGTCACCCATGACTGAACAGCGCACGTTGGGCGACCTCGCCCTGGAGGTCCGGTCCAAGAACGCCGGACCGTTCTGGGTGACCATGGAACTGTTCATGCGGAACGAGGAGGGCTATGCACTGGCCGCCGAGATCGTCGACGCGAACCTCATCGCGTCGCTGTACGAGGTGCGAGCCGAGGACGTACAACTCTTCCACATCCCGTCGCTGAACGTCGTGAAGATCTCGTTCCCGCGCCCGACACCGCAGGGCGGGCTGCGCGACCGGGACGTCCACGCCGGCCAGCACCACGTCCCGCTGGCGTCAGTGCCCACCCGCGGGCACGGCTAGCTCTCACCCATCTGCGGCAGCAGTTCGCCCGCCTCCCCCAGAAGCAGGGTCTCCCGAATGGTGGCGAGGAAGTCCGACGCCACTCCCCCGCCGTCCTCGTAGGCGGGAGTAGTGGTGCCCAGCAACGTCAGCAGTCCGCGCACGCCGGGGCTGAACTGCTCGGCTCCCGTGATCGCCGAGGCCTGGTACACGGCGGCGACCAGCACGGAGACGATCGTCTGGACGTTGTCCGTCAGCTGGAGCGACTTGCGAGCCGCGATCAGGCCCATGCTCACGACGTCCTGGTTCTGGCCGTTCGACGGAATGGTCTTGATCGACGCGGGCGCTGCCAGGTCGAGGTTCTCCGACGCGATGCTCGTCGCCAAGTACTGCGCACCCTGCAGACCGCATGTCACGCCGGGCTCCCCGAGTGTGAGGAACGCCGGGTAGGTCTTGTTGAGATGCGGGTCGAGCAGGCGGTTGAGCTGCCGTTCGGCCAAGACTCCAATCTCGGTGACGGCGATGTTCAGGAAGTCGCTCGCCATCGCGACGTACTGACCGTGGAAGTGTCCCCCGTGGAACACCGTCTCCGGCGACTCGAAGATCAACGGGTTGTCGTTGCAGGAGTTCAGCTCCTCCTCGACGATGCGTCGGCAGTAGCGGATCGCGTCCACCACCGGCCCCAGGATCTGCGGCACGCACCGCACCGTGTAGGCGTTCTGGAGGTAGTTCCCGGCATCGACGAGCTCATCCCCCGACGCGTCCCTGACAAGGCGCATGACGTCCTCGTGTGTCACGGTCAGGGCGCTGCCCGCCAGCAGTTCGCTGATGATCTCGGCGACCTCCGACTGGCCGCGGTGGTTCTTGAGCTCGTGGCCGTACTTCTCGAATGCGCGCGTGGAGCCCCGCATGATCTGGATGAAGGCCGCCGAGGCCCACAGCGCCAGGCGGAGCAACCGTTCGGCTCGCACCAGCGCCAGCGACGCCGCGCCAGTCATGACCGACGTCCCGTTGATCAGTGCCAAGCCGTCTTTGTAGCCCAGTCGCACGGGCCGCAGTCCCAGGTCCGACAGGACTGTCGCCGAGTCCACGACCTCACCGCGGTAGCGCACCGCGCCCGCTCCGATCAGAGGAAGTGCCAGGTGCGACAACGGCGCGAGGTCGCCGCTCGCCCCGAGCGAACCCTGCTGCGGGACGACGGGGTGGATCCTCCGGTTGAGGAACTCGGCCATTAGCTCAAGCGCCTCGACGCTGACACCCGAGTACCCCTTGCTGAGACAGTTCAGCCGTGACAGGAGCGCGGCGCGCACCACGTCGTCGGGAAACAGCAGGCCCGCGCCGGCCGCGTGGCTGCGAAGCAGGTTCTCCTGGAGTTCTGCCTCGAACCTCGCGGGGACGCTCATGTGGACCATCTCGCCGAACCCGGTCGTGACTCCGTAGATCGGATGGCCTTCCGCTCCCCAGCGCTGGATGCGGTCGCAGCTCTCGGCCACGAGTTTGAGCTGGTCCTCGTCGATCCGCACGATCTCGCCGCCGACCGCGACGCGGTGAACGTCGTCGACGGTGAGGTCCTTCCCCCGAACTAGCACGATCTTCTCCCCTCTGGACTGCCGGACGAAACAACGGCCAACGGCCGTGGCACCGCTCCGACCTGCACGACAACGTTTGAGCAACGGACTGGCAACGGGAACTCGGCATCGTTGCGGCACAAACAGATCGACGAAAGCCCACGGCCGGAGAGGTGACTCGCACACGGGTTCACCACGGCACTCGCCGTGCCACTCCCCAGTGACACCACTGTGGACGGTTGCTCGCCTTCGGGCTGCTTTCTGCTCATGCGCCACCGATCCGAGAGAGGTGATCACGAATGCCGGGTACGACAGTGTTCGACCGTCACGAGTCGGAGGTGCGCAGCTACTGCCGAAGCTTTCCGGTCGTGTTCGAGCGCGCCGCCGGCCACCACCTCTGGGACGCAGACGGTCGTCAGTACGTGGACCTGCTCTCCGGCGCGGGCTCGCTCAACTACGGCCACAACCCGCCGAAGATCGTGAAGCGGGTCAGCGAGTACCTGGCGAGTGGCGGGCCGGTGCAGTCCCTCGACCTGCACACTCGGGCCAAAGCCGAGTTCCTGCACCGATTCGCGGACGAGGTACTGGAGCCCAGGGGGTTCGTCGACCACGTCATGCAATTCCCGGGACCGGCGGGCACGCTCGCGGTCGAGGCCGCTCTGAAACTGGCGAGGAAGGTCACCGGCCGGACGAACGTCGTGGCCTTCCAGGGCGGCTTCCACGGTGCCTCGCTCGGCTCGCTCGCCGCGACCTCGTCGCCGTTGCTCCGCAACGCCGCCGGAACGGCCCTGCCGAACGTGACGATCACCGCGTTCGACGACGGAACCGGCTCGCCCGACTCGTTGGACGCGCTGCGGACCACGTGCCGCAATACTCCTCCCGCGGCCGTCCTGCTCGAGACGGTCCAGGGTGAGGGCGGGCTCCACACAGCCTCGGCACAGTGGCTCAAGGCGGTGCGACAGATCGCGGACGAGGTCGGCGCGCTGGTGATCGTGGACGAGGTGCAGGCCGGTTGCGGCCGCACGGGAACGTTCTTCAGCTTCGAGCACGTCCCCGACTTCGACCCCGACCTGATCTGCCTGTCGAAGTCGTTGAGCGGCATGGGTCTTCCGATGGCGATGGTGGTGCTCAAGCGGCAGCACGACCTGTGGAAGCCCGGCGAGCACAACGGTACCTTCCGCGGTCACAACCTCGCCTTCGTCGCCGCGACGGCCGCACTCGACCACTGGGCCGACCCGGTGTTCGTCGCACGCACGCCGATACTCGGCATCGCGATCAGGGAGTCGCTGCTCGAAATCGCGACCGCGCTGCCGGACGGCGTGGTGACGCTCGCCGGGCGAGGCACGATGAGCGGTCTGCGCTTCGCGGACGCGGAGATGGCCGAACGCGTGCAGGCGGAACTGTTCCGCGCGTCGATCATCGCCGAGAGGTCGGGCGACGGCCGGGTGCTGAAGTTGCTGCCACCGCTCACGATGTCGCTGCCGGAGTGGTCGGAGATCGCGGCCAGGATCGCCGAGGTGACGCTCGACGTCGCCAGGCTCCGCGTACCCGTGTGACCGCACCGCGGACGTCACCCCGGTGCGGGTGACGTCCGGCGCGGCCGTCACCCGGCCTCCGCGTGACGGCCGCGCGTGACGGCTTCCGCCGCAGAGGAGCCGAAGGGCTCGCGCGCGAACCAGGTGCGCCCGGCCGCCGGTCGTGGAGCCACGTCGGCCGAGGCGCCGGCGAGACGGCGCAGACCGGCGCGGCGGACCTCGGGAGGAATCCGGCGTGCCTGCTCCCGGACGAAGTCCCCGAGCAGGTCGTGCATCCGGAACTCCTGCTCACCTCCGGTACCCGGACCGCTCGGGTCGATCATGCCCGCATCGCACAGCCGCTCCAGCGTCCGGCTGACGTCCGGGCGGCCCGACAGGGTGCTCAGCTGCCGCTCGGTGAAGTCGTTGGCGGACAGGACTCCCAGCCAGCGCAGGGCTGTTCGGTCGTCCTCGCTCAGCCTGCGGTAGCTGAAGCCGATCGAGGTGCGCACTGAGGCCACCCCGACGTCGAGTTCGTCCAGCCGTGCACGGTGGTCGCGCAGCCGCTCCGCAAGTGCGACGAGTGGAGCGGAGGGCATCGCGCTCAGGCGGGCACCCGCTATCCGCAACGCCAGCGGCAGGTGGCCGCACGCGGAGGCGATGTCGCGCAGGGCGGCGGACTCGGTCACTGCGCGACCGGCGCCGACGAGACTGGTCAGCATCTCCACGGATTCCCGCTCGCGCAGTGGTTTCAGGCGAATCCGCCGACCCATCGGTGTGGTCGCGAGCAACGAGCGGCTGGTGATGAGCACGGCGCAGTCCGGGGTTCCGGGGACCACGTCCGTGATCTGGCCCGCGTCGTGCAGGTCGTCGATCATGATCAGCACCTTGCGGCCGCTCAGTCTGCCGCGCAGCATCGCGGTGCGCGCCGACGGTCCGGAGGGCAGCTCAGAAGGCACGACTCCGCACTGCAGCAGCAGGGTTTCCAGCGCCTCGGCCGAGGTGCTGGCCCGGACGTACAACTGCCCGTCGGGGAACCTCGGGCGGAGGCGGTGGGCCACGCTGATCGCGAGCGTCGACTTGCCGACACCTGCGGGACCGGAGATCAACGCGAGGTGCGGCGGATCCGTGGTGAGCTCCACGACCTCGTCCGCCCGCCCGACGAAGTCCGGGACCTCGGACGGCAGGTGACACCCGAACCCGACCGGCACCGCCCGGCGCACACCCGCGTCACCACTCAACGCCCGCTGGTGGAGCGCCCTCAGCGCAGGGCCCGGATCCACACCGAGTTCTTCGGCGAGGCTCACCCGGATGTCCTCGTACTGCCTCAGCAACTCGGCCGTGCTGCCGCTGCGGAAGAGGGCGAGCAGGTACTGCGCGCGCAGTCGCTCGTCGAGCGGATGTGCCGCTACTTCCTCCGCGAGCGACGACGCCAGCGCCGTGTGGCGGCCGAGCCGGAGCCGGACGTCGTTGTGATCGAGGCGAGCGGCGTGACGTTCCCGTTGCAGCGCGGACCTCGTGCGCTCCACCCACTCCCCGCTCAACCCGGCGAACGGCTCTCCCCGCCACAACGTCATCGCCTGCCCGAACAGGTCTGCGGCCAGGACGTCGTCCTCCGCGTCACGAGCCCGCGCGACGAGATCCCTGAAAGCGACCACGTCGATCGCCGACTCGTCCGTGTGCACCACGTAGCCGAGACGTCCGCGATCGATCTGGAGAGCGCCTCGAAACGTCCGGCGCAGGCGGGAGATGTGCGCCCGCAGCGTGCCCGCCGCGCCCGGTGGCGGCTGGTCCTCCCAGACCCGGGCCGCGAGCCTGTCCATCTGCACGTCCGGCGAGGCCGACATGAGCAACGCGACGAGCACCGACTGCCTCTGCGCGGGGCCCAGGTCCACCTCGGCGCCGTCGAGGAACGCCCGGACGTGACCGAGCAGCTCGAATTCAACCCGCATGGCAAGGATCCCCCCAAAGAACCCGCTACTTCGCCGCCCCGCGGGCGACTACCGCTGCCGCACCCCGGGGTGGAGCAGCGAGAACACGAACGCAGCCATCAGCACCACCGCGCCGACCGCGAACGGTGCCGACGGGGACAGCTCGTAGAGTCCGGTCGCCGCCATCGGACCCACGACCAGCGTGACGGCATTGGTGGAGCCGATCAGTCCGGCCACGCCGCCCTGTTCGTCGGAACCGAACAGCAGGGACGGCGCGGAGTTGTAGCCGGGCACTGCCAGGCTGTGCCCGATACCCGACAGCACCGACGCGGTGATCATCGCGGCGAGGTTCGGCGCGAACACCATCACGACGAACGCGACGCCGGTCACCGGAAGCCCGACGCGCAGCAACGTGAGCGGCGTCCAGCCCAGCTTCGGCACGACGATGCCCTGCACGAGCAGCATCGGCAGACCGCCCGCGAGCAGCACGAGGCCGGTGTACTCCGCGGTCGTCGCGCCGTCGAGGTGCAACCGGTCCTGCAGCAGGAAGCCGACGCTCAGCGACAGGAGGCTGATCGACAGGTAGATCGCGAGCCCGAGAACGAGGAACGGCCACATGCGGCTGTCCAGCGCCCGCACCTTCGGCGGCTTCGGCCGGTCGACGTGCCTGGTCTCCCTCGGCAGCCTGACCAGCACCACCAACGCGGCGAGTGCCAGCACGACGGGCGCGACGTAGAGCGCTGTGAGCAGGCCGAAGCGACCGAGCAGTCCACCGACCGCCGGGCCGAGCACCAGGCCGAGGCCAAGGCTTGCCCCGACCCTGGACAGTCCTTTGACCCGGTCGCGCGTTCCGTGGGTCACGTCGGCGACGTAGGAGTTCGCCGCAACCGGCAGCGCTGCGAGGGCACCACCGAACAGCACACCCCTGGTGAGCAGGAAGGCGACGAACACCACTGGGGCGCTCAGCACCCCGAGCATGCCCAGGTTGGCGGTCACCGCGAACGCGAAGAGCCCGACCGCGGTGCCCAACAACGCACCCGTGAACAGCGGCTTGCGACCCCACACGTCACTGCGCCGGCCCCAGAACGTGCTCGTCAGCGCCACCATCGCGGCGGAGGCGCTCATCACGAGGCCGAGTTGGAACTCGGTGAGCGACAGCTCCCGCGAGAGTGGCGGGAGCACCGGCGACAGCAACTGCTGACCCGTGTAGCCCCCGAAAACCGCCAGGTACACCAGCGCGAGTCCTTTGGCGGGCCTGGCCTCCCCGGCCGGTACCGCCGTTTCCGTCGAGTCCTGCGCCGACATCCCCATGTCCTTTCGTAACCGAAGTTTCGCTCAGCGTAGTCAATCACCGAGGTGCGAAACCGAGGTTTCCGAACACCGCTCCGGCGTCGCGGGCCAGTCCGATCAGCGCGTTCTCCGCGTGCGGCCTGCCCACGAGCTGCACCGCGAGCGGGGCCTGAGCAGGGCTGACACCGACCGGGAAGGTGATCGCGGGCAGTCCGGCGAAACTCGCGACCGGCGTGTACCCGATCTCCCGGTCGTAGTCGGGGTCCGCCGGGGTCGGGATGGTCGACGTCGCGGCGGGCTTCGCCCCCTTCGCACGAGGCACCACGGCGTCGAGCGGCAGGAGCCACGCGTCCACACCACCCTCGTCGAAGAGCCCGGAGACCGCGGCCCGATGACGGACGAGCGCGGTGCGGATCTCCGCGTACCTCCTGTCGTCGATCCTGGCGCCCGCCTCCAGCGCCGCCAGCGTGGACGGCAGCAGGTCGTCACCGAAACGCTCACCCCACACCTCCCGGCCGAGCCACGCGTCGCGGGCGCAGAGATCCCACGCGGGTCCGCGCCAGTGCCACAGGTCTCCCAGCCGCACCTCGCTCACCGCGTGGCCTGCCTCCGCCAGCGCTCGTGCCGCAGCGTCGAGCGCCCCGGCGATCTCCGGCTCGACCGCTCCTTCGGAGACCTCGCTCACCACGCCGACCCGCAACGCCCGGTGGGACACCTCGGAACCGAGGCCCAGGTGGGACCACAGGAACGCGAGGTCGTCGGCTGTTCTCGCGACCCAGCCGGGAGCGTCCATGGACGGGCACAACGGGAAGATGCCCGTCAGGTTGCCCGGATCGTGGGTGGTGCGCAGTCCCACCACTCCGCAGCGACCGGCGGGCCAGCGCACCGAGCCGAGCACGTCCGTTCCGAGCGAGACGTCGCAGATACCTGCCGCCACCGCTACCCCGGAGCCGGTGCTCGACCCCGCCGGATCGATGTGCGGGAAGTACGGGTTGCCACAACCGGAGCCGACACCGATGTTGAGCTCAGTGGTGACGACCTTCGCCGTCACCACGGTGTTCCGCACGTCCCGCAGCACTGCCGCGGACCTGCGCGGGTGGTGGCGATACCGCCGCAGGCCCAGGGTGGTCGGGAAGCCCGCGACGTCCACGGTGTCCTTCACTCCGAGTCGCAGCGCGGGCGAGTCCGACGACGGCTCCGCGAGCACGGCGCACGCGCGGTACCGAGCGTCGGCCACGACGCTCCACTCGTGAGCGGTCTCGTGCCACTCGGCCGCCCCCACCTCTCCCGAGGTGATCAGCCGGTGCCGTTCCCGGAGGGGCAACGCCACCAGGTCAGGTACCTCGACCTGGTCGGGCACGTCCGCGCCGCGCAAGAAGTCCTCGACCGCAGATGTGGACAAACCGACTCCGTTCACGAGACGCGACCCAGGAAGGCGGCGCCGGACCGCACTCCCCACCGGTAGGTGAGCAAGGCGCACACCGCGACGACCGCGGTGTCCCAGTGCAGCGGGATCAGCTGCGTGCCCCCGAAGGAGCCGAATCCGGACAGGACCACCAGCCAGCCGAGATAGGCGACCAGCCACGCGCCCGTCCGCAGCTCGACGCGCAGGTCCAGTTCGCGGCGGCGCAGCACGGCGAAGAGGAGCACGGTGAGCACCAGCACCGGTAGCGCGACCCGCAGGTGCTTCCAGGAAGCCCAGTAGATGAGCTCGGTGGCCACGACGAACCCGGCCGGCGCGATCCAGCGCATGCCGCGGACCCAGCCGGCGAGCCGCTCCGGTGCGGCGACGTGGAAGGTGCCCGCCGCGATCGAGCAGAGCGAGTAGGTCAGCAGAGAGAGCACCCCGACCACACCGATGATCTCGTGCCACCCTCCCGAGGGCAGCAGGAACACCATGCTCAGCACGAAGTTCAGGAGCAGTGCGTTCTTCGGCACGCCGCGACGGCGGTCCACCTCGGCGAACCTGCGCGGCAGCGCGCGGTTCTTCGAGACGGCGTAGGTCTGCCTGCCCCCGGTCGCGACGAACACGTAGGTGGAGCCCCACGGCGAGAAGACCGCATCGGCGTAGATGAGCGCCGCCAGCCAGCCGAGGTTCAGCAGCAGTGCGAGCTCGCCGAACGGTGAGACGAACGTGAGCCCGCGCCAGCCGGAGCCCAGGCTCTCGGGTGGCACCGCGAGCACGAACGTCACCTGGAGCAGCACGTACAGGACCACCGAGAGCGCGATCGCGGTCAGCACGGCCCGCGGAATGTCCCTGCGGGGGTTGCGCGCTTCCGCGGACAACTCCATCGGCGCCGCGAAACCGTTGATCGTGTAGACGATGCCCGCCCCGGCGATCGCGGTCAGTGCCGCGGACCAGCCGTACGGCGCGAGTCCGCCACCGGTGGTGACGTTGCCGGGGTGGAAGCTCGACACCAGCAGCGCCACGATGGTCAGCACCGGCACGAGCACCTTGATGGAGGTGACGAGCAGGTTGAGGCGCGCGAACAGCTTCACGCCGAACCAGTTGAGCACCACCAGCAGGGCCAGCACCCCCGCCGCGGCGAGCTTGCCCGCGATGGTCAGGGAGTCGGTGTAGAGGCCGGGCAGGTACCGGTTGGCGTACTGCACGATCGCCGACGCCTCAGCCGCCAGCGCACTCGCGAGCGCGAGAAGGATCGCCCAGCCGATGAGGCTGCCGGCCAGCGGACCGTTGGCCAGCAACGGCCAGCGCACCATCCCGCCCGCCTCCGGGCTGCCCGCCCCGAGCTCGACGAGCACCAGCGCGACCAGTGTCAGTGCCGCTCCGGCGATGACCCAGGACAACACGGCGGCAGGCCCTGCCGCCTGCGCGCCGTAGAACGCGCCGAACAGCCAGCCGGAACCGATGATCCCGCCGAACGCGACACCGGTCAGGCTCCAGAAGCCGAGATCCTTGCGAAGCCCGTCGCCCGGTCCAGTGGAGGCCTCGGCACGCTGGTCGGAGGACGTCGCCGTCATCCGGCTGTCCGGTAGAACGCCGTGCCGTCGAGGTAGCGGACCGTGCCCGAGTCGCGGAGCACGACCTCCTCGACGTCGTGCCTGAGGTTGACGATCACCGGGTAGGTCAGGTCGTCGACCGTGCGGGAGATCCTCTCGCCCGGCTGCACCAGCGTGCGCACCTCGAGCAGGCTCTCCAGCGACTTGAGCTCGTCGAGGTGCGGGTAGCCGGCGAGGGTGCCCTCCACTGGCGAGACCATCGCGACCGAGGCGAAGTGAGCCTGAAGGCGGTAGTCCTCCGCGTATCGGGCCATGAACCGGTCCGGGTCCACGTAGGCGTCGACGGTCCACTCGACCTGGGACTCGCCGACACCGAGGAACGCGTAGTGCGACAGGTCACCACCCGCGATGCGAGCGCCGACCTCCACTAGGCACGGCCCCTTGGGCGTCATCTTGATCTCGATGTGCGCCGGGCCGTGCCGGATGCCGAGCGCGTCCAGCACCTCGTAGGCGTAGTCGGCCAGTTGCTGCTGGACTTCGCCTTCGCGCTTCATCAGGTAGACCGCGTCGCAGAGGTCGAGCACACCGTTGGCGCTGATCCGGCTGGTCTTCCAGATGTCGCAGACGTGGTGGTGACCGTCTCGGCTGACGGTGTTGAGCATGTACTCGGCGCCGAAGTGGTACTCCTGCGCGACCACGGCCTCGTTGGTCGACGTGTAGACGTTGCCGCGGTTGATCAGCGCCCGGTAGGCGCGGACCGACTCTTCGGGGGAGTCGCAGAAGAACACGCCGTCACCCCCACCACCGCGAATGGGCTTGACGACGACCCTGCCACCGCGGTCCGCGTGCCAGGCGGCGAGCTGGTCCTCGCTCTCGACGAGCAGTTGGTCGGCACCGTGCACACCGGCCGCTTTGATCGTCTCGATCATGCGGAACTTGTCCCGCCGCGCCGAGCTGAGCGCAGTGCCGTTCGTCGGCAGCCCCAGCGCCTCGCTCAGCGTGTCGGCGAACTCGACACCCACCTCCGAACCCGCCACGACGGCGACCGGTTCGTGAGCGGCGACCGCGCGGATCGTCTCGTCGAGGTCGCCGTCGTGGACGATGTTCGCCGCGTAGCCGTCCAGGCTCAGCGACGAGCGGAACAGGATCGGTACCTCGGGAGAGCTCTGGACCCGGACGCATCCGTACCCGGCTTCGTCGAACCGTCGCGCGAGCCGCCCGCGTCCCTGGTTGGTCGGCAGGTAGGAATCGACGATCACGACATGTCCTTGGACTGACATGGTCACCCCGTTCTTTCCGGTCAGCGCCATTCTGGAGGCAGAGCCGAGAAGCGGTCCAATAACGCGTTGAACTGACTTGAAAAGCCACTGTTATCAACGGTCCGACCATTTTTTGGACACAGCCTGCTACGCTCTCGTCAATCTTGATTTTCACTTGTCGCGACAAGAAAGCGAACGATGGATCTGCGGAGTTTGCGCTGGTTCGTTGCGGTCGCCGACGAGTTGGACTTCGCCACGGCCGCGCACCGGCTCAAGGTCACCAGGACTGCGCTTCTGCGCCGGATCACTCATCTGGAACGCGAGATCGGATTCGCGCTCTTCAGTCGCGACCACCGGCGTGTGCAACTGACCGAGACAGCCAAGACATTCCTGCCTGCGGTGGTCGACCTGCTCGGCGACGCAGACGGGCTGATCAGGTCGCTGACGCGACCGCAGGTGTTGGAAGTGGCCTATCCACCATCGGTCGCACTCGGTCTGCCGGTTGCCATCGTGGAGTCCTTCCGGCGCGAGCACCCGTCGACGGGCGTCCGCACGTCGACGGGATCGTCCGACGCGAACGCGCGGCGCGTCGCGAACGGGGAGGTCGACGTGGCGTTCCTGCGCCCGCCGCTGACGGAGCAGATCTCGACGGCCGTGCTCGCCACCGAAGCGGTGTCGGTCGCGCTCCCCGCCGGCCACAGCCTGGCGGAACGGCGCGAGATCACCTGCGCCGATCTGCTCGGCGAACCGCTGGTGGCGTTCCGGCGCGAGGACGCCACCGGCCTGTGGAAGTCCGTTGTGGACGGTGTCTACCGCACCGGTGGCGGCCCGGCTGTCGTGAGGGTGGAGCCGGACGAGGCGCACATGCTCGCGGTGGTCGCCGACGGCGTGGGGATCTGCCTGATCACCGAGACGGCGGCGGAGGTGCTGCGCGTTCCCGGTGTCGAGATCAGGCCCATCGCCGACGGCCCACTGGTCGCACTCGCGCTGGGCTGGCGGCGCAACGACTTCAACTCGTCGGTCGCCGCCTTCGTCGCCCACGCGATCGCGTTCAGCGCCCGGCGAGCGCTCCCCCGTTGACCTGGACGATCTGCGCGGTCACCTGGTCCGCCTCCGGCGAGGCCAACCAGAACACGCTGTTCGCCACGTCGGCGGGGGTACTCGCCCGCCCGGTGGACGTCTGGCCGACGAGCATTCGCTCCCGTTCGGGCGAGAGGCGGTTCGCGAAGAACTCCGTCTCGGCGACATAACCGGGCGCGACCACGTTGACGGTGACCCCCTTCGGGCCGAGCTGCGCGGCCAGGTCGTAGGCGTACGGGTGCAGCGCGGCCTTGCTCCCGGCGTACGAACCCGAACCGGAGCCGCGATACGCGGCGATCGAGCTCACCAGGACCACACGGGCACCTGCGGGCAACGCGTCCTTCAGCGCCTCAGTCAGCAGCACCGCGGTGAGCACGTTCGACCTGAAGTTGCCCAGCCAGTGCCACGCGGCCCCCTCGACCCCGGTGGTGGCACCGTCGGGCGCGCCGATCTCGACGTTCCCGCCTGCGTTGTTGACCAGCACGTCCACCTGGCCGTGCCGGGCGACGACGGTCTCGGCCACCCGCACGGCCTCCCTGGGCTCGGCGAGATCCGCGGTCAGTGACGAGACCAGGCCGGACCCGGTGCTCGCGTTGATCTCCGCCGCTGTCCGCTCGAGCACGTCCACCCGGCGGCCTACCACCACCACCCGGTCGCCGGCGTCGGCGAACCGGTGTGCGACCGCACGCCCGATGCCCGTACCGCCACCACTGACCACGACGACTCGTGACAAGGTCGATCTCCTCGTTCTACCTCGATGTTCACCGGCGGAGCAGCTCTGCCGCCAGTCTGACCACGCGTTCGGCCTGTTCCCCGTCGAGCCTGGGGTCACACGCCGACTCGAACCGGGGGAAGTCGTCGACCGCCAGGCGGTCGTGGGTGTCGACGCACTCGGTGACGTCGTCGGGGGTCAGCTCCAGGTGCAGACCGCCGGGATACACGCCGTGCGCCCGCAACACCGCGCAGAACGCCTCCACCTCGGCAGCGACGTCGGACACGACTCTGGTCTTGCGACCGGACGCGGACCGCACCGTGTTGCCGTGCATCGGATCGCACAACCAGACGACGTCGCGTGCCCGGTGACCCAGACCGGTCAGCAACAACGGCAGTGCGGTGCCGATCGTGCGGGCACCCATGCGGACGATCAGCGTCAACCTCCCGGCGCGATGTCCTCCCGCAAGCAGCTCGATGATCGCGGCGACGTCGTCGGCGGTGGCGGTGGGCCCGATCTTGACGCCGACCGGGTTGTTCACCGTCGCCGCGAACTCGAGGTGTGCACCGTCGAGCTGACGCGTGCGTTCGCCGATCCACAGCATGTGGCCGGAGGATCCGTACCAGCCTCCGCGCAGACCGTCCGGTCGCACGAGTGCCCGCTCGAAGTCGAGCAACAACGCCTCGTGGCTGACGTAGGTGGGCGACAGGCCGGCTGTCGGCAGTAGGAACTGGTTCAGGAACAAGGCGTCCAGTGCCGTCGCCGCGTGGTCGTACGCCCGTAGCAACCGGCGTGCGTCGGCGCGGCGCGCTCCCGGTTCGGGCGCCGGATCGTTCACGGCGTCACCGCGGTAGACCGGCAGCACCGTGCCGTCGGCCCCGGTCTCGGTCGGGCTGGACCGCGGCTTCGCGTACTGACCCGCGAGCCTGCCGACCCGCACGACGGGGAGCCCCGCGACGTGCTCGACGAGATCGCCGAGCACGTCGAGCAGCGCGGCCTTGCGCTGCACTCGCGGTGCGGCCGAGTCGGCGAACGGCTCGGCGCAGTCTCCGCCCTGGATCACGAACGCCTCGCCGCGCGCGACGACCTCCAGCTCGCCGCGCAACGCGTGGCAGGAGCCTGCGTCGACGAGTGGCGCGCGTGATCGCAGCTCCTCAATGACGGCGGCGAGCTCCGCCTCGTCCCAGTCCGGTTGCTGTGCCGCCGTCTTGGCTGTCGTTTTTCGCATCGTTCCTAGCCTCGGACCGCGGCGTAAAGGCGATCGACCTTCGCCTTGCCGGTGATCGTGCGCGGGATCTGGCCGACCCGGTACACCGCGCGAGGCACCGGGAATCCCGCTAGCTGCCGCCAGATCGTCTCGGTGCGCACCGCGCCGCCAGGGTCGGTGTGGAAGAGCTCGTAGTGCTCTCCGCGCACGGCGTCCCGCACCGCGACGCACACCACGTCGACATCGGGCAGCCCGGCGCGCACGGCGTTCTCGACCTGGTCGAGGCGGCACCGGACACCGTTGACCTTGATCAGCCGCGACGACCTGCCGACGAACTCGAAGGTCCGGTCACCCACGAACCTGACGACGTCGTTCAACTCCCACCACTCCGGCGCCGCCACCATGTCGGCCCGCCGGCCGATGCGACCGCTGCGCACCTTGAGCAGCCGCTCGGCGGGTCCATCGTGGACGTCCACATCGGATAGAAGGCGCCACGGTTCCGGCCGCGCGACGTCCCTGACGGCCACCGCTCCGGTCTCGGTGGAACCGAACACCTCGACGGCCCGGAACCCGGTGAGGTCGTTCAGTTCGGCGGCCACCTTCCGCGCCACGGCCGTCGTCGGCCCAGCGCCGTGCAGGACGGCGGCGCCGGGCAACGAGCCGATGGTCGTCGACAGGCTCCGCAACACCATCCAGCTCGACGGCAAGCACACGAACAACGTGCGCTTGTCCGTGTCGAGCGCCGGGGTGGCGAGCGGATCGCCCCACAGGTCGATCGGCACGAGTCCGAGCAGTTCGGGGAGCACGCGGCCGAAGAGGTTGCCGTAGAGGTGCGAGGGAGGCGCGAAGTTGACGATCTGCTCGACGTGTTCACCGAACTCGGTGGCCACGAGCACCGCCTCGGTCTCCAGCTGCACACGTGTCCGCGACCAGCGGACCGGATCACCCGAGTGTCCCGAGGTGACGAACTCCGTCTCGTCGGCCGGGGCTGTTCGCGCCGTCACGCCCCACCCTCCAGCGCCGCGTTGTCCTCGAGCAGGTCCTGGACGAAGCCGCTGATCCGGCTCAGCGTCGAGAAGACGAACCTGACGTCGTGGGAGACGAAGTCGACCTCGATTCCGAACTCCGTCTCGATCCGCGACACGAACTCCATCGCGGCCAGGCTGTCGTACCGATCGGCAAGGACATCGCGTAGTTCGTCGTCGTCCGCCACCCCGTCCAGCACGTCGCCGACTTGGTCGCGCAGCACCGTCCGCACTCGCGCGCGGGTCTGGTCGAGGGTGGGCAGGTCGGTCGCGTTCATGTCGTCTCACCTCGGTGCGGAACGGGCGCGACCTCGTCAGCGCGCGTCATCCGGCCGCCGATGGCCAGGTAGACGTCGCTGGGCGCGGTCGTGCGGAAGTCGATGTGGAGAAAGGGAGTCCGTTCGGTCATGCCGAGCGCTTGGGCGATCTCGTCCGCCAACTCGAGGCGGAAGTGCGCGTCCCTCTCCGGGGAGACGCAACAGACCACCGACGCGTGCCGCAACGCGCCGGGGTCGTGCGGCAGCGCCTCGACCGGCATGCCACCGGTGAACACCGTCCCCGGCGGGTCCTCGGCGAACCGGACCACCACGTGTGCCGGCCGCACGCCGCGGGCCGAGAGCCATCTGGTCAGTCTCACGGCGACCGCCCTGCGCTTCGGCACGGGAAGTGCGGAGGTGTTGATCTGGATCGTGGGCACGTGTCCTCCGCGGTTCTCAGGAGAGCGTCAGTGCGGGCAGGGCACCGGGTCCGTCGTGCAGCCTGCGGTGCAGCAGGGTGCCGAGACAGTCGGCGAGGGCATCTCCTCCGGGAGGAGCGAGCGGGCTCCACGCGGTCCCGCGGTCGGTGTGCACTCGGCGCACGAACCTGCCGAGGTGGTCGGTGTCGACCTCGACGCCGTGCCGGTCCGCGGTCGCCACCGCCTCGTAGGTGGACAGCAGATCCGGCATGCGCGAGCCCTCGTTCGCCCACCCACCGCCGCGCACGTGGTGGCGGGTCAGCAGCAGGCGCACGCCCTGCGAGTCGGCGGAGCCGAGCGACTGGCGCACTCGCAGTGCCTGCAGGCCGGAGCGCAGAGTGCCGGATGGAAAGGTGTCGGTGAACCCCTTCAGTGCGGCGACGTCCAGCACCTCGGCCACGTTCCCACCCAGCAGCCGAACCGATTCGACCGCCGCCGACGTGGACACGAGGTCCGATCCCCTGCCTTCCCAGAAGCCGAAGCCACCGTCGGGGTTCTGCATCGCCCGCAGCCAGGTGAGCACCCGATCCGCTCCGGCCGGATCGTCCTGGAACGCGCCCGCCGCCAAGGCCCACAACGTGCAACGGACCTCGCTGCCCCTGCCCGGCATGTACATGACGCCGCCCTCGTTGGGCAGTTGACAGCCCTCGAGCCATCGGCGACCCCGCTCGGCATCGGTCCGCCCGATCAGGACGGCGGCCGCGGTGGCGAGGGCGTCCGCCGCGGCCGCCGGCTCGCGGTAGGTGTGCCCGCCGCCGGGGCAGGCGAGTTCTGCGAGCCTGGCGACGACCGCGTCGGCGACGTGGTCGGCCCGCGAACCGGTGGCCTGCAACGAGCCGACGGCGCAGAACGACGCCCAGACGTCCTCGACGTCGTAGCCCTGCCACCGGACGAACGCACCACCTGGGCGGCGCAGACTCGTGACCCACTCGTCGACGGGCTGGTCAGGACGGTGCCCCAGCGCGTCCAGCGCGGCGGTGGCGCGGTACGTCGCCCACATGCAGGGGACCTCGGCATCCTCGGCGAACCGGAACCCCCCGTCGGCTGACTGCTGCTCGTTCAGCCAGCGGACGAGCGCGGGCACGTCCCACGGTGGCAGCGCCGGTTCCAGCGAGTTCAGCGCCTTCCACGCTGCCGCGCCGTAGTGACATGCGCGAACGTCGGCGCCCCCCGCGCGGGCGTGGTCCGGTGACCAGCTCAGCCCCCCGTCCGCCGTCTGGAGGGCGGCGAGCCAGTCGAGCAGCCTCGCCCGGTCGGGAACGTCGATGCCGCACACCGTGACGGCGGTCCTCGTCGAAAAGTGCGTCGCCCAGACGTCCGGCTCCTGACCGGGCGTCATCGCGTACGCCTCACCGGTCCACGTGCGGTCCAGCCACGCCGTGGTGCGGTCGACGCCCGGCACCGGCAGACCGAGGTCCCTCAGCGCCTGCGTGCAGTAGAACGTGGCCCAGGCATCGGAAGGCATGCCCTTGCTCCACGCGTAACCGCCGTCGGCGTTGGCGCGGCCACTGAGAAAGGCGGCTGTACCGGCGACGTCCTGGACGGTGTCGACGCGCCCCAGCCACGCCAGCGTGCGCACCGCGGCATAAGTGCACCAGAGGTCGGGACCACCGACGGCCACTCCGACCCCTGGGGGCGAGACCACCGCGGTCATGACGCCACGATCCGAATGTTGGAGCGCTTCCAGCTCTTTTGGGACCCGCCGCTCTTCGTGGTCTGCGGCAGCGAGTTGACGAAGACGATCTCGTCCCACACCAGTCCGGTGCTGGACCGCATCGCCTCGTCGACCGCGAGCTTCATCCCCGCCTCCGCGGACCGGTCTGCGTGCACGTCGCGCTCGAGAAGCAGGCGGGCCCTGGCACCGGACTCGTCCAGCTCGATCAGGTAGCCGGTCGCCGAACTCGCGTGGTAGACGACGTCCTCGACAGCGCGGACCGTCAGGTCCCGTTGGTGCACCTGGATGACGTCCGTGCTCCTCCCGCGCACGGAGAGCAGCGGCGCGGCGCTGTCGCAGGCGCAGTCGCCTCCCACCACGACCTCGTCGCCGGTGTCGAACCGCAGCAACGGCCGGGCGTGCAGGTTGAGAGGAGTCACGACGAGACGACCAGCGCAGTCGCCGGACAGCGGCTTCACCTCGTCGCCGCTCGCGATCTCGAAGTAGTTGGTCGAGGTGAGCAGGTGCAGGCCGCCTTCCTCGCACGTGGCGGCGAGCGTCCCGGTCTCCGTGCTGCCGTAGCTGGCGTCATAGGCGGTCGCCTGCCACCACTCACCCAGCCGCGCGCGCAGGGCGGGTGTGCTGACCTCGCCGAGCAGCATGAGCGTGTGCACGCTCTCGCTGAGCTCTCCGAAGTGGCCTCGCTGTTTGAGCAACCGGGTCAACTGGAGCGCGAGCCCCGGTGCCACGAACACGACCGTCGGCCGCAGCGAGCGCCACAGCGTCGTGAGCCGGTCCCAGTCCGAGATACCGGTGGCGAACGGGTAGACGCGGCTGTGCGGGACGTCCAGCAACTCGCACACCCCGACGACGAGATCCGCCACCGGCACGATGTCCGACGGCAAGAGAATCGCGACGCGGTCCCGCTCGCTCAGGACCCGTCGCCACGCCTGCTCCACCGACACCGCGTTCCAGGCGATGTCCTCGAACAACCGCGGAGTCGGAGTGACCTGTCCCGACGTACCCGTCGTCTCGTAATACTTGGCGCTCGCGCCGAGATCGGTGACGACAAAGCTCCACGGATCGTTCTTGAGCGCTTCCTTGGTCGTCACCGGTTGCGAGGAGAAGGCCTCCTCCGAGAACTCGGGGAGGCACCCGTACGCCGCCGCCTTGGCCGCCCGCTGCCACGCCTCCGCCAATTTCGCCTGGTAGAACTCACTAGGAGGCTGAAACCTGAACAAAGATCGGATCTCGTCCTGCGCCCTGGTCAGCGTGTCCAGCCGTTCTCGGGTGTTGATGAGCATGCTCACTATTCCTCAGATTCGGGGCAGACGACCTGTAGTGCTCAACTTATTGGCTTCGCGCGATGCACGCTAATAACTGGTCCTGCTCAGATGAAAACCATCGATTACCACACCGACCGACTGATAAGCGGGAGTTATCGAATGTGAACGAGATGCTCTTGGACGAACAGCGGAAGTCGTGTCGTACTTGAGTGACGTCCACGGAATCAGGCACCACGACCTGGAGTCGCCTCATGCCTTCCGCTCCTCCTGCCGCGATGGCGGCGTTGCGCCGAATGACCGAGTTGCCGTCGCTCGCCGACCGCTACGCGGAGTTGCCCGGCTTTCCCGAACCCGACTGGGACCAGGTGCCGATCCTCACCAAGGACGACTTCCGGTCCGCCTTCGCCGACGTGCTCGAGCGGGCTCGTGCCGCGCACCACGGCGCGTTCGTGCTCGGCAGCGGTGGCACCACGTCGGCGCCCCAGCTGAGCCTGATCCCCAGCGGCCAGTTCGTCGCCGACGTGCGTGAGCTCTGGGACCCCGTCGCCCGCGACGAGGTCATGGTCAACCTCGACACTCCCGGCCGCCTCTGCGCCTCCCACAACTTCTTCAGCGCACTGGCGCACAGCGCAGGCGCGGTCGTGATCCCGCTCGGCGGCATCGAGGACGACCAGCTGGACATCTGGCTGGACTTCATGGAGCAGTTGGGCGCGACCGCCCTGAGCGCCACCCAGAGCCACATCGCGCATCTCCTCGAGCACTGCGAGTCGACCGGACGCAAGCCCCCGCCGTTGACGAAGCTGCTCTGGAACGGCGAGGCGTTCGGCCGACCCGCCCTGGAGATCACCCGCCGGATGCTCCCGGACGCCGAACTCCACGGGGTGTACGGATCCACCGAGACCTGGGTGATCGGGCACAACGGGCCGCGCTGTGCGCTCGACACCTTCCACCTGATGCCCTACCAGCACGTCGAGCTCGTCGACGGCCTGGTCATCGTCACGAACACGCACCAGGAGTGCCTCAATCCCGTCGTCCGCTACCGCATCGGCGACCGCGGGGAGTTCGTGACCTGTCCGTGCGGCCGCGAGGACCTCGCGCTGCGCGTGGTCGGTCGCGACGACCAGCAGCTCAACTTCATGAGCATCCTGGTGGCACCGCGGGAGATCGCCGAGGTCGCGCTCGCCGACACCGACGTGATCGACGTGCAGGTCGCCCTGTTCGGTCACGGCAACGCCGGCGAGCGGATCGAACTGCGGCTGAAAGTGGCCGACGGTGCCGATCACCACGATGTGACCCGGAGGGTCCGCGACGCCGTCCTGACCGACGTCTACCGCCTCGGGTTCGAGGTGGCGGCGGCACCAGACGCGTTCTCCGTACTGGTGGCCAGCCGTTTCTCGGTCAACTCCCGGTCAGGTAAGACACCGTTGCTGGTGGTCGAGGACGCCGCGCACTGAGCCAGCCGGTCGCGGTCGAGCACGAACGAGAGGAACGCGTTCAACGCCGGATTCGCGTTGTCCGGGCGCCAGGCGAGACCGACCGGCACCTTCGGCTCGTGCCGGATGGTCCTGATCACGACGCCTGGCACGGTGAGCATCGCCGCGGACGACTCGGTGAGCAGCGTGATCCCCGCGTGCTCGGCCACGGCCGCGAGCATGTGCGGCTCGTCGGGCTCCACCCGGCAGATGTCGGGCCGCGGTCCGTTGCCGTACACCGCGTCCAGCATGGAGTCCCACAGCCCACCGGCGGACTGCGGGAAGTACACCAGCGACTCACCTTTCAGGTCGTGCACCGCGACGTCCTGCTGCTCCGCCAGCGGGTGGTCCTCGGGCGCGGCGAGCACGACCGCTTCCTCTCCGAGGACCGCGCACGAGAGACCTGCGCCGGTGTCGATCGGCGGGCGCACGAACCCGACGTCGACCTCGCGCGTCTTGAGGCGGTCGACGTTGAGGCTCGTGAACCCGCTGTAGGTCTTCACGGAGATCTGCGGGTGCGCCTTGCGGAACGACGCGGTGAGTTTCGCGGGCAACCCGATACCAGCCGAACGCGTGTGGCTGAGCACCAACGCGCCCTGCTCGGCCGTGGCCAGCCGTTTGGCCAACTGCTCGACCTGGCCCGCGTGCTCCAGGAGACGCTCGGCTTCCGGCAGCAGCGCGGTCCCGAACGAGGTGAGCGCGACGTGCTGCCGACTTCGCTCGAACAAAGGCCTGCCGATCTCCCTCTCGAGCGCCCTGATGCTCTGAGACAGACCAGGCTGACTGATGTAGAGCCGCTTCGCGGCCCTGCCGAAGTTGAGTTCTTCGGCGACGGCCACGAAATGGCGAAGAGTCCTCAGTTCCACAACATCTCCCCCCAGGCGACAGTTGCGGTGTGTGCTATTCGGTTGTGAACTCGGTCGAACCCGGGTACCCACAGCGCGCCCGGACAACCCTGCCACCATAGCGAATCCGGCCGGGTTCGTGTGCGCCGTTGCGCACTCCGGGACGCGCACCGGCGCGGGCGGGGCGACTCCGTTCCAATTCAGTGAACGGATTCCCACGAACCGGACACTTGCGCGCGACTTCGCCGTGTCGATCGCAACCAGGTGCCCCACTGATACCGGCCCGGTCATAAGCCGTGCTTTCCACGTGGCCACCAGGAGTTATTGGACCGCGATCGCGGCTGTCCGTTTAGCTGGGCGCAGCGCAATTTGCACTGTTCGCGCGGTCAAACCCTCGGCAGGCGGCGTTCACCGTTCCGCCGCGATCGAGAACTCCAAGACCTGTGACGGATCGGGCCCATGGTCAACGAATCGGCTGTCGCTCCACACGGCACGCGGACCGGTAAGTGGTTCGGTTTCGTGGTCATAGCTCACGCGGTGTCCACCGCGGGCAACTACCTCAACCTCGTCGCTCTGGGCCTGTTCACGTACGAGGTGACGGGGAGCGGGCTCGGGGTGGGGTTGTTGATGGCGCTCAGGCTCGCGGCCGGCGCACTCGGCGGGGTCGTCGCGGGCCGCTGCGCGGGCAGGTTCGGCGGGCGGGCGATGATGATCGCCGCCGACATCGCCCAGGCCGCGGCGATGGTCGTGCTGGTGCTCGCCGCCGATGACGTGCTGGTGCCCGCCGCCGCGGTCGTGGTTCTCGGCGCGGGCAACGCGGTGTTCTCCGTGGCCCTGCGCACCTCGGTACCTGAGTGGGTCGGGCAGGCCGCGCGAGTGCGGGCGAACAGTCGGCTGATGGCCGCGCGGTCCCTGGGCACCGTCGCGGGCTTCGGCTCTGCGGGCGTGGTGATCTCGTCGGGCGGCTTCGGCCTCGCGTTCACGCTGAACGCGGCGAGTTTCGCGCTGTCGGCGTGCATGCTCGCGCTGGTGCGGCCCCGGAACGCCCACGCCCAGCCGGTCACGACGCACGACGGACGGAGGTTCCGGCCTTCCGCGTCGTTCCCGGTCCTGCTGCTGGGCATGGTTGCGTTGCGGGGTGTTGACGCGCTGGCGTCGTCGTCGCACAACGTCGCGCTGCCGGTGCTCGCGAGCACCATCCACGCGGGAGACGCCTCCGCGTTCCTGAGTCGCTTCTGGTTGGCGTGGGCCGCCGGTGCTCTGCTGGCTCAGCACGTCGTCAGGCGGTGGTGGCGCGGTCACGACCCGGCCACCGGCGAGCGGCTGTTCGCGATCGGCACGTGCGTCATGGCGGTCGCGTTCGCCGCCGCGTTCACCGGGATGCCCACGCTCCTGCTCCTGCTCCTGGCCCTGACCGCGGGCCTCGCCGACGGTGTCACGGACATCGCCTACACCTCGCGGTTGCAGGAGACACCACACCACCTGCGGGGACGCCTGTTCGGCTGGTCCGCGACGGCCGAGACGTCGGGTTTCGCGGTCGGCATGGTCACGGCCGGAGTTGCCTTGGAAGTCCTGCCCGCGGTCGCCGTCGTGGCGCTGTTCCACGGACTGGCGCTGTGCGCGGCGGCGGGATTCCTGCTGTTCAGAAATCGGGGGGAACGAGAATGACGACGACTTCGACGACGACGTGGTGCACAGGCCCCGCGCTGGACCTGGACGAGGACGACCCGCGGGACGTCGTCTCCGCTCTGCTGCGCGCCGCACGGCTGCACCCCGAGGCGGGCGTGGTCGCAGTGGGCGCGGACGGGCTCGGAGGCCTCATCACCTACCCGCGACTGCTGGACCGAGCGCGGAGGCTTCTGACCGGTCTGCGCTCTCGGGGCGTGCGGCGAGGTGATCACGTCCTGCTGTCGGGACTGCAGCTCGCCGACTTCTTCCCGGCTGTGTGGGCCTGCGTGCTCGGGGGCGCGATTCCCGCTGTGGTCGCCGACCCGGCTCAGGACGGCGGCCCGGTGCTGGAACGGCTGCGGCACACCTGGGAACTGCTCGACGAACCACTGGTGGTGGCGGACACTCCGGTGGACGGCTTCCCGACCGCGACGGTGGCGGAGTGCGAGCGGTACGAGCCCGCGCAGGACCTGGTGCGCGCCGGAGACGACGACGTCGTCGTGCTGATGTTGTCGTCGGGCAGCACCGGCGCGCCCAAAGCCTCCCAACTCACCCAGCGGGCACTCGTGCGCTTCGCTGCGAGCAGCAGGCGGATCCTCGGCGTGCGGCCCGGCGACGTGAGCCTGAACTGGCTGCCGCTGGACCACAGCGGCGCGTTCCTCCTCTACCACCTGCTGGCGGTGTTCACGGGAACCGTCAACGTGCACGCGCCCACCCGGTTCGTGCTGGCCGAGCCGACGCGCTGGCTGGACCTGATCGCCGAGCACCGGGCGAACCACAGTTGGGCGCCGACGTTCGCGTGGCAGCTCGTGGCCGACACCGTCGGCTCCCGGCAGTGGGACCTCTCGTGCGTGCGGACCCTGGTCTGCGGCGGAGAACAGGTGTTGCTGCCGGTCCTCGAACGCTTCTCGGACGTCACCGGCATCGGCCGCGAGTGCCTGATGCCGGTGTGGGGCATGGCCGAGACCACCACCGCCATCACCTACGGCAGGCTGACCGATCCCGGCACGGTCCACCGCGTCCTCACGAACAGCCTCGGCGAAGAACTCGTGCCCGCGGGCGACGAGGTACCGGACTTCGACGTGACGACGTTCGTCGCAGTCGGACCGCCCGCGCACGACACCAGCCTTCGGATCGTCGGCGACGACGGCGTTCCGCTGCCGGAGAACCACATCGGCCGCGTGCACATCAGTTCGGTTCGCGTCACGCCCGGCTACCTGAACGCTCCCGAGGCGACCGAGGCGGCGTTCCCGGAACCCGGATGGCTGGACACGGGTGATCTCGGATTCCTGGCGGGCGGTCAGCTCGTGATCACGGGACGGCACAAGGACCTGGTCGTCCTCAACGGGCACAACCACTTCTCGCACGAGATCGAGGAGGCCGCCGCCTCCGTCGCGGGTGTGCGGATCGGCGGAGTGGCCGCGTGCGGTGTACCGGACGAGCGAACCGGAACCGAACGGCTCGTGATCTTCTTCGTCAGCACCGACGACGACGCGGAGACGTCGGCCGCGATCAGGAAGGCGCTGCACCAGCGACTGCGGCTCACCGCGGCACACCTGGTCCCCGTCGCCGAACCGGACTTCCCTCGCACCCCGGCAGGCAAGGTCCAGCGCGCACTGCTGCGCGAACGCCTGCTCTCCCCGCGCCCAGCCGACGAGCGCACGACGGCCGGGGTGGTGGCGGATGCCGTCACCGCGGTGCTCGGTGGGCCGGTGGCCGAGCACACCCCGTTCTACGAGGCCGGGATGACGTCGGTGCAGATGATCCAGCTCGGCGCGCGCATCGAGCGCGAGCTCGGCACCACCACGCCCGTCACGACCCTGTTCGAGCACCCGACCGTCGCCGCGCTCGCCACGCACCTGTCCGGCGGCGCCCCCTCCCCCGGCGAGAGCGCCTCCCCGGGGGCAACACCGCCGGACGATCGGATCGCGATCATCGGCATGGCGTTGCGGTTCCCGGGAGCGAACTCGCCAGGAGAGTTCTGGGCGAACCTGCGGTCCGGTGTGGACGGTCTCACCACCTTTCCCGGCGACGGCTCCGCCCGCGTACCGGTGATGGGGGTGATCGACGAACCCGAGGCCTTCGACGCGGAGTTCTTCGGGATGACTCCTCAGGAAGCCGGGCTGACCGACCCCGCACAACGGTTGTTCCTGGAGGTCTGCCAGCACGCTCTCGAAGACGCCGGGCACGCGGGCACCTCCGCACGGGTCGGTGTGTTCGCGGGCTCCGGGGCGAACCTGTACGGGCACCAGGGACGGGCGGGGATCGGCGACGGCTCCCCGGCCGGCATGCAGGGCGTGATCGGCCAGTCCCCGGACTTCCTCGTCACGCGGGCCGCCTACCGGCTCGGGCTCACCGGGCCCGCGATCACCGTGCAGACCGCGTGCTCGACCGCGCTGGTCGCCGTGCACCTCGCGGCGCAGGCGTTGCTCACCGGCGAGGCCGACCTGGCACTCGCCGGCGCGGCGGCGGTGCACCTCCCACAGGAGTCGGGCTATCTGCCCGAACCGCCGTTGTCGCCGAGCGGCAGGTGCCGCCCGTTCGACGTGGAGGCCGACGGCACGGTGGGCGGCAACGGTGTGGCCGCGGTCGTGCTCAAGCGCCTGGACCGGGCCATCGCCGACGGTGACGAGATCCACGCCGTGGTGCTCGGCTCCGCGGTGAACAACGACGGAGCGGTCAAGGCGGGCTTCGCGGCGCCGGGCCTCGCCGGACAGGTGGACGTCGTGCGCCGGGCGCTGCGTCGAGCCGCCGCCGAGCCCGACTCGGTCTCCTACGTGGAAGCGCACGGCACCGGCACGGAACTGGGCGATCCGATCGAACTGGAGGCGCTCTCGCGCGCGTACAGCGGAGCCGACGACCGGCGACGCCCGATCGCACTCGGCTCCGTCAAGGGGAACATCGGTCACCTCGACAGCTGTGCGGGCATGGCCGGCCTGATCAAGGTCGTGCTGATGCTCCGGCACCAGGAGCTGGTGCCGACGCTGGGAGCGCGACGGCCCCTGGCCCGCATCACCGAGTCCGGCTCGCGGTTCGACCTCAACACGGAGACCCGTCCCTGGACGGCGGAAGGACCGTTGCGAGCGGGCGTGAGCGCGCTCGGCGTCGGAGGCACCAACGTGCACGTGATCCTGGAGAACGCACCCGCGCGGCCGGCCGCACCAGAACCCCGGATCCCGATGATCGCGCCGTTGTCCGCACACGACCCGGCAGCTCTCACCGACCTCGTCGGACGCGTCCGCGGGCGGCTCGCGGCGGACCTGCGACCTCTCGACGTCGCCACGACCCTCGCTCACGGACGTGCGCAACTCGCTCACCGGGCAGTGCTGGTGGGACGGAACCTCGAAGAGCTCGTACGTCCTGTCAGAACGGAACCGCTGGGGCGTCTCGTCTTCGCGTTCCCGGGTCAGGGCAGCGCCAGGTTCGGCATGGCGCGTGAACTGCACGAGGCCTTTCCGGTGTTCCGGGAGGTGCTGGCCCAGGCAGGCGACGACATCCGCGATCTCCTTCTGGGCGCCGACAGCGACACCCCGTGGCCGACCGAGACGGCCCAACCCGCCCTGTTGGTGTTCGAGGTCGCTCTCGCACGGCTGTGGCAGAGCTTCGGCATCACACCGGACGTGGTGACCGGTCACAGTCTCGGCGAGTACGGGGCGTTGTGCGTCGCGGGCGCGCTCACCCTCACCGACGGACTGCGCGTGACCGCCGCCCGCGGCCGGGCGATGGCGAGCGCCGCACCTGGAGCGATGCTGTCGGTGCGGGCCGAAGGCGGACTGGTGCGACGGATCGCGTCCCTCACCGGCACCGAGGTCGCCGCGGTGAACGGCCCGGCCGCGCACGTGCTCGCCGGTGCACCCGACCAGGTGCGCATGGCGGAGGAGGCCTTCGACGCGGAACGCGTGGCGCATCGCCGGCTCGCGGTCGACCGCGCGTTCCACACCGCGTCGATGGCCGACGCGGTGCGGCGATTCCTCGCCGAGATCGACGACGTGGTGTTCCGGCCCCTGCGTGTGCCGCTGATCAGCACGCTCGACGGCCGGGAACATCCGATCGGCTGGGTTCCGGACATCGGACACCTGGCGCGACAGGCGAGGCAGCCGGTCCGCTTCGACCGGGCGGTCACCTCGGCGGGTGACGCGGACCTGCTGGAGATAGGACCCGGCGAGACGCTGGTTCCGCTGTGCGAGCGCGGGATCGCCAGCCTCGGTCCGGGTGAAGGTGCCGTCGACGCGCTCTGGAAGGCGCTCGGGACCATGTACGTCCGCGGAGCCGAAGTCGACTGGAACGCGGTGCTTCCGCCCGGTGGCAGGCGGGTGTCCCTGCCCGGCTACCCCTTCCGACGCACCGTCTTCCCCGTCACCGCGCCGAATCCTCCCCGCCAGGAGAGCGCCGACTCGTTCGACGCGGTGCAGGCCGTCGTGGCGCGGGTGCTCGGCGTACCCGGATCCTCGGTCACCCCGGACAAGTCCTTCCTCGACCTCGGGGCGGACTCCCTGTCGCTCATGGGCCTCGCGAGGGCGGTCGACTCGCAGTTCGGGGTTTCCCTGCCCGTCCGCGACCTGTTCTCGGACGTCGACACGTCGCGCAAGCTCGCCGCACTGGTGACACCGGCACATCGGGACACCGCGGTGCCGTCAGCGGAGCCCGTACGACCGGCCGGCGTGCCGGAGGTGGTCCGGCGTCAGCTGGAACTCGGCGAGAAGCTGGTCGAACTGATGGAGCGCCAACTGGATCTGTTGACCGGTGAGGAGTCGGCCGCTCCGGTCGCGGTGGTACGGGAAGAACCAGCGCGCGAACCCGTTCAGGTCGCTCCGCCGGTATCGGTACCCGCCACGCTCTCCACCGCCCGGTGCGACTTCAGCCTGTACTTCTTCGGCGACTACCCCGAGCAGGACGAGAACGAGAAGTACGCCCTGGTCAACGCCGCCACCGAGTTCGCGGACCAGCACGACTTCCACGCGGTGTGGTTGCCGGAGAGGCACTTCCACTCCTTCGGTGCGCTGTTCCCCAACCCGTCGGTGCTCGCCGCCTCGCTCGCGGCAAGGACCCGGCGGATCAGGCTGCACGCGGGGTCCGTGGTACTGCCGTTGCACGATCCGATCCGCGTCGCGGAGGAATGGGCGGTCGTCGACAACCTCTCCGGCGGCAGGGTGGGTCTGTGCGTCGCGAGCGGGTGGCACGCGGGCGACTTCGCGCTGGCACCGCAGAACTTCGGCGACCACCGCGAACTGATGTACGAGCGTCTCAGCGAGGTGAAGAGGCTGTGGGCCGGTGACGCGGTCGAGCGGACGTCCGGTTCTGGGCAGCAGATCGAGGTGCGGACCAGCCCACGACCGATCCAGCCGCTGCCGCCGCTCTACGTCGCGGTGGTCGGCAATCCGGACAGCTACCGGCGCGCCGGCGCCGAGGGGCTGGGCGTCGTGACCAACCTGATCACGCAGACGGTGGAGGAACTCACCGCGAACATCGCGCTGTACAGGCGAGTTCGCGCGGAACACGGCTTCGACGCCGACAGCGGACGCGTCGTCGTCCTCGTGCACACCTACCTCGGCCCGGACGCCGCCCGCGCTCGTGCGGAAGCGAGAGGACCGTTCCTGTCGTACCTGAGGTCGTCGCTGTCCTTGTTCGACCAGGTGACCACCAGTCTCGGCGTCGAGGTGGACCTGGAGAACACCCCGGAGGCGGACCTCGAGTTCCTGCTCGATCGGGCGTACGAGAGGTACTGCGACTCCCGCGCGCTGATCGGCGATGAGCACACCGCGTCCGCCGTCGTGGACCGGTTGGTGGCGGCGGGTGCGAACGAGGTCGCCTGCTTCGTCGACTTCGGGGTTCCGACGGCTCGCGTGCTCGAGGCACTTCCCGCAGTCGATCGAATGCGTCTGCGCCACCGGTCGCCGCGGTTGGCTCCGACACCGGCGCAGCGGCGCATCTGGCTGGCCGAACGCATGCTCCCGGGGAGCAACCTCTACCACGAGCCCAAGGCGGTCCGGTTGCTCGGTGAACTGGACGTGCCGTTGTTCACGACCGCTCTGCGGCAGGCCGTGAACCGGCATCCCGCGCTGCGCACGGTCTTCCGCGAGGACGCGGACGGCCCGTACCGGGTGGTGCTGCCGTCGGTCGACCTCGACTGCCCCGTGCTCGACTGCGCGGGAGTCAGCGAGGACCAGGCGTTGCGAGCAGTGCTGGAGACGGACGGCAAGCAGCACCTGGACCTGACCGAGGGTCCGCTGGTGCTGGCCAGGCTCCTGCGCTTCGACGACAGGCGGCACGTGCTCTTCCTGCTGGCGCACCACATCGTGTTCGACTCCTCCTCCACCGCTGTGCTCCTGCGGGACGTCGCCGCGTACTACGGGGGAGAACCTCCCGCCGCGGCAGCGGTCCACGTGCCCCGCGAGCCCGACCCGGACAGCAAGCAAGCCGACCTGGAGCACTGGCTGCGAGAACTGCGCGACCTGCCTGTGTTGCGCCTGCCGACGGATCGGCCACGCCCTCCCGTGCGTGAGGGAGTCGGGGCGCACGTCGTCCACGAGTTCGGTGCGGTGCTCGCGGACCGTCTGACGACGCTCTGCGCCGAGAACCGGGTCACGACGTTCATGGCCCTGCTCGGTGCCGTCGGCGCGGTGCTGGGCCGGTTCAGCGGCCAGGACGACCTGGTGATCGGCACCGCGGTGTCCCATCGTCCGGAGGACGCCGAGGACCAGGTCGGTCTGTTCCTCGACACCGTCGCACTGAGGATGGACCTGTCAGGAGACCCGGTGTTCGCCCACCTGCTGCGTCAGGTCCGCGACAGGACGGTGACCGCGTACGAGCATCGCGCGGTCGCGTTCGACGAGATCGTCGAGGCTCTCAACCCGGATCGCGATCCGAGCCGGACGCCGATCTTCCAGGTGCTGGTCGAGTTCGAGCACGAGGAGGAGGTCGTGTTCACGCCAACGTTGTCGGCGCGGTTGCTCGACGTGCCGAGCGACCGGGCGCCGTTCGACCTCACGCTCTACCTGACCAGGCATCACGACGGACTGCGCTGTTCAGTCGAGTACGACAGCCGACTCTTCGACGAGGACACCGTGCGACGGGTCCTGGGCCACGTCGACGGCCTGCTGCGGCGGGCGGTCGAGCAGCCGGAAGCCCGGCTGTCCGAACTCACCTCGACCACCGGAACCGATCTCGAGGTGGTGCGGTCGTGGCAGGGCAAGTCCGTGCCGGTGCCGGATCTCGGCCTGCACCACCTCGTGGAACGGCAGGTGCTGGCGACGCCCGACGCGGTCGCGCTGCTCGCGGAAGGGACTCGGTGGTCGTATGCGGACCTGGACGGACGGGCGAACCTCGTGGCCCGGCGCCTGCGTGAACGAGGTGTGGGGCCGGGCGACTTCGTGGCGTTGTCGCTCCCCCGGGGCCCGGTCCTGCTGGCGGCACTGCTCGGCGTGCTCAAGAGCGGCGCGGCCTACGTGCCGATCGACCCGGCCACACCGGAGGCACGACAGCGATTCCTCCTCGACGACTGCGCGGCCGCGGAGGTGCTGACGAGCGACCACCCCGTTCTCGCCGACGGACCGCCTGCGGGGCCACCGGCCGTCGAGTTCACTTCGGACAGTGCCGCCTACTGCATCTACACCTCCGGATCGACCGGGAGGCCCAAGGGCGTCGTCGTACCCCACCGCGGCCCGGTCAACCTCGTGTCGTGGCACCTGCGGCACCACCGTCCGATGCGGACCGCGCAATGGACGTCGACCGCGTTCGACGTGAGCGTTCAGGAGATCTTCACGACGCTCGCGTCCGGCGCCACCCTCGTGCTGGTGAACGAGCACGAGCGACACGACCTCGCCGCTGTGGTCACGCGCCACGGGGTGGAGCGGTTGTTCCTCCCGTTCACCCCCTTGAAGCACCTGGTCGAGCAGGCGCCGGAAATGCCCTCGCTGCGCGAGGTCTTCTCCGCCGGGGAGGCGCTGCACCTGACGCCCGCGCTGCGCCGTTTCCTCGCCTCCCACCCGTCCTGCGCGCTCCACAACCAGTACGGGCCCACCGAGGCGTCGATCATCGTCACCTCCCATCGGGTGGATCCCGAGGCGGGCCACCGCCCGCCGATCGGCGCGCCCATCGACGGCGCCGAGGTGAGGCTGCTGGACGCTCGCGGCCGCGAGGTGCCCATCGGCACGAGCGGCGAGATCGAGATCTCCGGTCTTCCGGTAGCGCACGGCTACGTCGGCAGTCCGGAGTTCGGGGGCGTCTACCGCACGGGCGATGTCGGCCGGTGGCGCAACGACGGCACCATCGAGTACCTCGGCAGGCTGGACGACCAGGTGAAGATCCGCGGTCACCGCGTCGAGCCCGGAGAGGTGCAGTCGGTGCTGGCCGAACTGCCCGGTGTGGTGGACGCCGCCGTCGTCGCCAGGCCTGGCCCGCACGGCGACCTGGAGCTGGTGGCCTACGTCGTGTCGCCGCGCGACGATCTCCTGGAACAGCTCGCGCGATCCCTGCCGGACCACCTGGTGCCGAAGCGGTGGGTTCGGCTCGATCGCTTGCCGTACAACACGAACGGCAAGCTCGACAACGAACGGTTGCCCGAGCACGTGGTCCAGCCGGTGCAGGCGGATCGCCCCGCCACCGAACTCGAGCACGCACTCCACCGGTTGTGGTGCGCGGAACTCGGCCTGGACTCCGCACCGGTCACCGCGACCTTCTTCGCGCTCGGCGGCCACTCGCTCAGTGCCGTGAGGCTGATCAACAGGATGGCGGCCGACCACGACATCGCGCTGACCATGGCCGATTTCTTCCGTGCCCCCACGATTCGCGCGATCGCGGGCCGGCGCGCCGCGGAAGTGGTCGACACCGTCGAAGCGCCGTCAGCGCTGCGCCGGCTCAGGCAGCGCCACGACGCACGGCGGGATCCTTCCGTGTACAACATCGCGCAACGCGTGGACGTTCACGGGCGGCTCGACACCGACGCCCTGCACCGTGCACTGACCGAACTGGTGCGCAGGCACGACGCGCTGCGGATCAGACTCGCCGACCGCGACGACGACCTCGTCGTGGAGGTGTTGCGGGAGGTCGCGGTCGACCTGCCGATCATCCCGTGCGAGGACGTGGACGAGTGGTGCGCGCGGGAGGCGGCGCGACCGTTCGCGCTGGATCGGGCACCGCTCTTCAGGTTCAGGCTGGCCAGGGTGCACGACGAGCACTGGGTGCTGCTGGCCGTGTGGCACCACGCGGTGTGCGACGCCTGGTCCTTGTCCGTGCTGTGGCGGGAAATCGGGCAGCTGTACCGCGGAGTCCGCCTCGATCCACCGGCTGCCCGGTACGTCGACTACGCCCGGTGGGAACGCACGGTCCCGCACGCCGATCACGAGCGGTTCTGGCGCGAAGCGCTGGACGGTGCGCCGCTGCGGCTGGAGCTGCCTGCGGACCGGCCACGCTCCGCACCCCTGTCCGGGGCTGGAGCACACCACGAGCTCGTCGTTGACTTCCCTGCGCGGGAACTGGCGGCGCGGCTCGAGACCACGCCCTACGTCGTGCTCGCGGTCGCCTTCTCGGAGTGGGTCTCCGAGGTGACCGGCCTTCCGGACCACGTGCTCGCGGCGTCGAGCGCTAACCGGTTGCTCGCCGGCCACGAGAACACCGTCGGGTTGTTCGGAGACGCGGTGCTGCTGCGCACTGGGTCGGCAGGCGACCTCGCCGAACGGGTCGAGCGGATGAGCCGAGCGGTGAGCGAGGCCGTGGACCACCAGGTGCTGCCGTTGAGCGAGGTCGTCCGCCTGATCGACCCCGGCGTAGCAGACGGCCTGTTCCCCTCGGTGCTGTTCACCGTGGTCACGGCTCCGGAACCGGTCGTGGACCTGCCCGGCGCCGTCCTGCGCCCGGTGCTGAGGCCCGGACTCGCCCGCACCGAGCTGTACGTGGTGGTCCTGTTCGAGGAGACCGGGGTTCGCGTGGTGTTCGAGTACTCGACCGACCTGTTCGACCGGGACACCGTCGTCGGGTGGGGCGAGAAGTTCACGGCCGTGCTCGAACGCCTGGCGGCGCGGCGGGTTCGGACGTCACGCTGATCGCGGCTCCCGGCCGGCTTCCCCACCCAGCTGGTCCGCGAACTTCTCCCACGTGCGGGCGTACTCGCGGGCCAGCCGCACGACGGTTTCGCGCTGGTGCGGCGGGACGGACCGGATCAGTTCGTCCCGCTGGTCCGGGTCGATCGCGGCGGAGTCCAGGAACCTGATCAACGCACGGCCGAACTCTGTGAAGCGCAGCGAGGGATCTCGTCTGAGGTTGGCGATGAGTTCCGCGGGCTCGGCCGTGCCGGGCAGAGGCACGTCCGGGACGGCTTCGCCCGCGGCCTCGGAGGATCGCTGCGGGAAGTCCGGCGCCTCCCCGCGCGCCAGCCGCGCGCGTACGTCCTTGACGGTGGCGGGTGACACGCCCGCGGCACCCGCGATGGCTCGCAGTGAGGCGGACGGGTTTTGCGCGAGGAGTTCGCCCGCCCTGCGCCTGCCCGCGCCACCGTCGCGCGGACGGGCTTTCCCGTCCTTGCCGACCCTCGCGTTCAACTGCTCGGGTTGAGCTGTTGAACACCGCCTGATCGACGCGACGGTCGCCGCGGCGAGCCCGATCACCGCGGCAACGCGCCGGTCCGACCACTCGGGGTGCGAGACGATGATCCGTCGGGCGGCAGCCCGACGGTCCGCGAGCGACAGGGGCAAGCCGTGTTCCCGGTTCGCCTCGACGGCCAGCACGAACGGATCTGCCCCTTCGTCCTCGACGAACAGCACGGGAATCGCGGCATCGCCACGAATGCGCGCCGCTTCGAGCCGGTGCATGCCGTCGATGACCCGCATCGAACGGCGGTGCACGAGGATCGGCGGGAGGGGTTCGCTCACCTGGGCGAGCAGGCCCGCGTGCTCCGCGTTCTCCCCCGCCACCCGCGGCGAGTCGGAGCGGAGCAACGACTCGAGCGGGATCCGTTCAGGCGTCCGTGAGGTCGTGCCCAGCGCATCCGTGCGATCAGGCTCGTGCGAACCGGCGGCATTCCTGCCGACACCCATCGTCCCCCCAAGGACTTCACTCGTCTCCGATGCCTTGCGGGACCAGGATGTACGCGCTCACTACTCGAACACGACTCGGCACCGATCGCGGCCTGGTGAGGTGCCCGCTGCGGCGCGGCCAGGAGCGTCGCGGGCCGCTGCTGAGGCACGTGCCCCTCGACGGGTGGCGCGGCTTTCCCGGCCGCACCGACCCTCCGACCTCTCACTCACTGCTGAGCACGATCGCGCTTCGGGGCACGGGCTCGCGAGATGAGCTCCAGGCTGTCCGCACCCCCAGCACGGACACCCGAGCTCCAGTGTGCGAGCCCGCACTACCCGTGCGGTATCCGCCGACTACTCGTCGGCACAGTCCGGCGTCCGCCGACACCTCACCCGAGGCGAGCCCGGAGCTCCGCGATCTCCGCGCTGACGGCGACGGTCGTGGCTGTGGTCGTGAACCCGATCTGGTCGTTGACCCTCATCATGTGCTCGTTGCCCGCGTTGACGTTGGTGAACACCCGGTCGACCTCCGGCCGTTCGGAGAGGAGGAGTCGCAGCATGTGCGCCTTGACGCAACGGCCGAGGCCGTGGCCGCGATGGGCGGGAACGACGGCGGTGTCCTGCTGGATGCCCCACGTGGGATAGGTCTCGTAGACGTCCATCTGCGTCACCGCCACCGCGTTCCCGGTGTTCTCATCGATCGCCACGACCACGCGCTGCACGACTCCCTGTTCCTGTCTGGCGGCTTCTTCCTCACGTACGCGGGCGGCCGTCCAGTCGGCGAACCTGTAGTCGGAGTCCTCCACGGGCGCGTCGCGCATGGCGAAGAGGGCCTGCGCGTACGTCGACACGAGTTCCTCCGGCGCGGTACCCGCCCAGGCCACGAGGCGGTAGCCGTCAGGGACGGGTACGTCCCAGCGCGACCGGTCGACGTTCTCGATCTTCAGGGTCTGCGCGACGGTGGACTTCGCCGTGTGCAGGCCGACGTCGATGGCCCACCGATGCCCGGCGCCGTCCTTGGCGAGGTCCCATCCCTCCACCACGGACCTGCCGTGCGACTCGAGTTCGGGCAGCAGTGCCCGCAGCACCGCCTTGCCCACGCCCTCACGACGCCGCCGCGGCGCGACGGTGATCTCCGTCAGGGCGAAGTGACCGTTCTCGTTGTCCGGGAAGTAGGCCACTGCTCTTGCCACCAGCTCGCCGTCACGACGCACGACCCAGGTCCGCCGCGGCCCGAGGCCCGCCGCCGGCTGACTCAACGCCGACACCCACGCCTGGTAGTCCAGCAGCACAGGGTGCTCGTGGTCCTGTACCTGAGCGGCGGTCGAGAGCTCGTAGAGCGCCGTCAGCTCAGCCGGAGTCGCCCGCTCCGCCTCGAACGGAAGAACCTCCACGCACGCGTTCATTTCGCGTCACCACCTCATCTTCCGCAGATCGGATCGGGGAGCACACAAGGACGACGACGCCGATCAGCACCAGGCCGAACGCCGACAAGCTCATCAGCACCATGATTCCCGCGTGAAATCCGATGCCCAGCACGAGCGCCCATCTCCGTGCGCCGTCGCCACACCAGAACAGCACGGCGAGTGCGAGCTGGACCGCGATGACCGACCAGCTCGCACTCGCGACGATCCAGTGGACGTGCAGCAGCGGATCGATCAGGTCCCGCAGGAAGGGCGGGAAACCGGCGTACGGGTGGTACGCGACCGCGACCATCGCACTTCCTCGACGCCACAGGGGATCCCCGGCCTTGGACAGGGCCGCGCCCAGGTAGACGATGGAGAGTTGCAGCCGCAGCGCGTGGTGCCCGGCGTAAGCCACGCCCCGCCAGGCGGCGGGCATCGGTGAGTCAGGGCCTGTCCAATGCCACGTGCGATCGTCGCCGAGACACAAGGGGATCAACAGCATCGTCGCGAGCATGAGCACGCGGTCGCCGCCGTCGGACTCGGGTGTGCTGACGACCATGCTGAACGCCACGTACCAGTGCGGAACGCAGGACAGCCGGGGGCGATAGCCGGACAGGACGACCAGCAGGACCGCGATCGTCACGGTCCTGCCGATGAGCAGGCTCGCGCCCATCCCCTCGGTCGCACACCACAGCGAGATCGCCCGGATGCCGTCGCAGCGCACTCCGTCCGGTGGCCGTAGGACCGGGGAGAACAACGCGGTGCTCTCGCTGAACACCACTGTGGACAGTTGGGCGAGTGCGAGCAGGCTCCTGCCGATCCCCTGCTGGAGTCCTCTCGGTTCGGCCAGGACTGCGGCCCGCACGAGCCGCGAGTGCAGCGCGTGCCACGCGCTCGTCAGCCGCATTCGACGTTCACCACAGCGATTCTGTGCACTCTTCTCGCTGTCGCGGGTAGTCGCCCGGGCTCAGGCACCTCGGTCCGTTCCGCCGACAGCACGAGGTCTCCGCACAGGAGCCGACCTCCGGGGCCGTTCTCCAGCCGGTACGGGTCGACGGGACCGAGGTCGAGACCGCACTCGAGCGCGTCGCGTCGCGTGCAGATCTGCCACTGCTCGTCGGGGACGCGGCGGGCGAACCGCCACGCCTCGTTGAACCGGGTCTCGGCGGACCTGCCCAGGCCGTGGTGTCCGATGTCGTCGAGTGGCGACAGGGGAAGCCCCGGCCCGGAAACCCGATAGGCCACCACCGAGTCCCTGTCGAGCCCGGTGAAGAACCTCCAGTGCTGCGGCCAGAGCACGGCGAACGCGCTCAGCCCGGGAACCCCGAGCTGAGCGAGCCACCCCAGGACGAAGCCGCCCACGAGCACCAGCGACGCGAATCCGAGTCCGCGTGCGGTGCGGGTGTGGACGTCCTCGTCTGCCGGACGAGCAGTGCGGCTCATGGCGCTCAGCCGGTGTGGCCGGGCGGCCTTCCCGTGTGGTCGGCCGTCGAGTCGGTCAGAACCGAGTTGTTCGACTGAGGTCCCTCGTTGCCCGGTTCGTCTGCGGAAGCCAGACCCGCGACCCACACCGCGACGAACGCGGCGACGACCAACACCAATCCCGAAATCGTCTTCTTGCTCACTTGTCCCCCAATGGAATTCACCAACGGTCCGATGAGCAGTCAGACCTGGCGACGAGCCTCCCACCTGTCGCTACCTGACCGCTACTCGCACACTACCCTGAGTCACCTGATCAGTATGCTGAGCAGGTGAGCGTGACGTTTCGCCTGCTGGGACCATTCGAGACGATCCTGTCCGGGGAGCCGGTCAAGGTCGGCGGCGCGCGCCAGCGCAAGCTGCTCGCGGTCCTCCTGCTCAACGCGAACCGGATCGTGTCCGTCGACCAGCTCGTTGCCGCTCTGTGGGAGAACCCACCGGGCTCCGTGCGTCAGCAGGTCCACAACTCGATCGGCAGCTTGAGGCGCGTGTTGGCGGGTGCATCGAGCGAGGTCCAGATCATCAGGACCGACACCGGTTACCGGCTGGACGTCGCCGAAGACGTGATCGACCTCCACCGCTTCGACCGCAACGTCCGCGCCGCGCGTGACGCGGAGCAGCGCGGAGACCTGTACACGAGCCTCGGGCTGCTCGACGAGGCCTTGTCGCTCTGGCGCGGCAAGGCGTTGAGCGGTCTGGACGGGGTGTGGTTCGAGACCGCCGCGGCGAGCTTGAACGAGAACAGACTCGCCGCCGTCGAGCAGCTCGCGTCCTGCCGCATCCGTTGCGGCGAGGCGGCTTCGCTCATCGGAGACCTGACGAAACTCGTGCGGCAGCACCCGCTGCGCGAGTCCCTGCGCGACCGCCTCATGCGGGCGCTGTACCTGAGTGGCCGCCAGGCGGACGCGCTCGCCGTCTACGAGGAAGGCCGCAGGGTTCTGGCGGACGAACTCGCCCTCGACCCCGGCTCCGGTCTGCGCGAACTGCACCTCGCGATCCTCAACGGATCGCTCCCGGTGACGACCACGCCGCACCACGAGGGCACGGCGGAGATGCTCTCCGCACCAGGGTCCGGCACTAGTCCCACGAAGTTCTACCTGCCTCACGACAACCACGACTTCTCCGGCCGCACGGCCGAGATCGCGCACCTGCTCGAGGAGGCGGCCAGGGAGAATCCGTCGACTCTCGTGATCTCCGCCATCGACGGGATGGGCGGCGTCGGCAAGACGACGCTGGCAGTCCACTTCGCACACGAGGTCGCGGACGGCTACCCGGACGGTCAGTACTTCGTCGACCTGCACGGGTTCACCACCGGAATGGAGCCCATCACCGCCGACCAGGCGCTCGAGCAACTGTTGCGCGACAGCGGCGTGCCGCCCGAACTGGTGCCCACCGGAACCGAGGCGCGCAGCCATCTGTGGCGGTCCCGGACCGCGGGTACCCGCAGTCTTCTCCTGGTGGACAACGCAGTCGACGCGGCTCAGGTCCGTCCGCTGCTCCCCGGCAGCGCGGGTGTGCTGGTCATCATCACCAGCAGGCGCAGGCTCTCCGCGCTCGACGGCGCGGTCCCCATGTCGCTCGACGTCCTGTCACCCCACGAGGCCGCGGACATGTTCGCGCGGGTCGTCGGCGAACGCCGTGCGGAGAAGGAACCGGAAGCAGTCGCCGAGGCGGTCCGGCTCTGCGGACATCTACCGCTCGCGATCCGGATCGCCGCCGCGCGACTGCGGGACCGGGACAGCTGGACGGTCGCCGACCTGGTCGACCGAATCCGCGACCACGCGCACCGCGCACGATTCCTCCAGGTGGAGGACCGCAACGTGATGGCGGTGCTGAAACTCTCGCACCGGTACCTCGATCCGTTGCATCGCAAGGTCTTCCGGTTGCTGAGCCTGCATCCGGGCGCCGAGTACGACGTCGGTTCCACCGCCGCGCTCGCGGAAATCTCGACCGACCAGGCCGAGTCCTGTTTGGATGGACTCTTCGATTTCAACCTCGTGAAGCAGTTCACGCCAGGACGGTTCCACTTCCACGACCTCGTGCGGGACTGCGCGGTCCAGATGCGCTCCGAAGTGGACACGGAGGACGAGCAGCAGGCGGCGCTGAGACGCCTGTTCGACCACTACCTGAAAGCCGCCGGGATCTGGTGTCAAGCGCTCGCACACGGCAATCCGGTGAAGGAACCCGACGAGGACTCACCGTCCAGCGTGCGGACTCCGGCATCTCCCGCCGAAGCGACAGCCGTGCTGAACGCGGAGTTCCCGAATCTCGTCGCGACCGCACGTCTCGCCGCAGAAGTCGGCCGGCACGCCCAGGCGTGGAAGCTCGTGTGCGCCCTGGAGCCGTACCTGAGGGCGACCAACTACGCGGGCCCGTCCTACGACCTCTACTCCCTCGCCGCACGCTCGGCGAACATCGACGGAGACGCCCACGGCGAGTCGCTGTGCTGGTCGGGCTTGGCCTCGGTGTGCCGGGAGCGCGGGCTGACGAGCGAGGCGATCCGCCACCTCGACCGCGCACTGGAGTTGACCAGACGACTCGGCGAACTTCACCGCGAGTCCGCACTGCTGATCCACCTCGGCCTCCTGCGTCTCGACATGGATGACTACGCCGGGGCCGAACGGGACTTCGGCCTGGCGCAAGCCCACATCGCCGAGGAGCCGGATCACCCGTACCACGAGACGATCATCAACAACCAGGCCGTGGTCGCCAGGGAACTGGGCAGGTTCACCGAATCGCTCGAGCACTTCACCCTGTCGCTCGAGCTGATGCCACCCGATGACGCGATCAGCCGACTGGTGACCAGGTGGAACGTCGCAACCGTGCTGCACGCGCAGCGCGAACACCACGGAGCGCTCCGAGAGTTCGGCGAAGTGTTGTCGGGCAGCCAGGCGATCGGGTACCAGACCGGCATCGCTCTGGCGCAGTTGGGCCTGTGCGCCACCCAACGATCGCTGGGCGACTACGCGGCCTCGGTCCAGCACGGCCGCGACGCACTCGTCCTCGCGCGCCGGCTCAACCTGCACAGGGTGGAGTGTGAGGTGCTCGACGCCCTCGGCGAAACCGCCGTGGCGGCGAAGGACCTCGACCACGCGGAAAAGGTCTACGCGCAAGCCAGAGAACGATCGAACCACTACTCTTTCGCTCGCTACGAGGCACGTGCACTGGAAGGATTCGCGCACATCGCTCACCGCCGGCACGACCCGACTCTCGCCGAGCGCTACTGGCGCGAGGCGGTCGCGATGTACCCAAGCGTCATGCACGACGCCACTCACGCGCGACATCACCTTGCCTCACTCGACGACGAGTCGGCGACCTGCTTCCGGTGCGAAACGCCGTAAAGCATCAGCCCTTGGCCCAAGACCACCGCGGCTGATTGGTTCGTTCTCCTGACGGACCACTGGTGCCGGCGGACTCCGCGCGAGCCGTCAGTCCGGCGTGCTCTCCCCGGCGAGCAGTCGCAGGCTCTTCGCGGCGGCGGAGCCGGGAGGCGCGCTGTAGACCACCACGTTGAGTCCGCTCTCGTCCGGCAGGCCGAGCGTCTCCTGGTCGAGCACCAGGTCACCGACCACCGGGTGGTTCAGGCGTTTCGTGGTGTCGCGGAAGACGTACACGTCGTGCGAGCCCCACATCGTGCGGAAGGTCTCGCTGCCGGCGGTCAGGTCGCCGATCAGGGTGGACAGTTCCGGGTCGTGCGGCCGCCGTCCCTGCTCGACGCGCAACGCCCCCACGGCGAAGCGGGCCATGCGGTCCCAGTCGGGGTAGAAGCGCCGGGCGGCCGGGCTGAAGAAGGCGAAGCGGACCACGTTGGATTTGAAGGCCGGGTCGTCGAGCATCTCCGCGTAGAGCGCTCGGCCCAATGCGTTGGCGGCCAACGTGTCGAGGCGGTTGTTCATCACGAACGCCGGCAGGCCGGGCATTCCCTCGATGATGCGCGTCAGGCTCGCCCTCACCGCCGGCCGCGCCCGTTGCCCGGCGCGGGAGCCTGGTGTTCCCGCCGTGCGCGCCAGGTCGTGGAGGTGCATCCGCTCGGTGTCGTCGAGCCGCAGGGCGGTCGAGAGAGCGTCCAGCACGCTGTCGGAGACGCCTCGGAGGTTTCCGCGTTCCAGGCGTGTGTAGTACTCGATGCTGACGCCTGCCAGGGCAGCGACCTCGCCTCGGCGCAGGCCCGGGACCCGTCGCTGGCCGTGGTCCGGTAGTCCCACCTGGCCGGGCGTGAGCTTGTCGCGCCGGGACCTCAGGAACGTGGTGAGCGCGTCCTGGTCGTCCATGATCACAGGATAGGACGGGATGCACGACGTCTGGGGGACCCTGGTGGTGACCCCCACGCCGGTGTCCTTTGTGTCCGGTCTGCTGAGCGGGTTCAGGGGTGGTCTCGCAGTACACGGATCAGCTCGCCCTCCCGCGACTCCGGGCCGCGGGGTCTGCTGGGAGCACGGCGCTGAGCCGGTCCTGTTCCAAGAGTGAAGCGGAAGCACAGAGATGAACGCAGTTCCCGAGATCAGCCTGAACAACGGCGTCACCCTGCCGGCGCTCGGCTTCGGCGTGTTCCAGAGCGCGCCCGAGGAGACCGTCGCCGCGGTCGAGACCGCGCTCGCCACCGGTTACCGGCACATCGACACCGCGGCCGTCTACTTCAACGAGCGCGAGGTCGGGGAGGCCGTTCGGCGGTCCGGTGTGGACCGGTCCGAGATCTTCCTCGAGACCAAGGTGTGGGTCAGCGACTACGGCTACGAGCAGACCCTGCACGCGTTCGACAAGAGTGCGCTGAAGCTGGGTGTCGAGCAGATCGACCTGCTGCTCCTGCACCAGCCGGTGCCCTCCGCGTTCGAGCGGACCATCGGTTCCTACCGGGCGTTGGAGAAGCTGCTCGACGACGGCCGGGTGCGTGCGATCGGCGTCTCCAACTTCACCGCCGAGCACCTCAAGATGCTCATCGAACAGACCGAGGTCGTGCCTGCGGTCAACCAGGTCGAGCTGCACCCGTACTTCAGCCAGCGCGAGCTGCGCGAGGTCGCCGACCAGCACGGGATCGTCACCCAGGCCTGGTCCCCCATCGGCGGCGTGACCTTCTACCCGGACACCATCGGGTGGGGCGCCAAGGACCGGACCAGCACGCTCACCGAACCGGTGATCCTCGGCATCGCGGAGGCCCACGGCAGGTCCGCCGCGCAGGTGATGCTCGCCTGGCACCTGCAGCAGGGCCGTTCCGCGATCCCGAAGTCCGTGAAACCGGAGCGGATCGCGGAGAACTTCGACGTCTTCGACATCAAGCTCAGCGCCGAGGAGCTGGCGGCGCTCGACGCGCTCGACCGGGGCGTCCGCAACGGACCCGACCCCGAGGCCATCACGCCGGAGAACAGCAACTGGCCCATCCCGGAAGCGTGATCGACCAGAACAGCGAAAGGGCAACGGCAGTGGACTTGCAGCTGACGGGAAAGCGGGCGCTCGTAACGGGATCGAGCGCCGGGATCGGGGCGGCGGTCGCGGTGGCGCTCGCGCGTGAAGGCATGGCGGTGGTCGTGCACGGCCGTGACGAGGTGACGGCGAACGAGGTCGCCGAGTCCATCAGGGCGGAGGGTGGCACCGTCGACGTCGTCCTCGGCGACCTCTCCACCGACGCCGGGGCGGCACGGGTCGCCGAACGGGTCGGCGCGGTGGACGTCCTCGTGAACAACGCGGGCGTCTACGAGACGAGCGACTGGGACACGCCGACGACCGCGCACTGGACCAGGGCGGCCGAGACCAACGTGCACTCCACGGTGCGGATGATCCAGGCGTTCGTGCCCGGCATGAAGGAACGTGGCTGGGGGCGCGTCATCCAGATGGGGTCGGGCACCGGCCACCAGCCCCTGCCCGGCTACCCGCAGTACGGCGCGACCAAGGCCGCGCTGCTCAACCTGACGATCTCGCTCTCCCGTCATCTGCGCGGCACCGGGGTCACGTCGAACATCGTCACGCCCGGCCTCATCCGCGTGGGCTCGCTGGAGACCATGTTCCGGGCGATCAGCGCCGAGAACGGCTGGGGCGACACGTGGGAGGAGATCGAACAGGGCGCCCTGCGCGACTTCGTGCCGAACGACGTGGGGCGCATCGGCACCCCGGACGACGTCGCCTCGATCGTGGCGTTGCTGGCGAGCCCGCTCTCGCGCTACGTCACCGGCGCGAACTGGCAGGTCGACGGCGGGTCCACCGCGGGCATCTGACGCGGGCGCTGCGGTCTGGGGGTTAATGCCAGTGCCTCCTCCGGCCGCCGCTGTCGATCTAGCCTCGGGCTCATGAAGCTGGAAGACGAGGTGCGCGGCTTTCTCACCTCCCGCCGCGCCAGGATCACCCCGCAGGACTCGGGTCTTCCTTTCTACGGCGGGAATCGCCGCGTCCCGGGCCTGCGCCGGGAGGAGGTGGCGCTGCTCGCGGGGGTGAGCACCGACTACTACAACCGGCTCGAGCGCGGCAACCTGCGCGGGGTGTCGTTGGCCGTGCTCGACTCGGTCGCGTGCGCTCTGCGGCTCGACGAGGCCGAGCACGCGCATCTCCGGCACCTCGCACGGGCGGCGAACTCGGCGCGGACCGGGCGGCGGCGGACGATCCCGCAGGCCGTCCGTCCCGCTCACCGAAGCCTGCTCGACACGATGCCGGGAGCCGCGGTGATCCTGAACAGCAGGATGGACCTGTTGGCGGCCAACCAACTCGGCCGCGCGCTGTACTCCGACGTGGCCACCGCCGACGACCAGCCGGGCAACCTGGCGCGGTACGCGTTCCTCGACCCGCGGGCGAGGAAGTTCTACGCGGACTGGGAGAAGACGGCCGACGAGGCCGTCGCGGTGCTCCGCTCCACCGCCGGCAGCGATCCCGGCGATCGCCTTCTGTCCGAAATGGTCAGTGAACTCTCGTTGCTCAGCACGGACTTCGCGTCGCGATGGGCGACGCACAACGTCCGGTTCCACTGCAGTGGGACCAAGCGACTGCACCACCCCGTGGTGGGTGCGCTGACGCTGTCGTTCGTGGCCCTGGACCTCCGCTCGGACCCCGGTCTCACGATGCTGGCGTACGTCGCCGAGGCCGGTTCCAGTTCTGCGGACGCCCTGCGCGTGCTGGAGAGCTGGGCCGCCACGCAGGAGTCCCCGTGCCCTGACCACCCCCTGTCCGGTCAGGCCGGATAGCTCATGATCCGCAACGCCCTGGACTGCCTTGGAGGAGACACATGACTCTCGCGACCCGGATTCAGGAGTGGGTGGAACCACGAGCGGAGGAGATGGCCGAGCTGCTGGAGAAGCTCGTCGCGCTGGACACGGAGAACCCTCCTGGCCGCGGCCTCGGCCAGTGCGCCGCGTACCTGTACGAGGTCATGGACCGGTTCGGGTTCGCACCGGAGATCATCGAACTGGCGCCGCACGACCAGCTCGAAGAGCCCCGCGTCGTGCAGGGCCGGGTCGGTGACGGCCCGCGGCTGGTCTACTTCCACGGCCACTTCGACGTCGTGCCCGCGCAGAGCCGCGCCCAGTTCACGGCCGAACGCCGCAACGGGCGCATGTACGGCCGCGGCACCGCTGACATGAAGGGCGGGGTCGTCTCCATGCTCTACGGCGCCGCGGCCGCCCGCGACCTCGGTCTGCTGGGCGACGGGTCGATCGTGTTCCACCTCGTGTGCGACGAGGAGACCGGGAGCGACGCCAGCTCGGGCCATCTGCGGCGGGCAGGTCTCATCGACACGTCCGCACTGGCCATGGTCACCGCCGAACCGACGGGCGGGGTGATCTGGCACGCCAGCCGCGGCGCGCTCACGATGCGGGTCGAGCTCAGGGGGACCGAGGCGCACGTCGGGCAGGCCCACCTCGGCGACAACGCGTTCCAGCACATGGTCAACGTCGCCGCGCCCCTCAACGCGCTCGCGAAGGAACTGCTGGAGAAGCGCACCGCGTTCCCCATGGAGGACGAGGCCGCCAAGGGCTCGATGATGGTCGTCGGCGGGGCCAGCGGCAGCGGCGTGAACTTCAACGCGGTGCCCGGCTCGGCGTGGTTCTCGATCGACCGCCGGTTCAACCCGGAGGAGGACGTCGACGAGGAGATCGAGCGGTTGAGCACGCTCATCCACTCCGCCGCCGAGGCGTCCGGCACCACCGCGTCCATCGAGATCGTGCAGCGCCAGCCGTCCGCCGGTGTCGACCGGGCCCATCCCGTGGCACGACTGCTCGCGGGCAGTGTCGCCGAGATCGAGGGCACGGCGCCGCCGTTCGAGCTCTGCCCCGGCATCCTCGAGACCCGCTGGTACGCGCAGCTGGGCATGCCGGCCTTCGGGTATGGCGCCGGACGTCTCGACGTGTCCCACGGACCCGGCGAGTACGTCGACGAGGCCGCGATGCGGCGCTGCGCCGCCGTCTACGCGATGTTCGCGGCGAAGGCCTTCGCGTGATCCCTGCCGCTCTGACCGGCGTCCTCGCCGCGGTGGAGCCCGGAACGCGAGAGCTCGGCGTGCGGCCCGGCGCGCCGGGTCTCGTCACCCAGGGCGGCGCCGAACTCGTCAACATGGCCTCGTGCGACTACCTCGGTCTCGCCCGCCATCCGGTGGTGGTCCGGGCGGCGCACGACGCGCTGGACGAGTGGGGTCTGGGCACCGCGGCCGGTCGCCTGCTCAGCGGCACGACCGAGCTACACCGCGACCTCGAACACCGCCTGGCCGCGTGGACCGGGTGCGAGGACGCCGTTCTGCACTCGTCGTGCTGGACGGCCTCCGCCACGCGCTGTCCACCTTGCCCGCCGAGGCGGTCAAGGTGATCGTCACCGACGGGGTGTTCAGCATGGAGGGCGACGAGGCTCCCCTGCGTAACCTGCTGGGCCTGGCGGAGGAGAACGGCACGCTGCTGGTCGTGGACGACTCGCACGGCACCGGGGTCGCCGGCCCGCGCGGGCGGGGAACCGCGGAGAGCCACCAGGTTCTCGGCGGCGTCGACGTCATCACCGGAACGCTCGGCAAGGCGCTGGGCGGAGCGATCGGCGGGTTCGTCGCGGGCTCTGGCGCACTCACCTCGGCGCTGCGGACGTTGTCGCGCCCCTACACCTTCTCGAACAACCCGCCGCCCGCGGTCGTCGCGGGGGCGCGAGCGGCTCTCAACGTCCTGGCAGGACCCGATTCGCCCTTGCCTCTGCTGCGCACCAGGGTGGCGCGGCTGCGCGCCGGGATCACCGCTCTGGGGCTGCCCACCTTCGCCGGCGACCATCCCGTCGTTCCCGTCGTCGTCGGTGACGAACTCGAGACACGCGCGCTCAGCGAGAGGATGATCGCGCAGGGCGTCTTCACCACCGCGCTGACCTACCCGGTCGTCCCGCGCGGCCAGGCCCGGCTGCGGCTCCAAGTGTCGGCCGCGCACAGCGAATCGACGATCGACCACGTCCTCGACGCGCTGGCGTCCTGCTGGATCCGTTGAAACCGGAGGAAGAACCGTGCTCCCCGACCACCACTCCGGGCAGCCCAGGACGACGCCGCACCGGGTCGCCGTTCTGGGCCTCGACGGTGTCGGCACGTTCGAGGTGGCGCTGGCCGTCCAGGTCTTCGCGTCGGCGAACGACCACGCGGGCGCCGAGCTCTACGAGGTCGCCGTGGCAGGCCCTGCGGGACCCGTGGTCACCCGCACCGGGTACGCCACGAGCTACGCGCTGCTCCCGGACCGGCCGCTGGCGTGGGCGGAGTCCGCGCACACCGTCGTCGTCCCCGCCGTTCCGGGGATGTTCACCCCGTCCCCGGAGCTGACGGCGGCCCTCCTGCGCGCCCACGCGGCCGGGGCCAGGGTCGTCGCGCTCTGCCTGGGCAGCTTCCTGGTGGCGGGCACCGGCCTGCTCGACGGCCGTGAAGCCACCACCCACTGGCACTGGGCCGGTCAGCTCGCCGCCGAACGGCCACAGGTCCGGGTCCACCCTGGCCGCCTGTTCGTCGAGGACCGCGGGATCTTCACCTCCGGAGGCGGCACCGCCGCGCTCGACCTGCTCCTGCACCTCGTCGAACTGGACCACGGATCGGCGCTCACGGCGGAGATCGCGCGGTTCATGGTCGCCCCGCTGCGCCGCGACGCCGACCAGGCGCAGCACGCCGGGTGGGCCGTCCCGCGCCGCACACCCTCCCTCGTGGACACACTGCACTGGGCGGAGGAGCACCTCGGCGAGGAGCTCACGGTCGCGAGGCTCGCCCGGCACGCGGGAACGAGCGTCCGGACGTTCTCCCGCCTCAGCAGGGACTCGCTCGGCATCCCGCCGATGGAGTGGCTGCGGCGAGCGCGCGTGCGATACGCGAAGGAGCTGCTGCAACGCACGGACTGGACCGTGGACCGGGTCGCCGCGCAGTGCGGGTTCGGTTCCGAGTCCGCACTGCGCTACCACTTCGGCAAGCTCACCGGCGTGTCCCCCGGCCAGTACCGCGGCAGGTACGGCCCCGCCCGCGGCAAGCGACCCGACATCACTCCACAGTGGACTCCGCGGCCGCGGTGAGGCGGTCGACCTGCTCGTCGGTCAGGCGCAGCGAGGCCGCCCTGACGTTCTCCTCGAGGTGCGCGATCGAGGAGGTGCCGGGAATCGGGCAGATCACCTCGGACCGTGCCAGCAGCCACGCGAGGGCGACCTGCGCCGGCGTGGCCTCGGTGGCCGCCGCGACCTCGGCGGCGACTCCGCCTGGCTGGGCGAGAGCGCCGTTCATGACCGGGAACCACGGCACGAAGGGGATGCGTTCGCGGGCGCAGTGCTCGACGACGGGGTCCCAGTGCCGCGTCGTGAGGTTGTAGATGTTCTGGACCGCGGCGACGTCGATGATCGTCCGCGCGTGCTCGATCTGCGCTACGTCCACTTCGGACAGTCCGAAGTGCGCGATCTTGCCCTCGTCCCGCAGTTCCTTCATCGTGCCCAGCTGGTCGTCGAAGGGCACCGCCGGATCGACGCGGTGCAGGTAGAGCAGGCCGATGCGGTCGACGCCGAGGCGGCGCAGGCTCATCTCGCACTGGTGCCGCAGCAGAGCGGGATGACCGACGGGCACCCATTCACCGGGCCGCGGCTGGACCTGGCCGATCTTCGTCGCGATCAGCAGGTGTTCGGGGTACGGGTGCAGGGCTTCGCGCAGCAGGTCCTCCACCACGCCCATGCCGTAGCTGTCGGCGGTGTCGATGTGGTCGACGCCGAGCTCGACCGCCCGGCGGGCCAGCGCGATGGAGTGGTCCCGATCCGTTGGCGGGCCCCAGATCGCGGGGTCGGCCATGCGCATCGCCCCGAAAGCCATCCTGGACACCGTCCTGCCGCCGAGTTCGACGGTCGACGTCCGTGTGTTGTGCATGTGGTGATCTTGGAACGCCACCCGCGCGCCGTGCTGCCCAGCAGCGGCCAAAGACGTTCAGCATTCGGCCACGTGGCGGGTGGCGCCGCAGGCTCCCCTGTCCTCCGGCGCCACCCGCGTCTCGGGTGCGTCCGCTCAGCGCGAGCGGACTACCTGCGGTAGCACAGGCCGGTGTGCGACCCGCCGTTGTTGTGGTCGTAGGCCTGGAACGTGAAGTACGAGCTGGTGATCGGGCCGAAGCGGCCGTCCACCTTGACCGCGGGCTGGTTGATCCGGATCTGGGCGTTCCTCATCGCGTGCTCGGTGTTGCCGCCGAAGTCCGAGTCCGGGCCCTTCGGGCCGACGTACTGCTCGTAGCAGGCGACCAGGCTCTCCTGCAGCACCAGCGTGGGGAAGCCCTTGTGGCCCCGGACCACGACGCAGTTGTAGTTGCCCGAGTTCCCGCCGAGCGACGGCACGTGCAGGTACCAGCCGCCGCCGATGCTCACGTTCGTGTAGCTGGTGCACGCGACCTCGGCCGCGGCCGCCGGCGCGGCCTGCGCCGCCATCGTCCCGGTGAAGGCCGCCACGACCGCCAGCAGCACGGCCAGGCCTGCCCTCCTGAGTGTTCCGAACATGTGGTGTCCCCTCTGAGGTGAGTCGTTCCCCTGTGGGACCCACGGTCGGCGGCCAACTCCGTGAAACTTCAGCGTTCTTCAACAATCCGCTGGTCAGCACTGATATGACCGCTCGCACAACCTGTCGGCGACTGGGGACCACCGGATGGAACTTCGTCTCTTGGGTGGAATCGTGGTGCTGGTCGGGGGCCACGCGCTGGACCTCGGACCGGCACGGCAGCGCTGCGTGCTGGCCGCGCTGGCGGTGGACGCGGGCCACGTGGTCTCGGTGGACCGGCTGATGCGGCGCGTCTGGGGTGACGACCCGCCGCTGCGGGCCAGGGCGACGTTGCTGAACTACCTGTCCCGGCTGCGACTGCTGCTGGCCGGTGCCGTGGCCGTGACCCGGCGGCCAGGGGGTTACGCCCTGGAGGTCGACCGTGCCGCGGTCGACCTGCACCGGTTCGACGAACTGTGCGCCGAGGCGCGGTCCGCCGACGACCACGGCCGCCGCGCCGGGCTGCTGGAGCAGGCGCTGGAGCAGTGGCGCGGCGAAGCGTTGACCGGCATCGACGGCGACTGGGCGACAGCCGAACGGGACCGGCTCGGGCAGCAGCGGCTGAGCGCCGAGTGCGATCTGACCGACGCCCTCTTGGGCCTGGGCCACGGCGAGGACCTCGTGACGCCGTTGAGCGCCCGCGCCGCGCAGTGGCCGTTGGACGAACGGGTGGCCGGGCAGTTCATGATGGCGTTGCACCGTGCCGGACGCACGGCCGATGCGCTGGCCCACTACCGCCAGCTCCGCGAACGCCTCGTCGAGCAGCTGGGCACCGAACCGGGCACGGCGCTGCAGAACGTGCACCAACGCGTGCTGGAGGCCGATCCCGGCCTGACCAGACCCTCCGGTGACACGGCGGCGGCACCGAGACAACTGCCCGCGCCGCCGCGGTGGTTCACCGGCAGGCAGGCCGAACTGGCCCGCCTCGACGAGGCGCTGGCACCGGGCGCCGCGACCGTGGTCATCTCGGCGATAGGCGGCGCGGGCGGCATCGGCAAGACCTGGCTGGCGCTGCACTGGGCCCACCGGCACGCGGACAGGTTCCCGGACGGCCACCTGTTCACCGACCTGCGCGGGTTCACCCCCACCGAGCAGCCGGTCACCCCCGACGCCGCGGTGTTCGGTTTCCTCACGGCACTCGGCGTCGCGCCGGTCCAGGTCCCCGCGGACCTGGACGCCGCGTCGGCGCTGTACCGGAGCCGGGTCGCGGGCAGGCGAATGCTGATCGTGCTGGACAACGCCGCCACCGCCGAGCAGGTGGTGCCGCTGCTGCCGGGCAGCCCCACCTGCACCGTGCTGGTCACCGGACGGAACAGGCTGGCCGGTCTGATCGACCGTCACGGCGCCCGGCACCTGCACCTGGACGTGCTCACCCGGCAGGAGGCCCGCGCACTGCTGGCCGCAAGGCTCGGGGCCGGCCGGGTCGCCGCCGAGCCGGACGCGGTCGACGAGCTGATCGACCTGTGCGGCGGCTACCCGCTGGCGCTGTCGATCGCGGCCCGCAACGCCACCACCCGCCCCGGCATCCCCCTGGCCGAGGTGGCCACCGAGCTGCGCGAGTTCGGCCTGGAGCTGCTGGACCAAGAAAGCGGTCTGTCCACGGTGCTCTCGTGGTCCCTGCGCTACCTCACCACGACCCAGCGGACCCTGTTCGCGTTGCTGGGCATAGCACCCGGCCCGGACACGACGCTGCCCGCGGTGGTCTCCCTGACCGGAACCTCCCCCGCCGACGCACACCACGCGCTGTCCGCCCTGGAAGAGGCGTCGCTGCTGGAACGGCACCCCGGCCGCCGGTACGCGATGCACGACCTGGTCCGCGACTACGCCACCACCACGGCCTCAGACCTGCCTGCCGCCGAGCGCGCCGCGGCGTTGATCCGGGTGATCGACTTCCACCTGCACACCGCACGAACCGCCGACCGCCTGATGGACTCGCACCGCCCGGAGATGCCGGCCACCCCGCCCGCGCCAGGCGTCCGCCCCCTCCCACTGCTGGACGCCGCAGCCGCGTCAACGTGGCTGGAGGCCGAACACGCCACTCTCCTGGCCACCCAACGCACCGCCGCCGCCCTGGGCCGCCACGAGACGGTCTGGCACCTGGCGTGGACGCTCGACACCTTCCACCTCTGGCGAGGACACCGGCACGAAGCGCTGGCCGTGTGGCGCGCCGCCCTGGACGCGGCCGCCCACCTGCCCGACCCCGCCGCCCTGAGCCGCACCCACCGGCTGCTGGGCCGCGCCTGCTCCCGCCTCGACCTGCGCGACGAGGCGTCCTGGCACCTGGAGCAGGCACTGGAACTCGCCATCCGCCACAACGACCAGACCGAACAGGCGCACACCCACCGCTCGCTCGCGTTCGCCTGGGACCTGCGAGGCGACGACCGCCGAGCCCTGAACCACGCACGGCACGCCCAAGAGCTGTACCACGCACTAAACCAGCCAGCCTGGGAAGCCGACGCACTCAGCGCGGCCGGCTGGTACGCCGCACGCCTGGACGAGTTCGACACCGCGCGTGAACACTGCCAGGCCGCCCTCGCTCTGCACCGGCTGCACCACAACCCGGCGGGCGAGTCGGCCACCCTGGACAGCCTCGGGCTGATCGCCCAGCAGACCGGCGACCACCGGCAGGCCGTGGTCCACTACCGCGAGGCCGTCGCGCTGTACCGGTTGCACGGCAACGCCTACTACGTCGCGGAGACCCTGGACCGGGTCGGCCGGTCCCACCTCGCCCTGGCACAGCACGACGAGGCCCGCGCGGTCTGGCAGGAGGCATTGGAGCTGTACCGGGACCAGGGACGCGACGAGGACGCCACCAGGGCGCGGCTGCAGCTCGACGACCTGCCGTGACCTGCGGATTGTTGAAAGCTGCGGGAGTTTCACCGGCGAGGCGACACCCGCGTCGGCGAGCGCCGACGGCCCGGTGACGATCATGGCTTCCTGCGGAGCCGTCAGCTCCCCGCCGAGGGACGGCCGGATCATCGACGCCTACCTGCAGAAGGGCTGACGCCTCGTCGAGCCGGGGTCAGCGACGGCGCAGCGAGGGCTGTTCGAGCTGTGGCGGCACGTACGCCACGTCGATCGGGCCGACGTCGGTTCCGGGCGGGACGATCTCGTCGACGCGGTCCAGCACGTCGCCGGAGAGGACGACGTCGACTCCCGCGAGCAGGTCGTCGAGCTGCGCCGGCGTGCGGGGGCCGATGATCGCCGAGGTGACGGCCGGATGGGCGGTCACGAACCCGAGAGCGAGGTGCGGCAACGACAAGCCGGCGTCGGCCGCCACCTCGGCGAGCTTCTCGACGGCGTCGAGTTTGCGTTCGTCGGTCAGGTGGCGGCGCGCCCAGTGCAGACGCCCCGGCGACGGGGTTTCGGTGCTGCCACGGCGAAGCCTGCCGGACAGCAGCCCCATCGACAGCGGGCTCCACACGAGAACGCCGAGCCCGTAACGCCGGCAGACCGGCAAGATCTCGCGTTCCACTCCCCTGTTGAGCATCGAGTAGTGCGGTTGCTCGCTGCGGAACCGGGCGAGCCCTCGTCGTTCCGCGACCCATTGGGCTTCGACGATGTCCGACGGCGGCAGGTTGGAATGGCCGATCGCGCGGATCTTGCCCGCGCGCAGCAGATCTGTCAGCGCACCCAGGGTCTCCTCGACGTCGGTGCCGGGCTCGGGATGATGGGCCTGGTAGAGGTCGATGTGGTCCACGCCGAGACGGCGCAGGGAGCCCTCGACGGCCGAGATGATCCAGCGCCGGGAACTGCCTCGCTGGTTGGGGTCCGCGCCCATCCGCCCGTTGAACTTGGTGGCGAGCACGACGTCGTCCCGGCGCCCTCGCAGCGCCCGGCCGACGATCTGTTCGGTCTCGCCGTCGCCGCCGTAGACGTCCGCGGTGTCGATCGTGTTGATGCCGCGGTCGAGTGCACTGTGGACGATGCGCGCGCACTCGTCGTGGTCGGAGTTGCCGTACGGGCCGAACATCATCGTGCCCAGGGTGAAGGTGCTGACCTGGATGCCGGTTCGGCCGAGAGGGCGGGTGTGCATGGTGGATCCTCTCGAGCGGTTCTGCGCCGCGAGGACACGGCGACGAGAACCACGATGTCCGGAGTAGCGGACAGAGATCGTCCGCTACCGCACGTTTGTCGTTGCCGGTGCAGGGAATCCGATGAGCATGGGTGCTGATGACAAGCTGGAAGCCAAGGCCGACCAGCTCAAGGGCAAGGTGAAGGAAGGCGTCGGCGACGCCACGGACGACCCCGGTCTGGAGGCTGAGGGTCAGACCGACCAGGCCAAGGGCCATCTGAAGGAGGCCGCGGAGAAGGTCAAGGACGCCTTCAAGAAGGACTGAGCCGGTCTTTTGAGGAATTTCGGTCACCGGCTGGCAGAGGTCACAAGTTCCGCGTGACCTCTGCCAGCCGTTCGGTGAGGAAGGCGCGTTCGACCTCGTTGGCGGTCAGCGCCAGCGCCTCCTCGTACGCCGTGACGGCCTGCGGCCAGTTCTCCAGCCGGCGCAGGAGATCTGCGCGAGCGGCGCTGAGGTAGCCGTAGGTGGCCAGGGCAGGGTCGGCCAGCAACGGTGCCAGCGCGTCCAGTCCGGCCTGGGGCCCGTCCCGCATGCCGACCGCGACGGCGCGGTTGAGTTCGACCACCGGCGAAGGCCACAGCCGGAGCAGGACGTCGTAGAGGCTGACGATCTCCGTCCAGTCGGTGTCGGCCCAACTCGGCGCCTCCGCGTGCACGGCGGCGATCGCGGCCTGCACGGCGTACCGGGTCGGTGGCCGCCGCAGCAGACTCTCGGTCAGCAGCGACTGGCCCTCGGCGATGAGCCGCCGGTCCCAGCGCGAACGATCCTGTTCGGACAGCAGCAGAAGACGCCCCTGCGCGGTCAGCCGGGTCTCCTGACGCGCCGCGTTGAGCAGCAGCAGCGCGAGCAGCGCACCGGTCGCCGCGCTGGTCGGCATCAGCAGGTGCAGCAGGCGGGCCAGCCGGATCGCGCTGCCGGTCAGGTCGCGACGCACCAGGTCCGCGCCGAACGGTGCGGTGTGCCCGGTGGTGAAGATCAGGTGGACGACCTCGAGGACGGCGCAGACCCGTTCCTCCAACTGGTCAGGACCCGGCACGCGGTAGGGGATGCGCGCCGCGGCGATCTTCTTCTTCGCCCTGGTGATGCGGGCCGCCATGGTGGCCGGCGGCACCAGGAACGCCCTGGCCACCTCGGGCGTGGACAGGCCGCAGACGAGGCGCAGCGTCAGCGCGACCTGAGCGTCCGTCGACAGCGCGGGGTGGGTGCAGGTGAAGATGAGCCGGAGCCGGTCGTCGTTCAGGGCGTCCTCCGGCCCCCGCACCGTCTCGTCCCCGACGAGCAGGGGCATCCGGCGGCGGAACGCCGAGTCACGGCGCAGCACGTCGAGGGCGCGGTTGCGGGCGGTGGTCGTCAGCCAGGCACCCGGCCGTTCCGGGACGCCGCTGCGGCCCCACGTCTCCAGGGCCTGCGCGTACGCGTCCTGGACGCACTCCTCTGCCAGGTCGAAGTCCCGCGTCAGCTGGGCGGTCGTGCTGAACACCGTGGTCCAGTCGCGGCGGTAGGCCTCGCCCACCGCCGCGACGACCGCGTCTCCCGGGTCGCTCACCCGCGCTCGACCACGGGACGGATCTCCAGGCCGCTGTGCGTGTAGTTCAGCTCGGGCAGCAGTGCGGCCAGTTCGAGCACCTCGTCCAGGTCAGCCGCTTCGAGCAGGTAGTAGCCGCCGATCCCTTCCTTGGTCTCCAGGAACGGGCCGTCGGTGGTGTGGACCTGCCCGTGCGCGTCCGCGCGCAGCGAGGTGGCCATGGGCGTGTTCTCGAGCTGCCGGCCGTCGAGGACGCGGGTACCGGCCTTCGCCGCGAACGCCGTGTGGCCCGCGTTGTGCGCGTTCCACTGCTCCTCGGTCATCGCGTCCCACTGCTCGGCGTCGCCGTAGATGAGGATCATGTACTTCGCCATGTCGTCAGCCCCTCGGGTGCGGGCCCCCTCGGTGGGTGGCCTCTACCCTACGACGAACCGCACGACCCGCAGATCGACAGTGCGTGGGAGCGATTTCAGCGTTCTGCCATCATGCTGCGGCATGGATCGTCATGAGCAGTTCCGCAACGCAGCGATCGATCGAGGCATTCCCGAGGACGAGGTCGACGCGTTCGCCGAGCACCTCCGGTTCGCGGTCTGGGCGCGGCCGGCCGCAGACGGCGAGGAATCCGCCGGACGGATGGGAGGCCTTCCCCTGTTACCGGCCGGTGTGGACTGGCCGGGCGGCGAGTTCCCGTTGCCGTTCATCGGTTCCGTCGACTGCGCCGCCCTGCCGCGAGCCGAAGGACTCGACCTGCCGGCGGACGGATCGCTGCTGTTCTTCCTGCACCACGAGGAGGACATGGAGGAACACCCGTCCACCGACTACGCGCGGGTTCTGCACGTTCCCGCGGGTACGCAGACGCAGGAGGCGGCACCGCCACCCGACCACGACTCCAGGACGTTCTTCTGCGAGAGCATCCCGTTCGTCGCTCCCGAACAACGGATCGCCGCGCAGGTGCTGCCGGAACTGCCGGACTGGATCGCCGACCGCGACGTTCAGTTGTGCGAGCTCGTCGACGAACTCTGGCCGGAGGCGAAGAACCGCTACCGCTACACGCTCCACCTCGGCGGGTACTGCACCAACGTCGGCAGCTCGGACGGCCCGCACACGCAGATGTCGTTCGACAGCGTCCAGGAACAGCGGGCAGCGAACCCCGACCTGTCCAGCGACGAACGGTGGCGCCTGCAACGGGAAGAGGAGCAGCGGCTCGTCGGCCAGTGGCTGCCGCTCGCGCAGTTCTCCACGCAGAGCGAGGTCTACTACGGATGCTTCCTGATCAGAACCGAGGACCTCGCCGCGAAGAGCTTCGACCGGATGCGGTCGTTCACGATGTTCACCGAATGAGTGGTCCCTGTGCGCCGAGGCGCACAGGGACGTGCGTGGCGCCGTCCCGAGCCGGCTGAACCGCATCTGGCGGATCCACGCACTGTGCATCCGTTGCGAGACAAGGCTCGGTTCGGTCTCACGCGGGCCGTCCACCCGAACAGGTGACCTAGGTGGTCGCGGGCAGGTCGACGTCGGCGAGGGTGCGTTCGAGCTCGCGGCGGTTGCGGGCGCCGAGCTTGCGGCGGATGCGGGTGACGTGGTGCTCCACGGTCTTGGCGGAGATGAACAGCGTGTCGCCGACCTCGCGGTAGGTCAGGCCGTCGCGGACCAGTGCGGCGACCTCCTGTTCGCGGTCGCTGAGGCTGGCCGCGTTGACCCGGTCCTGGCCCTGGCCCTGGAACTGGCGGGCGGTGTCGAGCAGTTGGGCCATCGCCTTGCGGTCGGTGGTGTGCATGGCCGCGTGTCCGGCCAGTCGTGCGGCGTCGCCGCGCAGGCCGTGGGCGCGGAGTTCCCGGGCCGCTGCCTCGACTTCCGCCGCGTCGACCTCGTTGCGGCCGGCGAGGGTCCAGCAGCGGCCCGCGTCGGCCAGGGCGCTGGCGAACGGCAGGGTGGCCGCGGAGTGCGTGAGCACGGCGAGGTGTTCGTCTGCCGCGTCGTGGTCGCCGGTGAGCAGTGCGGCGTGGAAGGCGTTCCACCTCGGCAGTGTTGTCCACAGTGGAGGGTTGTCGAGCCGGTCGAGCAACGCCCACGCCTCGCTCAGGTGCGTCTCGACGCGGCGGAACTGGCCGATGCGGGCGGCCGCGACGACGATCTCGGTGAGCGGGATGAGGGTGTAGAGGTCGACGGGGTGCACGACGAGCGCCTGCTGGGCCGGTTCCCAGGCCTCCCCCAACGCACGCAGGTCGCCGGCGCGGCGAGTGGTGCCGAGTGCCAGGGCCGTCGCGAAGAGGTCCTCGCGCGGTTCGCGGTGGGCGGGGTCGAGTTCGGCCGCGTCGAGGTCGCCGGCGAGCATCTCCGTGGTGGCGAGCAGCAGGCGGTGGCGGTCGGCCTGCAGGCCCAGGCCGTCGTCGCCGAGCACGGACCTGCTGAGCAGCGTGCGGGCGGTGGCCAGCTCTCCGGCGTGCAGGCAGATCAGGGCGGCGAGGGCGACGGGGCTGTCCGGGTGCACCGCGGCGCGCGGGCCCGCCTGGTTGACCCCGGCGGTGGCGACCGCGGCGGAGACGGCGGCCATGGGCGGGCCGGTGACCGAGGCGACCACGATGTCGGCGAGGCGGTGACCGAGGCTGTCGGACAGCGAGCCGGTGGGCTGGGGCGCCCTGGCGGCCAGTGCGGAACGAGCGCGGTCGAGGTGCCCGGCACCCAGGAGGCCCGTGACCGCGAACCCTCGGGCGACAGCGTCGTCGGTGTGCTGGAGCAGTTCGGCGCCGCGGCCCACCTGGCCGCGCAAGGTCAGCACGGTCGCGGCGACGAGCAGTGCGTCCGCGTCCGCTGCCGCGTGCACGGCCTCCAAGGCTCCGTCGAGGTCACCGCTGAGGGCGTGCGCGCGGGCCAGGTCCGTGGTCGCGCCGGTGACCTCGAACAACCTCGCGGCGAGCGCCGGATCGCCGGTGACCACCTCGCGACCGGCAGCGGTGAACACCTCGGCGAGATCAGCGTCCGCCACGCCCAGGTCCAGCAGCGAGAGCACGTAGTGCGACACCGGCTGGGCCCGTGCGGCCTGCGCGACGGCGAGTTTGCGCAGCAGGTCCGCCCGCACGTCCGCGGGGGTCAGCGCGATGATCGCGTCCGCCGCGACGGACAGTGGTGAGCCGTCGACCTTCAGCAGGCCCGCGGACCTGAGCGACTCGACGGACTCGGACACCGTCGGCAGGTCGATCGCGAGCACCGAGGCGAGCAGGCCGAGGTCGAACGGGGCGCCGAGCGCGCCGGCGAGCAGCAGGTCGCGCGCGGTCGCGGGCAGTTCCTCGAAGTGCCGGGCGAAGGCCGCACGGGGATCAGCCGAGAGTTCGGCCAGCACGAACGCGGGCGTGCCGCCGGTCCGTTCATAAAGGCGCGCCACGAGGTCCCGGCTCGGCTCCTCGCCGAGAACGCCCGCCGCGAACGTCCTGACCTGCGACGGGGACAACGGACCCAGCGGCACCCTGGCCACGGTGCCGGGCAGCGAGCCGACGAGCCGGGCGAGCGCGCGGTTGTCCGGCCACAGCCGATGGGCGATCACCAGCGGTTCGCCGGACGCCAGCACCCGATCGGCCTCCGCCTCGGTGATCGCGTGTCCGTCGTCGACGGCGGTGAACCCCTCGAAACTCGCCAGCACCGCGGACTTGCCGCATCCGGCCGGGCCGGTCAGCACGACGTGGTGTGCGTCCCGCGCTCGTTCGAGTGCCCCGATGGTGCCTTCGTCGAGCAACATGAACGCGCGAACCTCCTCGTGACGAGTCCTACCGAGAACATTCGGAGCATCACCCGTTCGGGTTTGGTTTCGAGACGGAAACCCGGAAAAACCCCCTATCCCCTCACTCGCGGTGGCTGCAATCCCCTATGCGTCTCCCCGGTTCCGAACCCGGATCGTCACCCGATGCGGCGAGAGTGCGGTTCTTCGTAACTTTCAGTGGCACAAGCACAACGACGCACCTGGAGTTCGACGTGACCCTGCCCCAGACGCTGAACGAGTTCGCCCTCAACCTGCTCGGCGACCCCGACGCCCGGTCGGCCTTCCAGCTCGACCCCCAGGGCTCGCTCGACGCCGCCGGTCTGGGCGACGTGCACCCGGCCGACATCCAGGAGCTGCTGCCGCTCGTGCTCGACTTCGCCCCGGTCTCCTCGCTGGGTGACCTCGGCTCGATCTCCGACCTGTCGCTCGACGACCAGCTCGACCTCATGGGCACCCTGCAGAACACCGTGGGCTCGCAGCTCGAGGACAACACGGCCTTCGGCGCTGTCTCCGGCCTCGTGGCCACCGTGCACGGCGTCACGAACGGGTTCGACGTGCTCAGCGACCCGACCAGCGCGCTCGACATCGCCCAGGTCGGCACGGTCACCGACGTCACGAAGACCGTCACCGACCTGAACGTCACCGACACCGTCGGCGACATCAGCAACGGCACCGAGGTCCTCGACACCACGCACATCACCGATGTCGTCGGCGACGTCACCAGCGGCGTGCACACCGGCGACCTGGGTGTCACCGACGCGCTCAACGGCGACGTCACCTCGGTCATCGGCAACGTGACCGGCAACGACCTCTCGCTCGACCACGTCGGCAACGTCACCGACGTCGTGTCCAACGTGGGCAACCTCGGCGACGTGACCGGTGTCGGCCACGTGGGCGACATCGGCAACATCGGCGACGTCAACGGCGAGCTGGGCGACGTCAACGTCGGCGGCGTGCTGAACGACCTCGACCTGGGGCTCTGACCTAAGCCCTCCCGTGAGAAACCGCCCCGGAAACCTGGTTCCGGGGCGGTTTTTCGTGTCCGAACCAATCCACGCGGTCCGGCGCGACGAAGCACCGGTGTCCAGGCCAGTCCAGTGGAAGGGCCGACCAGCGTGCTTCAGACCATCATCGTGCTGATCGCGGTGCTCGCGGCGGTGTCACTTCTTCCTTCCCCCGCACCGTTCCTGTGGGTTGTCCGCGCCCTGACGCTGAGCCTCGCGCCTCCCCTGGCGCTGCTCGCGATCGTGCTGGCGGTGGTCGCCGCGGTCGACGGGAACCTCGTGTTCGCGGTCCTCGCCGCGGTGGTCGCGGGCGCCCAGTTGTGCGTGGCCGGAGCACAGCTCGGCCAAGCCCTCGCGATGGGCGCTCGTCCGTCCGTGTTCGCCGCTTTCTTCGACATCACAGGCTTTCTGCGCGCACGTGCACCGGAGACGCACGAGCTCACGTCGCGCGACGGCGCCCGCCTTCCGCTGGGGATCTGGCATCCGGCCGACCGGCACACCACCGGGCCGGCGGTCGTGCTGGTGCACGGCGGTGGCTGGGCAGGCGGGAACTGGCGTCAGCTGCGCGCCTATGCGAACTGGTTGGCGGACAACGGCTATCGGGCGATCTGCATCAGCTACCGGCTCGCGCCGCCCGCCCGGTGGGACGTCGCGCCGTTCGACGTGCTCGACGCCATGAAGTGGGTCGAGGACCATGCCGGCGAACTCGGTGTGGACCCGGCGCGGATCGTGTTGTTCGGTTCGTCGGCGGGCGGGCATCTGGCGTTGCTCGCGGCCAGCCTTGATGAACATCCACGGCCGTGCGGCGTCGTGTCGGTGTACGGGCCGGTGGACCTGTTCAGTCTCTACGACTCCTTGCGGCGCAAGCGCTTCAGTCCGGTCGACCGCGAGGTTTCGCCGTTGGTGGACTTCCTCGGCGGCACACCGCAGGAGGTGTCGTCGCGCTGGGAGTGGTGCTCGCCCATCGCGCATGTGCGCACCGCACCGGCACGCGTCTGCATCATCACTGGTGCGAACGACCAGTGGGTGCCGATCGAGACGGTCACGCCGTACGTCGTGGCTCTGGAACTGCCGACGCTGGTGGCGCTCAAGCGCGCCGACCACTGCTTCGACCTGGTCTGGGGTTCGATCCCCGCCCAGGCGGCGCGCTTCGCGATCCTGGAGTTCGTGCGCCAGTCGGTCGTGGCGAGCAGGCGCTGACACGGGAAGGCCCCCGGCACAGCGACTGTGCCGGGGGCCTCACGCGGTGGGCTGTCAGGCGGGGATCAGCACCGTGTCGATCAGGTACACGGTGGCGTTGGCGGTGTGCACGCCGCCGCAGATCACGCTGGCGTCGTTGACCTTCAGCGCGTCCTTCGAGCCGGTGACCTTCACGACGCCGGTCTCGACGGTCTTCTGGTCGCCGACGATCTTGTCGGGCGAGATCTGGCCGGGGACGACGTGGTAGGTCAGGATCTTGGTCAGCAGCGCGTCGTCGGTCTTGAGCTTCTCGATCGTCGCGGCGTCGATCTTGCCGAACGCCGAGTCGACCGGCGCGAACACCGTGAACTCGGCGCCGTTCAGCGTCGAGACCAGGTTGACCTTCGGGTTGAGCTTGCCCGACACCGCGTCGACCAGCGTCTTGAGCAGCGGGTTGTTGCTCGCGGCGACGGCGACCGGGTCGGCGGCCATGCCCGACACCGAACCGGCGCCCGACGGGACCTGCTTCGCGTAGTCCGCGCAGCCCGGGCCGACCAGATCGCGCGCCGGGTCCGCGGCGGCCGAGGAAGCGGCCGTCGAGGTCGGGGCGGCAGCCGTGGACGAGCTGCCGCTGGCGGCGGTGTCACCCGAGCCGCAGGCAGCACCGAACAGGGCGAGCGAGGCGACGCCGACGGCCAGGGCGGTGCTGCGGACGGTCTTCTTCATAACAGGACATCTCCAAAGAGTGTTCGAACGATTGCTGACCGTGATTCGAACCCCTCCAGAGGGCGGATTGGTTCGGTTACCAATCCGTTACTCACCGCTACTTCGCGAACGCCACACCGACGACTTCGCCGCCCGCGAGCCCGGCGACGGAGGCGCGGCCGGTGCCCAGGTCGATCTTCACCAGCAGGGAGCCTCCGAGCAGCGCCAACGGCGAACGGACGGCGGCGAGGGCGTGGTGGCGGCCGTTGACGGTGGCGATGTCGAAGCCGTTGGCCTTGTCGACGTCCACGCCGAGCCTGCCGACGGTGAAGAGCTGGCCGGTGTTCGGCGAGACGACCGGGGTGACACCGGCGGCCGTGCCCTGGGTGACGAGCGTGTCCTTGTGGCTGTCGATGTCGTAGAGGGTGGTGGAGGTCGCCCCGGCGACGCTGTTCGTGTAGCCAGCCGCGGACACCTTGGGCGTGGAGCCCGCCGCGCGGTCGCCCGGCGCGTAGGCCAGCGGCCCGTCGGTGGCGGCGAGGGCGCCGGTGTCGGGGACCAGGCGCAGGTTCTGGCCGGTGGAGGTGACCAGGCGGATGCGGTCCACGGTCGGGTTGAAGTCGAAGCCGATCGCGGTGCCGTTCAGCGCGATCGGGGTGCCCACGGCGGTGGCGCGACCGGTGCGGGTGTCGAGCGTGTAGAGCTGGCCGGAGCGTGCGATCGCGTACAGGACGCCGGTGGCCGGGCGCACGTCGATGCCCGCGAGGCGGTCGTGGGCCTTGAGGCCGGTGACGCGCACGCGGTGCTGCGCGAACAGCGGCGAGGACCAGGTGCGGGTGCTGAGCACGCCGTCGTCGGTCAGCAGGTGGACGCGGAGCTGGTCGCCGGACGCCGAGGCGGGTGCGGCGCCGAGCACGCCGGCGAGCAGTGCGGCGGCCGCGGCGATGGCGGTCGTGCGGGCGATGCGCATGGTTTCTCCCAGGGCCTGATGAACGCGGAACACGGGTGTGTACGACGCGTCCGGGTCCGGCGTTGAAGCCCGAACCGAACAAATCAGACCCATCCACCGCGGGCCCGGTGCCGAACTGGCTTTCAGGAGCGGCGACGGGAAGCTCATGGCGATCATCGGCAAGAAGACGGACCTGGACCTCCGGGACGTCTACGCCACGCACGGCCCGGAGCTCTACCGCTTCGCGCTCCGGCAGCTCGGCGACGGGCAGGCGGCCGAGGAGGCCGTGCAGGAGGTGTTCCTGAGAGCGTGGCGGTCCGCCGAACGGTTCGACCCGGACGTGGCGAGCCGGCGCGTGTGGCTGTTCGCGATCGCGCGCAACGTCGTGATCGACGAGGCTCGCGCGCGGGCCCGGCGGGACCGGCGAGTCGACGCGGCCGCGGCGCAGCTGCCCGGCGACGTCTCCGACCACGCCGACTCGGTGCTCGACCAGCAGCTCGTGGAACAGGCATTGCTGAGGATCAGCGACGCCCACCGCGTGGCCCTGGTGGAGACTTACCTGCGCGGCCGGTCCTATCAGGAGGTCGCGGCGGAGGTGGGCGTGTCGCAGGTGACGCTGCGCAGCCGGGTGTTCTTCGGGCTGAAGGCGCTGCGGCTGGCGATGGAGGAGATGGGGGTGCGGCCGTGAACGACCCCGTGCACGAGCGGCGAACCGAACTGCTCGGCGCCTACGTCCTCAACCACCTCACCGGCTCCGAACTGGACGCCGTGCAGGACCACCTCGACGACTGCGCCGACTGCCGGGCCACGGTCGCCGAGCTCGCGCCCACCGTGCGTGCGCTGGCTGGCGCGAACCCAGACAACGTCACCGTGCCGTCGCATCTGGAAGACCTGGTCGTGCGGAAGGTCGGCGCCCACCGCAGACGACGCACTGCTCTCCTGGTCGCCGCGGCCGCTGTCGTGCTCGCCGGCGCGACCTGGTGGTACCTGCGCCCCACGGCGCCTTTGGAACAGGTCGCGATCTCGGCGGCGGCGCCGGGGGTGACGGCGGAGGCAGCGCTCGTCCCGCACACCTGGGGAGTCGAGATCAAGCTCGACGGCCAGGGGTTCGCCGCCGGGCAGACCTACCAGGTCTCCGTCACCGGCACGGACGGCGCCGAGGTGTCCGCGGGCTCGTTCGTCGGCACCGGCCAGAACCTCATGCACTGCAACCTGAACAGCTCCCTGCTGCGCGCCGACGCGTCCGGGTTCGTCGTGCGCGACGCCGCCGGGGCGATCGCGCTGTCCTCCACGTTCCCCTGACCGCACGAGAAAGGCGGGGCCGGATCGCTCCGGCCCCGCCCTGTGATCACCTCGTGGTCACGCCTTCACGGAGTGCTTCCCGTGGGTCCAGGACTTGGCGTTGCCGCCGTCGCCCGCCGGACCGGAGTTCCCACCGACCGTGTTGCTGTGGTTGGACGCGTCACCGGTTGAGCCGGTGGCACCCGTGTCGCCGGAGTTGCCCGAGGTGACCTCGGTCCAGGACTTGGTGCCGTGGTTCTTCCAGTTGTGGTGCTTCCCACCGTGGTGCTTGCGGCACTTGTCGCCGTGGTGTCCGGACCACTTGCTGTTGTCCGTCTTCACGAACGCCTTGTTGCCGCCGGTGTCGCCGGAGTTCCCCGAGTTGCCGGAGTTCCCGGTCGTGGCGTTGTTCGAGCTGGAGGCGTTGCCGCCGTTGCCCGAGTTCCCGCCGTTGCCCGCGGTCGCGTTGGCCGAACCGGACTTGCCGTGGTTCCAGGACTTGCCGTGGTTCCACTTGTCCTGCTTGGTCATCGCCCACGCGTCGCCACCGTCACCGGCAGGGCCGCTGTTGCCACCCAAGGTCGCGCTGTGGTTCCACGCGTCACCGGTCGAGCCGGTCGCACCGGTGTCGCCGGAGTCGCCCGACGTCACCGTGGTGTGGGACTTGGAGCTGTTCCAACCATGTCCCTGCTTCTCGCCGATCGTGTAGACGATCGCCTTGTTGCCGCCGGTGTCGCCGGAGTTCCCCGAGTTGCCGGAGTTCCCGGACGTGGCGTTGTTCGAGCTGGAGGCGTTGCCGCCGTTGCCCGAGTTCCCGCCGTTGCCCGCGGTCGCGTTCGTGTTGCCGGACTTGCCGTGGTTCCACGACTTGCCCTCGTTCTTGGCCCACGCGTCGCCACCGTCACCGGCCGGGCCGCTGTTGCCGCCCTTGGTGACGCTGGTGTTGCTCGCGTCGCCGGTGTTGCCGGTCGCACCGGTGTCACCCGAGTCGCCCGAGCTCACGCTCGTGTTGCACTCGGCCAGCACGCAGAGCCCGTAGGCGCTGTTGCCACCGGTGTTCCCCGAGTTCCCGGAGTTGCCCGAGTTCCCGGACGTGGCGTTGTTCGAGCTCGTGGCGTTGCCGCCGTTGCCCGAGTTGCCACCGTTGCCGGCGTTGGCCGAACCGGACCTGCCCTGGTTCGCGGCGGTCGCGTTGCCACCGTCACCCGCCGGGCCGGAGTTCCCGCCCGTCGTGGTGCTGTGGTTGGACGCGTCCCCGGTGTTGCCGGTCGCGCCGGTGTTGCCCGAGTCGCCCGAGCTCACGTTGGTGTTGCACTTCGCGAGCACGCAGACGTTGTGGGCGCTGTTGCCACCGGTGTCGCCGGAGTTCCCGGAGTTGCCCGAGTTGCCGGACGTGGCGTTGTTCGAGCTGGAGGCGTTGCCGCCGTTGCCCGAGTTCCCGCCGTTGCCGCCGTTCACAACGGAGTGCACGACGTCGCCGACGCCACCCAGGAGGCCGTTGCCACCCGTGTCAGCGCTTGCGATCGCCGATCCGGCCAGGAGGAACCCTCCTGAGAACGCTGCGGCCAGCAGGCCGCGTCGCAGATAGCTGTTCATGTCGATCTTCCTGTCGGTTCAAGCTTGGTGATCTGGTCGGCTTGGGACTGACAGGGCTGATCAACTGGGATGACTTCGGCCGTAGTAGTAGCACCACGACCCGTGGACCTGATCTCCCGCAACCTCCGGGAGAGTGGCACCACGCGGACGGTCTCCTTGTCCTGACGGCAGATCCGCCGTCAGCTGGCTCGCCGACCCGCCGGTAGCGGCCGTTCCCGTCATCCCCGGTAACGCGAAGGGCATGTCGGGCAACGGTTCGGCGGGTGCGTTCGGCACCGGCGCCACGCCTGCCTCAGATCGTTCCTGGGGCGCAGGCTGTTTCGCCGAAGCCGCAACAGGATCGGTCCACGCCACCGGAGTGGCGAGTGGTTCGAGCGGAACCACCGGGTCCGGCGCGGGCGTCGGCGGCACCACCTCTGCCGGAGCAGAAGGCTTGTCCACCAACGGTTCCGCGGCACGCGCGACGACCGGGACGTCCGGCACCGCCCGCACCACCGGGGTGAGCAGCGGGCCGACCGCCGGTTGCAGCGGTGCGAGCACGGGCTCCACGGACTGCACGACCGGCGCCACGACCGGGTCCAGCACCGCGTTGAGCGGCTTCAGAACCGGCTTCGCCACGTCGTTCACCGGCGCGAGCACCGGTGCCGCGAGCTCGGTGACCGGCGAGAGCACCAGCTCTGCCTCGCGAACGACGGGAGCGGTCAGGTCGGAGACGCTCTTGGTCACCGGCGCGACCGCCTCTGTCACGGGCGACACCAGCTCGGTGACACCGCCCAGCAAGCCGGGCGAGTCACCGTCGTCAGCACTCGCGACTCCGGCCGAGAGCAGCCCGAACCCGAGCAGGAAACCACCCAGCAGTACCACCCGCCGGACGGTTCTCGTACACGTCGACTTCATGAAATCACCTCCCCTCGAACTTGAGGAGCACCCGTTCATCAGGTGATTCGAAGCCCTCTGCCACCCGGTTCACTCGAAAGTGGAAGAAATTCTGTTCTCGCAGCTCAACTTGTCAAAGAATATTGAAACATTAAATTCCAACTACTTTGCGCCACGAAATTCAATCCAAATGATCCACTCAGCGTGGCGAGCGCCTAGCCCGCCACCGAGGTGAAGACCATCGAGTGCCAGCCGGTCGCCCCGTCCGGGATCGGGGCGGCGCGGTCGTTGGTCTGGGTGTAGCCGTCGCGGTCCGTGGCACGGCATTCGACGGTGTGGTTGCCCGGCTCCAGGTCCAGCTCGGCACGCCACATCCGCCACGTGTCGACGTTGACCTCCTTGGTCAGCGTGGTCGGCTGCCAGGGCCCACCGTCGACCCGGACCTCGACGCGGTCGATGCCGCGGTGCTGGGCCCACGCGATCCCCGCCACGACGAACTTCCCGGCCGGCACCCGTTCGAACGACTTCGGCCGGTCGATCCTCGACATGGTCTTGACCGGGGCCTTCTTGGCCCACGTGCGCTGCGCCCAGTACGGGTCGAACGCGTCGAAGGTGGTGAGCTCCATGTCCACCAGCCATTTCGTCGCGGACACGTAGCCGTAGAGACCGGGTACGACCATCCGCACCGGGAAACCGCGCTCCAACGGCAGCGGCTCGCCGTTCATCCCCAGCGCCAGCATGGCGTTCGAGCCGGGCGCCATGATCGTCTCGACCGGGGTACCGCACGTCCAGCCGTCCACGCTGCGCGTCGCGAGCTGGTCGGAACCGGGGCGCACCCCGACCTCCCGAAGCAGTTCGGCCAGGTCCACGCCGATGAAGTTCGCCGTCGAGATGTACGGCCCACCGACCTCGTTGGACACGCAGACCAGTGTGATGGTCTTCTCCACCAACGGGCGCCGCAACAGGTCGTCGTAGGTCAGCACCATCTCCCGGTCCACCATGCCGTGCACCCGCAACCGCAGGTCCTCCGCGCGCAAACGGGGAATGCTCAACGCGGTGTCCACGCGGTAGAACTTGTCGAGCGGCGTCAGGAACGGCGGCGTGCCCTCGCGGGAGAAGTCGGCGTCGAACGGGATCTTCGGCGCGGTCTCGCGCGGCCGGAGCGTGATCGCCCGGCGGGACGCCTCGACGTCCACCCGGCCGGCGAGCAGCTGCCCGCCCACCGCGGCGACACCGGCACCCGCCGCGATCGCCGCGGTCGACAGCAGGAACTTCCGCCTGCCCGGCACGACAGCGGGCGCCTGCGACCACAACCAGCGGAACGCCGCGACACCGACGACCAGGCTCACGACCGGGGCGATGACTGCCCACGCGGTCGTCGTGGGCCGCGCCAGCACCGCGGCGATGCCCAGCAGTCCGAGCACACCCGCGAGGGCCATGCCCGGCCAGGGACTGCGGCGCGACACCAGACCGGCGACCACGCCCAGCACCGCGAGCACGACCGCCATGCCGCCGAGCAGCACCAGCTTGTCGTTCTCGCCGAACGTGCGGACCGCGAAGTCCTTCAACGGAGTGGGCGTCAGGTCGATCGCCGTGTTGCCGACCGCGAGGAACGGCGAAGCCAATGGGCTCACCAGCCCCGCGACGAGATGTCCCGCCGCCAGCGCGGCCGCCACAGACACAAGACCGACGAGGATGGAACGCATCGCTTTCACACCGATGATTCGGCACCGTTCGTTCACCGGATTGGTTCACTTCCATCGCACAGCAATCCGTTCGCCGATCAGTGTCGAAGCACCCGCGTGAAACCGGGAACGCCTAGTGCGATCAACCCGCACCTGCAGACCGGTGCCCACGCGCTCGGCGCGCTGCCGGAAGCCGAACGTGCCGAGTTCCAGCAACACCTGACCCGATGTCAGTCCTGTGTGGACGAACTCGCGGGGTTCACCCGGACCGCGGCCCTGCTCGGTGCCGCCGTCGACCGCATCTACCCGATGGCCCTCCGGCCTGTCGTGCTCGACGCGGTCCAGCTCGTGCACCAGGTACCGCCCGGCGCCGGCGTCAGGCCGGTCCACTCGCGGAGGCAGGGCTTCCAGCGGGCCGCCGCGCTCGTCGCCGCGGCCTGCGTGGCCGCCATGACGGTGGCCGGCGTGCATGCTTCGCTGACCAGTCCGGGAGTTCGTCCGGTGACCGCTCCCCCGCGCACCAAGACAGGTGATCTGCTGGCGGCTCCGGACCTGCGGCTCCTCTCCGCAGCGAACCAGACGGGCACCGCGGCGGTGTCGGCAGCGCGCGACGAGATGCTGTTTCTGGCGAACGGCCTGCGCACGTTGCCGCACGACCGCGCGTACCAGTTGTGGCTGGTCGACGCCCGCGGACCGCGGTCGGCCGGAACGGTCCTGCCGGGGACCGAGGTGACGTCACTGCTGGTGAGCGGACTGGGAGGGGCCGACGAGGTCATCCTGACCGCGGAACCGGCCGGTGGGTCGCCCAGCCCGACGGGCGCACCGGTGGTCACGATCGCGCTGCGCTGACCTCGGCGGCCAATCCGGTTCGAGGCGTGCGCCGAATCCCTGGTCGTGACCGATCACATCCTCGTCATCGGATACGGCGACGCCGGCCGCGCCGCCGTGAACGCGGTCCTGGCCTCGCAGCCGGACGCGCGACTGACCGTGCTCGACACCGACTACCTCGCCGTCGCCGAGGCGACCGCGAACGGCGCCACCGCCGTCGTCGGTGACGGGCGGGACAGATGCGCGCTCGACGACGCCGCCGCCGACCTCGCCGATCGGGTCATCATCGCGGTCCCCGACGACCTCAACGCGTTCATGATCACCAGAGCCGTGCGGCCGATGAACCCCGACACCGTGATCGTCGTCGTGATCCGCGAGCCGGAGAACCACGTGGTCTTCGAGTCGGACGGCACCGTGACCATCCACAACAGACCGTCCGGCCGCTAGACGGGAAGACTCCGGAAACCGCAACACAGTGCGGTTTCCGGAGTCGCGGTACGGCTACCCCTGGAGATGTCAGGCGGGGAGCAGCACCGAGTCGATCAGGTACACGGTCGCGTTCGCGGTGTGCACGCCGCCGCAGATCACGTTGGCGTCGTTGACCTTCAGCGCGTCCTTCGTACCCGTGACCTTGACCGTGCCGGTCTCCACGGTCTTCTGGTCACCGACGATCTTGTCGGGCGAGATCTGACCCGGGACGACGTGGTAGGTCAGGATCTTCGTCAGCAGCGCGTCGTCGGTCTTGAGCTTCTCGATCGTCGCGGCGTCGATCTTCGCGAAGGCGGAGTCCACCGGTGCGAAGACGGTGAACTCGGCGCCGTTGAGCGTCGAGACCAGGTTGACCTTCGGGTTCAGCTTGCCGGAGACGGCGCTGACCAGCGTCGTGAGCAGCGGGTTGTTCGACGCGGCGACCGCGACCGGATCAGCGGCCATGCCCGACACGGAACCGGCACCCGACGGAACCTGCTTGGCGTAGTCGGCGCAGCCGGGGCCGACGAGGTCGCGGGCCGGGTCCATCGCGGCCGCGGACGAGGCGGTCGTGGTGGGGGCGGCCGCGGTGGAGGAGCTGCCGCTGCTGGCCATGTCACCCGAGCCGCACGCCGCGCCGAACAGGGCGAGCGAGACGGCGCCGACGGCCAGGACGGTGTTGCGAACGGACTTGTTCATGACGAGACATCTCCCAGGAGTGTTCGGCCTGTTGATGCCGGTGATTCGCCACCCCCGCGACAGCGGATGGGTCTGGTTATCGACCTGTTACCAACGAATCCGCGCATCTGACGTGACCAGGAGAAACGCCCCGGCGCAGGGCTTCAGTCCACAATCGACGGTCGGCGTCACCCGATCGGTGGGGGTGCGAAGTGTTTCGCCCGTGCCGGCAATCCGCGGTGCCCACTGCCCCGAAGCACTGGCACCAAGCACTTTCGCCACACTCCAGTAGGGCTCCCCCATGTTGACCCTCGCACTGATCGGTCTGATCGGCGGCCTGGTCACCGGCATCTCGCCGTGCATCCTCCCCGTCCTTCCCGTCATCTTCTTCTCCGGCGGCACGCAGAGCGCCCGCACGACGGACTCCGGCTCCGGGGTGGCGGTGGCGACCAAGCCGGCGTCGCGGGCGCGGCCCTACCTGGTCATCGCCGGGCTCGTCGTCAGCTTCAGCCTCGTCACGCTGTTCGGCTCACTGCTGCTGACCGTGCTGAACCTGCCGCAGGACGTGCTGCGCTACGCCGGAATCGTCGTGCTCGTGCTGATCGGCATCGGCCTGATCGTGCCGCGCTTCGAGCAGTTGCTGGAGAAGCCGTTCACCTGGATTCCGCAACGCAACCCGGACGCGAGCCGCGGCGGCTTCACCCTCGGCCTCGCCCTCGGCGCCGTCTACGTGCCCTGCGCCGGACCCGTGCTGGCCGCCATCACCGTCGCCGGCTCCACCGGCCGGATCGGCACCGAGACCGTGGTGCTGACCCTCACGTTCGCGGTCGGCGCCGCGATCCCGTTGCTCATCTTCGCGTTGGCAGGCCGTCGCGTAGCCGAACGCGTGCGGGCCTTCCGCAAGCGCCAGCGCGGCATCCGCATCACCGCGGGCATCGTCATGATCGCGCTCGCGATCGGCCTCGTGTTCAACCTGCCGCAGCTGCTGCAGCGCGCGATCCCCGACTACACGGCGTCGTTGCAGGACAAGGTGAACAACTCCGAACAGGTCAAGAGGGCACTGAACCTCGGCGGCCTGGTCAACGACCAGAACAAAGACCTCGACAAGTGCTCCGACGGCGCCCCCGAACTGGAGAGCTGCGGCACCGCACCCGACCTCACCGGCATCCAGCAGTGGATCAACTCCCAGCCGCTGGAGCTCAAGGCGCTCCAGGGCAAGGTCGTGATGGTCGACTTCTGGGCCTACTCCTGCATCAACTGCCAGCGCTCGATCCCGCACGTCGTCGCCTGGGACAAGGCCTACCGCGACGCCGGACTCCAGGTCATCGGCGTGCACTCACCGGAGTACGCGTTCGAGAAGGAACCCGCGAACGTCGAGGCCGCGACGAAGAACTTCGGCATCACGTACCCGGTCGCCCTGGACAACAACCTCGGCACGTGGACCAACTACCGCAACCGCTACTGGCCCGCCCACTACCTGATCGACGCCTCCGGCACCGTGCGGCACATCAAGTTCGGCGAAGGCGACTACCAGGTCACCGAGAAGCTCATCCGCCAACTGCTGAACGACGCCAAGCCCGGAGTCCAGCTGCCCGCGGCCACCGAACTGCAGGACGACACCCCGGTCATCGCCGACATCACCCGCGAGACCTACCTCGGCTCCACCAAGCGCGTGAACTTCGCCGGCACCGAGGAGTACACCAGCGGCGAGAAGTCCTTCCAGTTCCCCGAAAAGCAGGACACGGACAGCTTCGCGCTCAACGGTGACTGGAAGCTCGACACCCAGTCCATCACCCCCACCGGCGACTCCGGGCAGATCAAGCTCAACTACCGCGCCAGGGAAGTCCGGATGGTGTTGTCCGGCAAGGGAACCGTCACCATCCAGGACTACGGCAAGACCACGACCATCCAGGTCGACGGCACCCCGAACTCCTACCAGCTCATCTCCACGCCGACCATCCAGGGCGGCTCGCTCACCGCGACCGTCAGCTCCGGCGTCCAGGCCTTCTCCTTCACCTTCGGATGATCAGGACCAGCATCATGCAACTCGCCGACGTGACCACGGATTCCTTCGACACCACCGTTCTCGGCTCCGACAAGCCCGTGCTGGTCGACTTCTGGGCGCCGTGGTGCGGCCCGTGCAAGCAACTCAGCCCCGTCGTCACCGACCTCGCCGAAGAGCACCAGGACAAGATCTCGGTGGTGAAGGTCGACATCGACGCCCACCCCGACATCGCCGTCCGTTACCAGGTCCTCAGCATCCCCACGCTGATCCTGTTCTCCGGCGGCGAACCCGTCGCGACCCTCACCGCACCCCGCAACCGCGCCACCATCGTCAAGGCGCTGTCCACCTGGCTCTGAACACCGGCAGAGACGACGCGACCCCGAGTGCGGGCCGGCCGCACGGTTCACGACAATTCCTGACGTGCGCCTACTCCCATTCCCAGCGAATCCCGCACTCACCTGATCCGGCATTCTCCTCGGCCAGCAGCGCGGTGTGACCGTCGATCACACCGATTTCTTTCTCGGTCCGATTCCCCGACGAACTCTGGAAGCGGTAGCACCGCACCGGCAACCGCGCCCGGTCGAAGTTGACCTGGGCTACGTACAGCCCGATCGGGCGCGTGATCGCCCTGAAGTACTCGTCGTCGTTCGCCGGTTCGCCGACGACGGCCTTGTACTCGATGACGAAGGCCTCGCCGCGCAGGTACGTGCGGTCGAGCAGGAGCTCGGTGCCGGCCAGCCCGTTCTCGTGGTCGCGGTGCACCCGGCCGAGCCGGCACCCCCTGACCGGCACCGTCCGCACGGAGTCGACGTCCTGCCCGGGGACCGCGAAGTAGACCGCGCAACAGCGGTTCAGGCCGTCAACCTCGGCCTCGGCCATGAACCGCGTGCGCACCTCGCGCAGCCCGCCGTCGGCCGTCAGCTCGACCTGGTCCTCGACGAACAGGACGCGCACTCCCTCCAGCGCGACCGGCCGGAGTTCCCCGATCATGCCGGAGACGGCATCCCACCTGGGGGTGGCGTCGTACCGGGCGCCGCCACCGAGCCTGCCGCGCGGGCGTCTGGGCCCGAGCAGCGCGAACAGCGTGCCCGACGGCAGGTCGAACATGTCCTCGAGCGCCCTGACCGCGCGCAGCGAGTCGGCGTGTTCCGGCCGGTTGCGCCCCTGCTGCCAGCTGCTCAGCGTCGCGATCCCGACGATGACGCCCCGGCGGGCGAGGCGGGCCTGAACGCCCTGCAGGGTCAGCCCGCTGTCGCGAATCGCGCCCCTCAGCGCCGTACCGAACTTCGACGACGAACCCGTGCTCGCAGTCATGCCACCTCCGCTGTCGAGGCAGTCGCGATTTCACTGGAATTCCAGAGTATTTCCAGACATTACCACGACATAGGGAGTTTCCACATCGTCCGTTCGCCATTTTCCGAACGCCGGCGCCCAATGCCTTGCACACCGCTACTCGAACATTAGCGTGAAGGCGCATCATCCCTGCGAAGTACGGAGATCGACTTGTCCATTCGCAAATTACTCACGGCGGCGACCGGGCTGACCATGCTGGCTCTCGTCGCCGCACCGGTCACGGCGACAGCGGCCCCTGCGGAGTCGACCGTCGCGGTTCGTGCGATCACCGTCAGCGGCGGCGCCGAGTACAGCCAGTACGTCGGCCAGGCGACCCAGATCTGGAACTCGCACGTGCCGAACATCCGCATGTCCCAGGTCGGCTCGGGCGGCAACATCACGATCACGGTGGGCAGCGGCGGCGGCTCACGCGCGTCCATCGGGCACGGTTCCGGATGGATCTTCCTGGACCGCCAGCAGATCAACCAGGGGTACTCGCCGTTGCGCGTGGTCACGCACGAGATGGGCCACAGCCTCGGCCTGCGCGACAACTACAACCGCGACTGCTCGATCCTCATGTCCGGCGGCAGCGCCGGCACCAGCTGCCGCAACGTCAACCCGAGCGCCGCCGAAGCCAACTGGGTCAACCGGAGCTTCGCCGGCGGCAGGGCCTCGACGGCCTCGACGACGGACGAGGTCGCGGTGTGGTCCGGCGACTGCTGGGCGACACCACCCGCGTATGGCCAGAAAGCCGCGTGATGACTGAAGGCCGCCCCTCCTGAGCGCGGCCTTCTCCCCGGTCAGGACGATCTCTGGTGCAGGGGGTCGTCCTGACCGGCCCACCCGGCGACGCGCCACCACCTGACTTGGCTTCTGTGAAGTTAGCGGTTAGCCTCGTGGCTGACTAGCACCCAGCAAAGTCAGCTCGCCGCAGCAGGAGGACCCATGAGCACCGCGAACGCTGTCATCGTCGACGCCGTGCGCACACCGCTCGCCAAGGGAAAGCCCGGCGGCGCCTACTCGGACGTCCACCCGGTCGACCTGCACAGCACGGTCCTGGCCGCGCTGGTGGAACGCACCGGCATCGACCCGAGCCTGATCGACGACGTCATCAGCGGGGCCGTGGGCCAGGTCGGCGAGCAGTCCGGCAACATCGCGCGCTGGTCCGCGCTCGCCGCGGGATTCCCCGAGTCGGTGCCAGGCGTGACGGTCGACCGCCAGTGCGGTTCCAGCCAGCAAGCCCTGCACTTCGCCGCTCAGGGCGTGATCGCCGGCGCCTACGACCTCGTGATCGCGTCGGGGGTCGAGTCGATGAGCCGCATCCCGATCGGTTCACAGACGCTGGGCAAGGACTTCGTCGGCCCCGCGGTCAGCGCACGCTACGAGAACGGTCTCGTCCCTCAAGGCATCAGCGCGGAACTGATCGCCCAGCGCTGGAACCTCTCCCGCACCCAACTGGACGACTTCTCCGCGCGATCCCACGAGGCCGCCGCGGCAGCGTGGAAGAACGGAGCGTTCGACCAGCAGACGACCCTCGTCAACGACCTGCGGGCAGACGAGACGATCCGCCCGGACACGACCGCAGAGGTCCTGGCCGGACTCCGCCCCGCGTTCCGCACCGACCACTGGGCCACGCGCTACCCGGACCTGGACTGGCGCACCACCGCGGGCAACAGCTCACCGGTCAACGACGGCGCCGCCGCCGTCCTCGTGGCCAGCGAGGAAACGGCCGCACGACTGGGACTCCGCCCCCGCGCGCGCCTGCACTCGTTCGCCGTGGTGGGAGACGACCCGGTGCTCATGCTCACCGGAATCATCCCCGCCACCGCCAAGGTCCTGACCCGAGCCGGACTGTCCCTGAGCGACATCGACGCCTTCGAGGTCAACGAGGCCTTCGCCTCGGTAGTGCTGGCGTGGCAGGCGGAAACGGGCGCCGACCTCGGCAAGGTGAACATCAACGGCGGCGCCATCGCCATCGGACATCCACTCGGCGCCTCGGGCGCACGCCTCATGACGACCCTGCTCACCAACCTGGAACAAACGGGCGGCCGCTACGGCCTCCAGGTCATGTGCGAAGCAGGCGGCCTCGCCAACGCGACGGTCATCGAGCGACTCGACGACTGACACCGGTCAGCGATTGACCTGAACCGTCAGGTCCTCCGCCGTCAGCGATGCGTCCTCGCGCGTCCCGACCCGCACGGCCACCGGCTCCCCGGTGGCCGTCGACACGACCCGGAGCGGCCCGCCGTCCTCCTGCAGGTAGGCGTCCCCCCACTGCATGAGCGCGACGATCACCGGAAGCAGCGCGGTACCCATCTCGGTCAGCACGTACTCGTGGCGGGTCCGGTCGCCCGGCTCCTGGTACGGCCGCTTCTCGAACACACCGGCGTCGACGAGCTCCTTGAGCCGCTTGGCCGCGACGGACTCCGTGATCCCGACGCGCCGCGCGAAGCCGTCGAACCTGGTGGTCCCGTAGAAGGCTTCGCGCAGGAGCAGCACGGCCGACTTGGTGCCGACGATCTCCAGCGCCATCGCGATGGAGCACCGGTCCCGCTGCCACTGGTCCAGTTCGGACAGTGGCCCCTGCATCCGCATGGGCATGCGACCAGGGTACCCCCTGACTTCAGTCGAACATACCCAGCCGCCACCAGAACGCCGAGCCGGTCAATGCCGGCCCATCGATTCGATTCCCTCCACGGCCACTCGCGCGAGACGCAGTTGAAGCCAGCAGGAAAGCCGGTCGTCCGGGTGGCCGAGCGGGTCCACCCCGAACAGTTCCGGGATGCGACGGAGGCGGTACTTGAGGGTGTTGGGGTGGACGGCCAGCCGCTGGGAGGCGTCGCCGATGTTGCAGGCGGCTTCCAGCCACGCGGTGACCGACGCCGCGTACTGGGTGCGGTGCAGGCGATCGTGCTCGACCATCGCCTCGATGCCCGGATGACGCAGCCCGGGGTGACGGGTGAGCTCGTCGGACAGGTGCGTGAGCAGCACGCCGGCGTGGACCTCGCCGAGCGTGGCGACCGGTCTCCCGTCGTGACCGGCGGTGGTGACGCGGAGAATCGCGTCCACCTCGCCGCGCAACGACGGCACCTCCGCGGTGTCGTGCGTCGTGCGGCTCAGCGCGCAACGCACGGACGAGTCCAGCGTCCTTTCCACGGCCGCGACCGCCTGCTCGGCAAGCCGCCGAGCGGTCGCGGGTGGGTCGTCGAGCAGCAGGACGTAGACGCCGCGGTTGATCGTGGCGACAGGAGCTTCCGCGGACACCGCAGCCCAATGTCGTGCGACGGCCGCGCTCAGTCCTATGTCGTGACGAGCGCCGTGGTCCGCGTCGACGGCCTGAGCGAACCCGAGCAACGTCAGCCGTGGCGGGTCCGGCACGCCGAGCCGGACACGCGTCTCGTTCGCATCGTCGTTGCCCAGCAAGGCGTTGCGCAATACTCCGTCACGCCCGTGCCGGTCAAGCGCCGATGGTCGGTGATGGCCGAGCAGGAGAGCCGCGGCCAGGCGGGCGCCGTCGAGCAGTGCGGACTCACCTGAGTCGGTCAACGGCGCGTCGCCCTCGATCGCCCAGATCGTGCCGAGTGGTCGCGCTCCCACGCGGATAGCGACGGCGGCGCGCGGCAACTCGTCCGCGGCCAGCACGGGCAGCCGCAGGACTCCCTGGGCCGCGAGCACCTGTTGGTACTGCTCTCGCTGCTCGGGCTGGTCGGGGACGCGACGCTCCAGGATTCCCTTGCGGCGCAGGTCATCGATCCGTTGCTGTGGGAGCGACGAGTAGGCGAGCACGCGGTTGTCCAGGTCCTCTATGGACACAGATCCGCCGATGACCGCCGCCATGGCGTCGGCCAACGCGTAGAGCTCTTCGCTGGTGCCGCCCACCGTTGGCGATTCCGGCATCTGCACCGCCGCAGTATAGGCAGTTCCGCCAACGACAAGGCACTCCCCGAGACCTGAGAATTCACAAGATCTCGGAACGGGAGGTACCGCCTTGACCACCGCAGCACCGCTGTTGCGTCAACTGCTGAGACGCAAACCCGTTGATGCCTTTCTCGCATCAGGAGCAGACGACAACGCCGGTCTGCGCCGTTCCCTGGGCACGTTCCAGCTGACGATGATCGGCATCGGCGGCACGATCGGCACCGGGATCTTCTTCGCGCTCAACTCGACCGTGCCGAAGGCCGGGCCGGCGGTGATCCTGTCGTTCGTCATCGGCGCGGTCACCGCCGCGCTGACCGCGTTGTGCTACGCCGAACTAGCCTCCGCCGTCCCTGTCGCCGGGTCGTCGTACTCCTACGCCTACGCGACCCTCGGCGAACTCGCCGCCGTCGTGGTCGGCTGGTGCCTGCTGCTCGAGTACGCCGTCTCCGGCGCGGTCATCGCGGTCACCTGGGGCGAGTACCTCAACGACCTGACCGAACGGCTGTTCGGCGCCCAGATGCCGGCGGCCGTCTCGGCGCCGCCCGGCGGCGGTGGGTACGTCAACCTCCCCGCGGTCGTCCTCGTCGCGCTGTGCAGCCTTCTGCTGGTCCGCGGCGCCAGGGAGTCTGCCGTGGTCAACACCGTGATGGTGCTGCTCAAGCTCGGGATTCTGACGCTGTTCGTCGTCGTCGGAGCGTCCGGTTTCGACGCGGGGAACCTGCACCCGTTCGCCCCGCTGGGCGTGGCGGGTGTCGGCGTGGCGGCGGCGACCATCTTCTACTCGTTCATCGGCCTGGACGCGGTCTCCACGGCGGGTGAGGAGGTGCGCAACCCGCGCCGCACGCTGCCGTTGGCCATCCTGTTCTCGCTGTTGGTCATCACGGCGGTGTACGTGCTGGTCGCCGTGGTCGGCATCGGCGCGCAGCCGTGGACGGAGTTCGAAGGCCAGAAAGCCGGCCTCTCGGCGATTCTGGAGAAGGTCACGACGGCAGGATGGCCGGGTCCGGTGTTCTCGGCGGGCGTGGTGGTCTCGGTCGTCAGCGTGATCCTGATCGTCCTCTACGGACAGACGCGCATCCTGTACTCGATGGGGCGCGACGGAATCGTGCCGCCGGTCTTCTGCCGGGTCGAGCCACGCCGGGGCACGCCGGTGGCCGGCACGCTCGTCGTCGGCGGGTTCGTCGCGCTGGTCGCCGCGGTCGTGCCGCTCGAACAGCTGGCGAATCTGACCAGCATGGGCGCTCTGGTCGCCTTCGCCGTGGTCTCCCTCGGCGTGATCATCCTGCGCCGCCGGGAACCCGATCTCGAACGCGGCTTCTCGGTGCCCGGCTACCCGGTGGTGCCCCTGCTCTCCATCGGTTGCTGCGGCTACCTGGTCTACCAGCTTCCCGCCGACACGTACCTCCTGTTCGGCGGCTGGCTCCTGGTCGCCTTCGTCGTCTACGCGCTCTACAGCCGCCACCACTCGCGGCTCGACGCCTGACCGAAAAGGAATCTCCACCATGCAAGCGAAGTCACGACGGCGCTGGGCGGTCGCGCTGGCCGCCGGTCTCGTGCTCTGCGTTCCCGCCGAGGCGAACGCCGCGCCTCCCCCGCTCCGGCTCGACGCGATCATCCACGGCGGCACGGTGTTCGACGGCAGCGGAACGCCCGGCCGCATCACCGACGTCGGCATCAAGGACGGTCGCATCCACCGGATCGGTGATCTCGGCCGAGTCAGCACGCGCATCACGTACGACGCCACCGGCCAGTACGTGTCGCCTGGCTTCATCGACGTTCACGCGCACACCGAGACCGGGTCGCCACTCGTGAGCGCGAAGAGCTCGCTCACCCAGGGCGTCACCACCGAAATGCTCGGCCCGGACGGTTTCGGCACCTACGAGATCGACAAGCAGCTGAACGAGCTCGACCGGGCCGAGAAGGGCATCAACGTCGCTCCCTACGTCGGTTTCAACACCGTGTGGGCGGCCACGATGGGTGAGACCGACACCAGGCCGACCGCGGCGCAGACCACCCAGATGCGCGACCGCGTCGAAAGCGCGATGCGCCAGGGCGCCTGGGGAGTCTCCAGTGGACTGGGCTACCCACCGGCCTCCTACGCGCGTACGAACGAAGTGATCGACGTCGTGCGCGGGGCACGTTCTTGGCGTGCGTTCTTCAGCGACCACATGCGCGACGAGACGAACCTGGTCGTCGAGTCCACTGTGGAGGACATCTCGATCGGCAGGGCCGCCGGGCTGATGCCCGAGATCACGCACATGAAGGTCGCCGGCCCGCTCAACTGGGGCAAGTCGGCGACCATGCTGGGCCTGCTCGGTGAGGCCAGGGCGTCCGGCACGCACGCCGGCGGCGACGTCTACCCGTACACGGCGGCCTCGACCGGCCTGGACTTCTACGTCCCGGGCTGGGCGAAGGACGGCGGCACCACCGCGATGCTCGCCCGCTTCGCCGATCCGGCACTGCGCTCGCGCATCGACGCGGAGACCACCGCGTTCGTGATCGACGACGTCGGCACCCCGGACAAGGTCTCCATGCCGGAACTGGCCAACAAGTCGCTCGACGCGTTCATGGCGGAGTACGGCGGCGTGACGATCGGCGAGGCGATCATGCGAATCCTCGCCGCGCACAACGGCTGGGTCCTCGCCGTCATGCACATCGGCTCCGAGGACGACCTCTCCCGCTTCCTGACCGATCCCTTCATCGCGTTCTCCTCCGACGGAGGCGTGACGGAGTCCGCGGAGACCCACCCCAGGCACTACGGCAGCTATCCCCGTGTGCTCGGCCGGTACGTCCGCGAGCGCGGTCTCCTGACGTGGGAGGAAGCGATCCGCAAGATGACCGGTCTCCCGGCGACGATGGTCGGCGTGGTCGACCGCGGCTTCCTCGCCGAGGGCATGGCCGCGGACGTGACGGTCTTCGACCCCAGGACGATCAGCGACCGCGCGACGTTCGAGAACCCGAAGCAGTACTCCGTCGGCGTGCGCTGGGTGTTCGTCAACGGCGAGCTCGCGCTGATCAACGGCGAGCCGACCAAAGCCGGTGCCGGACAGGCGTTGCGGCGGGCGTCGAGCATGCCGACCCGCGCGCAGAACGTCGGTCGCGACCTCAAGGCGACCGCGACCGGCTTCGTGGGTTCGCCGAACGGGCGCGGCGGCACGGTCGTCGCGGCCGCGCTGGCTCAGCGTTCCACAGCTCCGGCCGCCACCGGCGCGATCGTCGTCGCCGGCCCGGCAGGCGTGCTGCACTCGGTCCGGCTCGGCAGGCTGCAGACCGCCGACGGGTGGTTCACCGTCAGCGGGATCGGCAGGCTCGCGGGCGGTGCCGAACGTGCGTTCACCCTCACCGTCGACAACCGAGATCCGCTGGCGGACAAGGGAGAACGGCGGGCCACGGTCCAGATTGCGGGCTTGCCGACGATCTACGGGCGGCTGACGTGACGATCGAGGCAGGACCGACCAGGGACGCCGTCCAGGCCGCCTACAAGGCCTCCCGCCTGGCCGGTGTGACCGTGCGGGAGCTGCACAGCACGGACGAATGCGTGGACGCGGAGGAACTGCTCGCCGCGGTGTGGGGCGCGCCCGTCAACGCGGCCCCGTTCCCCGCCGATCTGCTGCTGGCCCTGCAGCACAGCGGAGGTTGCGTGCTCGGGGCGTTCGCCGAAGAGACGATGGTGGGTCTGACGGTCGGAGTCGCCGGAGAGCCCGGGTCCCACCGGCTGCACTCGCTGATCGCCGCGGTGGTGCCCGGGCACGCCGGCCGCGGCATCGGGATGGCGCTCAAGCAGACCCAGCGACTGTGGGCGCTCAACCGCGGCGCGACCACCATGGTGTGGACGTTCGACCCGCTCGTGCGGCGCAACGCGCACTTCAACCTCAACCGCCTCGGAGCCCTGGTCACCGACTACCGCAAGGACTTCTACCCGCCGATCAACGACGCGGTGAACAAGGCCGACCACACCGACAGGTTCGTCGTCGCCTGGCACCTGGTCACACCCGCGCCGCTCCTCGTGGTGGCCGAGCTGGGACCTCGCGTGCTCGGCCACGACACCGACGGCGAGCCGACGATCGTCGACGTGGCCGACGAACCCGTGCTGCGGGCCTGGATTCCCCAGGACGTCGAAGCGATGCGCAGGTCCGATCCCGCCAAGGCGAAGCGGTGGAGGATGGCACTGCGCGAGGTCCTGGACCGAACCTGGGCACGCGGCTACAGCGCGGCCGGCATCACCGGCGACGGGTGCTACGTCCTCGTTCGCGGGGAGCAGGTCTCGTGACCGGAGTCCAGGTCGAGCTGCGCACCGTGCGCATGCCGCTCGTCCGTCCATTCAGGACCGCACACGCCTTCGAGACGGTCCGGGAGCTGTTGCTGCTGCACTGGATCGGACCGCACGGTGAGGGGTGGAGCGAGTGCGCCGCCGACCCCTCCCCCGTCTTCTTCGGCGAATACCTCGACGGGGCAAGGCATGTCATCGAGCACGTCCTGCTTCCGCGACTGGGAACAGCCGAGCGGATCACGGCGGCGTTCGCACGCGAAGCGATGCGGCGAGTGCCCGGCAACGTGCTCGCGAAGGCGGCCGTGGAGACCGCCGTCCTGGACGCGGACCTCCGCGGTCGCGGAGTGCCCCTGGCCGATCACCTCGGCGGCGTGCGGCAACGGATTCCGGTGGGTGTCTCGGTCGGTATCGCGACCAGCATCGCCGAACTCCTGGAGTGGGTGACGGCTCACGTCGCCGAGGGCTACGGCCGGATCAAGCTGAAGATTCGACCGGGGTGGGACGTCGAGCCCGTGGGCGCCGTGCGCCGGGTCTTCGGTGACGAACTGCTGCTCCAGGTCGACGCGAACCAGGCTTACGGCAGCGCCGACCTCACCACCCTCCAGGCGCTGGACGACTTCGGCCTTCTCCTGCTGGAGCAACCGTTCCACGCGGACGACCTCGTCGCCCACGCACGGCTCGCCGAGCGGATCACCACCCCGATCTGCCTCGACGAGTCGATCACCAGCCTCTCCGGCGCCGCCACCGCGATCGCGCTGGGCGCGGCCCAGGTCATCAACATCAAGCCCGCCAGAGTCGGCGGCTATCTCGAAGCGAGAGCGATCCACGACTTCTGTCGCGCTCAAGGCATCCCGGTGTTCTGCGGCGGCGTCCTCGAGACGGGCATCGGCAGAGCAGCCAACCTGGCCCTCGCGGCGTTGCCCGGCTTCACCCTGCCCGCCGACATCTCGGCCACCAGCCGCTACTACGCGCGCGACATCACCCAGCCGTTCGAACTGACCGACAGCCACCTCGAAATCCCGTCCGGTGCGGGCAGCGGCGCGATCGTCGACGAAGACGCCCTCGCCGCGGTCACCACCGACATCCGAACGATCAACCTCCAGGAGCAACGATGAGCGGCAACATCCCACGCCGTACCTTCCTCGTGGTCACCGGTGCGGCGGCCGCTGCCGGCGCGGTGACGGTTCTCCCGATCTCCGCGACCGGCGCACCTCGGGACGACCTCCGCCAACGGCTCGACGCGGCGCTGGCACGGTCCACCGCGAAGTACGGGGACCTGGGCGCCCAGGCCGTCGCGATCCGCCAGGGCCAACCGGTGTGGACGGCCCACCGCGGCAAGGCGATCATCACCCCGTCCAGGCCGGTGGACGACAACTCGATGTTCGCCTACGCCAGCCTCAGCAAACTGCTCGTCGCGGCGTTCGCGCTGTCCCAGGTCGAGAAGGGCGTGATCGCTCTCGACACCCCGATCTCCACTTACCTCAGCGACACGGTGGCCGGCTCACGGGTGGTCACGCCCCGGATGCTGCTCACTCACACCGCCGGCTACCCGGACGTGTACGCGGATCCGGCGGTCGAGCCGTTGTTCCCGCCCGGCGCGCGGTACGACCCGAACCGGCCCTACACCTTCGAGATGCTCAACGCGGGTATCCGCCAGCCGGTCAATCCGGGCAGGCGCTTCGACTACTCCAACACCGGCTACCACGTCCTGGGGCAGGTCCTGGTCAAGACCGCCGGAGGGGTGGACGCGTTCCACCGCGCGTTCCGGCAGTTCCTTCAAAAGGCGGGCACCGCGCAGATGCCGTTGACCGACGCCATGATCACCGCGGAACGTTCACCGCAGGCGTTCTCGCGCTTCGTGCACGGCTACACCCGCGAGGAGAACGGTTCCCTGCAGGACTTCTTCACCGCGTACGGCGCGACGGGCATCCCGACCGACCTCTACGGGCTCCCGTTCACCGACGGACTGGTCGCCGGCACCGCCACCGGTGTGGGCATGGTGCTCGACGCGGTGTTCGCGTGCGACAGGCTGCTGCGGCCCGCGACCGTGCAGCAGATGGTCAAAGCCAGCCCGCAGTCGGGTTCCGACCCGATCTTCAAGGGCTATGGGATGGGCACCTATCCGCAGACCGTGGCCGGGCGCACCTGGCAGGGCCACGGCGGCAGCTACGTCGGGTTCAACTCGATGGCCGGCACGGACAGGTCCCGTGGCATCACGGTCGCCGTCGTCGTCAACCACCTCACGGACGATCGCGCGGCCGAGGTGATCTGGAAGGAACTCGTCAAGACCGTCTGACGTCTGGCTGAGGGAGTGGGCGCGCGTCGATGCATTAACGCTTGCGATGGACCTCCACGACTCCAGCGACGACGATGTCCACACCGGACAGGAACTGCTCCTGGTCGTCGTGATCGCGGAGCTGACCGGCGACCGCCCGCACGAAGGGGTACTCGTCAGGATCGAGCTGCTCCCACGCCGACGCGACCGACTCGACGTAGTCCTCGCGTTCCACGACCTCGCTGTGCACGGTCTCACGGTTGGCCGCGTTCTGCCCCGCCGCGCCCAGCACGTAGTTCACGAGCGCGGACGTGGAGTTGAACCAGGCCTCCTCGGGCACGCCGAGCGTGCGGACCTGCTGCCCGAAGCTCTCCCAGATGCGCGGCGCCACCGTGTTCAGCGGATTGCGCGCGAACTGCGTGGCGAGCTGCGCGCCGAGCCACGCGTGCCGATCGATCGCTTCGTACAGGCCGAGCGCCACGGCTCGGATCCGCGCTTCGGGTGTCCCGCTGTCGGGTGGTGTCGAGAGCGCGATGGACACGACGGCGTCGGTGGCGGCGTCGAGGAGTTCGTTCTTGTTGGCGACGTGCCAGTAGATCGCGCCGGCACCGGTGGCCAGGTGAGCAGCGAGGGCGCGGAAGGTCAGCCCGCTCACACCGTCCGCGTCGAGGAGCTGAACGGCCGCCTCGACGATCCGCTCCCGGGAGAGGGCGTCCGTGCGCCGGGTCCGTGATGTCACGCACTCAGTTTGACACGTCTGGAACCTCGTTCCAAGATGGAATGGAACAACGTTCCAGAGGAGGAGTGGTCATGAGCACGGAAGTCACGATCATCGGAGCGGGCGTCGGCGGGCTCACCCTCGCCCGCGTGCTGCACGTCAACGGCATCAAGTCGACGGTGTACGAGGCCGACGCCTCCCCCACGGCCCGCACCCAGGGCGGACAGCTCGACATCCACGAGCACAACGGGCAGATCGCCCTCGCCGCCGCGGGACTCACCGAGGAGTTCCACGCGATCATCCGCCCCGGAGCCGAAGCCCACCGGGTGCTGGGCTCGGACGGCACGGTCCTGCTCGACCTGGCCGACGACGGCACGGGACACCGTCCGGAGGTGCTGCGCGGGGACCTGCGGCGGATCCTCCTGGAGTCGCTGCCCGAGGGCACGGTGAAGTGGAACCACAAGGTCACCGCGATCAGCTCGCTGGGCGGGGGCCGCCACGAGATCACGTTCGCTGACGGCACGACGGCGACGAGCGACCTGCTCGTCGGCGCCGACGGCGCCTGGTCCAAGGTCCGGCCCCTGCTCTCGGACGCGTGGCCGGAGTACTACGGCACCTCCTACGTCGAGACCTACCTCTACGACGCCGACACCGTGCACCCGGCAGCGGCGAAGGCGGTGGGCGCCGGCGCGATGTCCGCCCCCACCCCCGGCAAGGGCATCCAGGCCCACCGCGAAAGCGGCGGCGTGCTCCACACCTACGTCGCGCTCGAGAGGTCGTCGGAGTGGTTCGCCGAGATCGACTTCACCGACCCCGCCGCGACCACCGCGGCGATCGCGGCCGAGTTCGAGGGCTGGGCACCCGAGCTCACCGCCCTGATCACCGACGGCCAGACGCCGCCCGTGCTCCGCCCGATCAACGCCCTGCCCGGCGACCACCGCTGGGAGCGCGTGCCCGGTGTCACCCTGCTCGGCGACGCCGCCCACGTCTCGCCTCCCAACGGCGAAGGCGCCAACCTCGCGATGCTCGACGGCGCCGAACTCGGCCGGTTCCTCGCCACCCACCCCGGTGACGTCGAAGCCGCTCTCGCCGCCTACGAAGCAGAACTGTTCCCGCGCAGCCACGCCGAAGCGGAAGAGGCCCGCCGGGACTTCGAACTGATCGCTGGCGCGGGCACGCCCGGCACGATCGTCGCGCTCATCGGCGGCGCCGAGTAGCCGGCGACCGTGCGGAAGCGGATCCTCACGTGGCAGACCTGGACCTCCGTCGGCTGAGGTACTTCCTCGTGCTCGCCGACGAGCTGAACTACGGCCGCGCGGCCGAACTGCTGCACATGGCACAACCAGCGCTCAGCCGGTCGATCGCCACACTCGAACGCGAGCTGGGCGTGGAACTGTTCCAGCGGTCACGCACAGGCACTCGCCTGGCCCCCGCGGGAGAACTCCTGCGCGACGAGGCGCGCCACCTGCTGCGCTCCGCCGAAGTCCTGCAGCGGCGCATCCGGGTGGCCGAGCGCGAACGACGGAACATCACCATCGGGTTCATGCCCGGCCTCATCCTCACCCCGGCGGTGCGTGCCCTGGAGACGCGGTTCCCCGGTCTGCGCGTAGACGTGGTGCGGAGCTCGTGGACCGATCAGATCATCGGGGTGCGGGAAGGCCGGTTCGACGCGAGCTTCGCGCAACGGCCGTTCGACGACGAGGGCATGACGGTCGTCGAACTGCACGCCGAACACCGCGCGATCGTCCTGCCGAGCGAGGACCACCGAGCCGGCCGGGGCGAACTGCGGCTCGCCGATCTGGCCGGAGACCTGTTGCTGCAACCGGTCGAGGCTGTTCCGGGCTGGCCGGGCAGGGTGGTGCTTCCCGCACCGCCCCCTGACGGGACGGCCGCGATGTCACCGACGGTCGAGGAGAAGCTGGAGTCCGTCGCCGCGGGCCGGGGCGTGGTGGTCGTTCCGGAGTCCACCGCTCGCTACTACCGCCGGCCCGACCTCGCGTTCGTTCACGTCGCGGACCTTCCCCCGGCGGCCGTCTGCCTGGTGTTCGAGTCCAGCCGGAACTCCGTCGTCCTGCGGGCACTCGCCGAAGTCGTCGAGGACGTGTTCGCAGACGGCGCTCCGTGACGGCTGATGCCTTCAAAGCATCAGGCGATGAGCAACCGGTCTTGGACACCGCGGCCCGCGGAACGGAGGGTGGAAGCAGTTACCGGGAAAGGAAGAACATCGTGGCTCTCTCCACTTCGGACCGAATCGTCGTCGTCGGCGGCACCAGCGGCATCGGCCTCGCCGTCGCCCAGGCCGCCGCGGCCGCCGGACCTCAGGTGATCATCGGATCCCGCTCGGAGCAGTCCGTCCAGCAGGCCCTCGGCGACCTGCCGGAAGGCGCCCGCGGACTGCAGGTCGACGTGACGTCCCCCGGCTCACTGGCGGCGTTCTTCACCGAGATCGGCCCGTTCGACCACCTCGTCTACACCGCCGGTGACGCCCTCGTCCGCGGCGTGATCGCGGACTACGACCCGTTGCAGGCCCAGAAGTTCTTCGACATCCGCCTCTTCCGCGCCCTGGACACCGTCCGCAGCGCGCTGCCGACCCTGAACCCCTCGGGCTCCGTGACGTTGACCAGTGGCGCGGCGGCGTTCCGCGGCGGAGCCGGCAAGCTGCTCGGCACCACGGTCAGCGCGGCGGTCAACGCGGCCGCCGTCTCACTCGCCGTCGAACTCGCCCCGATCCGCGTCAACGTCGTGGCGCCGGGAGTCGTGCGCACGCCGCTGTGGGCGGGCATGCCCGAGGAGGCACGCGAAGGCCTCTTCACCATGGCCGGTGGCGGCACACTGCTGGGCCGCGTAGCCGATGCAGAGGACGTCGCACGCGCCTACGTGAGCTTGATGGACCAGGACTACGTCACCGGAAACGTGGCCGTCCTCGACGGCGGCAGCATCCTCAAGTAGCAGCTCGCCGGCAACATCGACATCCACACGAGCGCGGTGCCCGAGATCGGCTTCTCAGGCCTTCGGAACGAGGACGGTGCGGTCGAAGGGGCCGCCGTTCGCGGCGGCGTGCGCGAGTGCCTCGTTGATCCGGTCGAGCCCGAACCGGGTGATGCGCTCGGCCGTGAGGTCCAGGGCGCCCGAGGCGATGAGGCGGATCATGCCGACGTTCGCCCTGCGCGGGTACATCCACTGTCCTCGCACGGTCACCGAGTTGCGCATGATCCAGGGGTACGGCAGGGCGAAGTCCTCGCCGCCGAGCATGCCGACGCCTCCCATCAGCACGACCCGGCCGTACTCGCGCACGGTCATGGCCGCCGCGCGGGCCGCTGTACTGGGTGCCTGCGGTGGCAGGAGATCGAGCACCAGGTCGATCGGGCCGCCGGCCGCGGCGATCAGGGCGGTGCGGTCGGCATCTTCGTCGCCGGTCAGCTCGACCGGTGCCACCCGCGCACCGAAGCGGTCGGCGAGCAGGTCCAGGGTGGCGCGGTTGCGGCCGGGGGCCACCACACGCCCGGCTCCCATCGCGAGCGCGACGGCCACGGCGGCGCTTCCGAGGTTGCCGGTCGCTCCGCTGACCAGCACCGTCTCACCGGCTTCGAGCGCGCCGGCCAGCAACCCGCCGTACGGGATGGTGTAGGCGGTCAACGCGGACCAGCGCACCGGATCGGCGGTCACCGGCAGCGGGTAGGCGTTCTCCGTGGGGACGCGCATGAGTTCGGCGAAGGCACCGTCGTGCAGATGCCGTGCCAGCTGTGCGCCGCCTTCGCCGCGTGAACTCCAGCCCTGCAAGGCGATGTCCGGCGTCAGCGCGTCATCGCGGGCGCGCACGGTCGAGTCGCACCACACCAGATCGCCCGCCTTCAGCTTCGTCGCGTCCGGTCCCGCCAACACCACACGGCCGACGCCGCCGACTCCGGGGATGATCGGCAGCTCGATCGGGTAGCGCCGTTCTCCGCTGAAGACCTCGTTCGCGTAGGGAGGGACGGACGTCGCGAGAACCTCCACCAGCACCTCGCCGCCTCCGGCTCGTGGGTCTGGCACGTCGTGCACGGTGAGCGGGTGGCCGAGGGTGGTCAACGTCGCTGCTCGCATGTCAGGAACTCCTTCAGGTCTGTACCTCGAAGCTAGGTCGGGACTCTCCATGCGGGAAGCGAAGATCAGACATCTCTGCTATGCGTAGTAGGCATGGACCTGTCGAGCACGAATCTGCGGGTGCTGTGCCAGATCGCCGAGTCGGGCAGTTTCACCGCGGCCGCCGCGGAACTGGGGTACACGCAGTCCGCAGTCTCCCGTCAGGCGATCGCCCTCGAACGCAGCGCGGGCGCCACGCTCTTCGAACGACGACCCGACGGCGTACGGCTGACCTCACAAGGACTCACCCTGCTGCGCTACGCCCGCACGATCCTGGCCTCGGTCGACGCGGCAAGCCGCGACCTCGCGGGCGAACCGGGCACCGCGCGGGTGAGACTCGGCGTGGTCCCGAGCGCGGGCCCGGTACTCCTGACCGCGGCCCTCGACCGCCTCGCCGCGACGGCACCCTGGATCCAGGTCACCACCCGCGAAGGCACCACACCCGCCCTGGTCCGAGCGCTGCGCAGCGGTTCGATCGACCTCGCCGTGCTGACGTCCCGCCCGCCGCACCGGCCGCCGGACGGCGAGTCGCCGGGCCTGCACCTCACGACCGTGCAGGACGTGGAACTCCTCGTGGCGGCTTCTGCGAACGGCCAGTTCGCCGGCCGCACCTCAGTGCACGTCGACGAACTCCTCGACGCCTCATGGATCTCCACGCCTTCCCCGAGTTCCGAGCCACAACTCGGGGTGTGGCCGGGCCTGCCAGGCCGTGCCCGAGTGGCCCACGGCACGAAGGACTGGCTGACGAAGCTCCACCTGGTCGCCGGTGGTTTCGGCATCACCACCGTCCCGGACCCGATGACGGCCGTACTACCTCCCGACGTCATCACCCTGCGCGTCGAGGGCGCCCCACGCGAGGTCCGCCGAATCCTGGTGGCCCGAAGTCCCGGCGCGGCAACCCAAGCCATCACCGCGGTCACTGTCGCACTGACGGCGGGCTACCCGCGTTAGGTCCTGGAGATAAGAGTGGACAACAAAGCAGGGCCTTCCTATCCGATGCGGAAAAATGGCGTTCGGCCTGCCACATGAGGAATCCTTCCGCGACTCGAAAGCGACGACGACGAGGTCCATCAGACCACTCCTCCGAGGGATTCAGACGCCTTCCTGCTGCGGTCACCTGCGGACCGCTGGTAAATGAATGAAGCACGAACGTTTGCTCGTTCTGGCCACGACAGGGAGTGCAAGTGTTTCGCAAATCCCATTCACGTCAGCATTCGCCGAGAACGGTGGGACTCGCTCTCGCGTTGACGGTGCTGACCGCGGCGGGCGCAAGCACGCTGGAACACCCCGCCGCCGAGACCGAGGTTCCCCGGTCGCCCGACGAAGGGCCACGCACGGCATTGAGTTCGGCGGACTGGTTCGACCGCTCCGAACGCATGCCGAACCTGGCCCCCATCACCGAACGGCCCGCGCCGGGGGCGATCGCGCTCGCGGCCGCCTCGACGCCGACCAGGTCCTCACCGGTCTTCGGCCCGCTCCTCACACCGGTCGCCGGCTCCCAGGGCATCCCGGCCAACGTGCTCGCCGCCTACCAGGCCGCCGCCGAACTCATGGCGAAGACGTCGTCGCGGTGCAACCTGCCGTGGCACCTGCTGGCGTCGATCGGCCGCATCGAGTCCGGCCACGCTCGCGGTGGCCGGGCCGACGCCGCGGGCACGACCAGTCCGGCGATCCTCGGGCCGGTGCTCTCGGGCGGGCCTGGCATCGCGGCCATCCGGGACACCGACGGTGGGCGCTGGGACGGCGACGCCGCCTGGGATCGTGCGGTGGGGCCGATGCAGTTCATTCCCGGCACGTGGGCCCATTACGGCACGGACGGCAACGGAGACCGGATCGTCAGCCCGCACAACGTGTTCGACGCGGCCGCGTCGGCGGCGAAGTACCTGTGTTCCGGCGGAATGGACCTGTCTCGTCCTGGAGACCTGCGGGCGGCCGTGTTCCGCTACAACCACTCCGAGTCGTACGTGCGGACGGTGATCGCGTGGAGTGAGGCCTATGCGACGGGTACGCGCGTGGTGCCGGCAGCGCTGGTCGGCCACGTGGTCGACCAGACGGCCCGCCCGCCGGCGCCCGCCGCCGCACCGGCCGCTCCGAAGCCCGCCGCCGAGACCGTCGCGGCACTCCCGGCGCCTGCGACCACCACACCGGCTCAGGCGCCTCGACCGGCGGCATCGCCCACGCAGGGAACAACACCCACCACGGCCACGTCGTCAGCGAAGCCAGAACCCGCGGTCACCACGCAGGCGAAACCCGAGCCGCCCAAGCGACCGGCTTGGACAGACGCTTCCGCGGCGTTTCTGAAGGTGTGCTTGAAGTTCTTGAGCCGCGGGCACAAGGACACGCCCGCTCACGCCAAGCGATGCGCGGCCACCGTCGAGGAGGCGATCGCCGCCGGAGTCATCACCGAGGAGGAGGTCGAAGCGGCGAAGCAGGCCAAGCCGCGGTAGACCGCACGTACGAGCGTGGGGGCCGTGCCCGCCGGGTGGCGGCGGCCCGCCCCGGAACTGCCCGGAGCCTGAAACCCCCACCAACGATACACCGAGGGCGGGGAGGCCCCCCCACAAGGGCGTCCTGGCCGAGG